>JAUIHQ010000139.1 GCA_030432155.1 bacterium | reverse complement strand
GGTAAGGGTTACGCTGGCTTCATATTGCAGGCTCTCCAACGGTCCGCCGTCAATCTGCAGATCATTTATATAGAAGTTGTGGTCCCCGCCGCCCCCGGCGCTGTAATTCCAGAAGCGGATCCGGTCGATGACGGTTTCGGACGCCGGGGCCAGCACACCGGTCACTTCCTGGGTGCCGATCATCAGCCGGTAGTCGGTGGGGGTCAGAAGTTCGAAAGAAATTTCAAGGCCCTGATCAGTCCATCCTGCACCCGTGGGCCGGGCGGTGACGGTGTCGTTAACGAGATAGTTGGTGCCGTCACCGATGAAAAGGAACTCAAACAGGTTTTGTCCAAAACGATTCTGGAACCCGATGCCGACCGAAGAGCCTCCGTCGATATAGTTGTTCTCGAAGCGGGCGCTGAAGACATCTCCCACATTCAGTTTCCCGGCCAGGGGCCGAACCGCATCACTCAGTCCTCCGTTATTGGCCCAAAGGCCCCAGGCGTGGGTATCGATGTTCAGGTTCGAGGAGGCCCCGGCATCCGTGGTGAAATGGCCGGCATTCGTGGTGGCGGTGAGGATCCATCCCGCGCCCCAGTTTGTTCCGCCGTTTGACCCGTCGGCCCAGCCGGCGGCATAGGCGGCGTCGGCTGCGTTGTCCTGCACATTCGCATTCGGATTGTCGGCGCTGTTGGTTCCCCGCACACGGATCAGGTTGGCGCCTTCGATAAGCTGTACGGTCGGGATCGTCCAGTTGGTGCCGGCCGGCATGGTTCCCCACTGGCCGGTCAGCTCGTTGGTCCATGAAAACTCACCGGTCATATCACCGGAAGCCCGGCCGTGGATGTCGAAGGAGGTGACGGCATTGGAGACGGACCGGTCCGAGGGCGGATTCGTGATCGTGATGCCGGAGGCAATCGAGTCAACACAATCAATGACCACCGCCTCCCAGTCCTGGCCGTTGTTGTTATCCCATGTCCGGTTTTCTCCCGCCTCGTCGTCATGAAAAACAAAGTCGAGTTCCCATGAATCATTGGGAATCGTATAGACAACCTGCCAGGTGCCATCGGTTGTTTCCGTCATGGCATGGGTGGTGATGTCCTGCCATCCGTTCCGTCCGATGAACAGATTCACCCCGGCGGCATCCTGCAGCGGTCCTGATCGCTCCCGGTAGGTGAAGGTCACGGGAATACAGCCCTGGGGCAGTCCGGGCGACATGGAAAGCTCGGACGGCAGGTTCGCACAGTCTTCCACTTCGACATGCCAATCCCGTCCGAGGTTGTTATCCCACACCGGGCTATTGGTGTCGGCCGTGCGGAACGCGAAGTCGAGGACGGTCGTTTCCTCGGGGATTTCATAATCAAGACCGAATCCATCGGGACGGTTGGTCATGACGAGATCCGTAGTGTATTGCCAGCCGTTGCGGCCGATGGACACCACGACCGATGTCGCCCCGGCCAGAGGACCGCTTCCCGGATCATATGTGATGTGGACCGGGATGCATCCCTGGGGAGAGGGCGGAGCCATCGCCGCCGAACCCGCGGTGGGCGGGGGCGTCTTGGAAAAAATCTGCAGGCTGTAGGAGTCCATGTTCACCGCAGCAGTTGCCGGATTGCCCGACGCAACCACTTCAGACGAACCGATGTTGCCGAAATCGGATCCATAGCCGGAGCTGTCGCTGTTGTAATGGCTGTACCACGTGCCCGCGGATGGAAATTCGATCGAATACGAGCCGCCGGTCCACTCATTCACCGCAAAGTTGGCAACCACCACCACGTCGTCCTGACCGCCGCCGGCATCCCAGCGAATATAGGCGATCACCTTGTTACCGTTGTCCTGGTGGTGAACGGAAACGCCGGTTCCCTTGAGGCCCTGGGTACCTCCGAGGAGATTTCGACGAAGGTGGATAAGGTCTGAGTATGCCTGGACGATGCCGCTCCAGGTATTGGTAAGATCCCAGCGCAACGACGTCTCTGATGCAAAGGTCCAGTCTTCATTCATTTCCTGACCCTGGAAAATCATCGGTATGCCGGGCGTGGTCATCACGATACCGGCAGCCAGGAGCTGGCGTTTCCGGGCCCACACGCTCCAGGGATTGTTGCTGTCGATGGCCCGGGGGAGGCGGATCTTATTGTTCAGGTCGCCCACTTCATCGTGGGATTCGGAGAAGATGACCCGGCTGTGGCTCGCATTGTTCTGGATCCGGTCAGCCAGCCAGTGCATGTTGCGGTCGGCATCGCTGCCCTGCGTAACCTGCCAGCGAAGGTGGTCGTGGAACCCCACATCCCATACCCCGTCAAAGTTCATGTTGAAATCAAATGCATGATCTTCCGCGAGGCGGATGGTCCCGCGGTGAGATTGCGAAAGCTCCCAGTTGATGTCGCGGATCATCGCTTCACCATCCGGGTTGTGATTGGCGCCGCTGTTGTAGTAAATGATGTTGAATACCGAGTCCCACCGGAATCCATCCACCCGGTATTCCTCCATGAACATGAAGATGGTGTCGCGGATGAAGGTCCGGACCTCGGACCGGCCGAAATCCGGCCGGGTGTTGCCCCACCATGTTGATGCCTTGTCATACTGGTTGTAGAAATAAATGCCCCCGAGCCCGTTCTGACTCCACCCGTCGAATTGCCATAGTCCGAGATCGCTGGGGCCATAGTGGTTGTGCACCACATCCACCAGCACCGCGATGCCGCGATCATGACAGGCTTTGACGAACCGCTTGAAGCCGTCGGGCCCGCCCAGCGCGCTTTCGATGGCAAACAGATCCGACGGGTTGTAGCCCCAGCTTTTATCCGCCGCAAATTCATTGACCGGCATGACCTCCACCGCGCTGACCCCGAGATTCCGAAGGTGATCCAACCGTTCAATGACCTTGTCGAAGGAGCTGGGAACCCAGTCTTCGGCGTTGTAGGTCCCGACATGCATTTCGTAGATCACGAGATCATTGAGCCACGGCGGCGAGAAGGTGTCGGGTCCTCCCCAGTCAAAGGCATCGCGCTTGTAGACGATGCTGTTGCCGGCGGAATTGACTACACGCCGGGATCGGGGATCCCGGCGGTCAAAGCTGTTGTTGATGACGTATTTGTATTCCTGCCCGGCCTGGGCGCCAGCGATATCCGCGGACCAGTTGCCCGAGCCTTCATGGACCAGCGGGGTGGTGGCCCATCCGTTGAACTGGCCCTTCACGCCGACCGCGGTGGCATGAGGCGCCCACACCCGGAACATAACCCCGGTACCGCCCGCATCCGCATAGGGGATTCCGCCCATCCCCGGCCGTGCGGATTGGGCAATGCACGGTTGGGTCAGGATCGGGATGGTCAGGCAGGCAAGCAGGGGAGTCAGAAGTCTGTTCATGGGCCGTATAGTCATCCGCTTTACAAGTTCAGGGCGAAGCGATTTACCGGAACCCTACCCGGCTTCGCGAAGGCCGGTATAGCGGAAAATTGGGTAAAATGCTTGACTTGAAGCGTTAAGGCCTTGCAGTCGGGTTGGTTATGATGACAGCCGTCAGACGTCGTCGATAAAGGTCCGTACCCGCTCAATCGAAATGGCCTTGCCATCGGGACCGGTTTCGATGAGAGCGCCTTCGAGGGCGACGCTGCCTTTGGCGACTTCAAATTTTGCCGGCAGATTGGTCAGGAATTTGGGCAGGATCGTATCCACGGTGCGGCCGATGACCGAGTCCTTGGGTCCGGTCATGCCGAGATCGGTCAGGTAGGCGGTTCCGCCCGGTAGAATCCGTTCATCGGATGTCTGGACATGGGTATGGGTGCCGACGACCGACGTGACGCGGCCGTCGAGGTGCCAGCCCATCGCGACTTTCTCCGATGTCGCTTCGGCATGCATTTCCATGAGGATAACCGGGGCAAACTCCATACCCTGCTTGAAAAGGGCGTCGATCGCGCGGAAGGGGCAGTCGCTGGGCTGCATGAAGACCCGGCCGATGGCCTGCATGACGGTCAGGGGGCCTGCATCGGTTTCCACCGTGGTCCAGCCGCGGCCCGGGCAACCGGGGGCGAAGTTCATGGGGCGGATGATGCGTGACTCAACATCGAGAAAAGGCATGAGATCCCGCTGGTCCCAGGTGTGGTCGCCCATCGTGAGAACGTCCGCGCCCGCATTGAGAAGATCTTCCGCCAATGCGGCGGTGATGCCGCGCCCGCCCGCAGTATTCTCGGCATTCACCACAAGGGCATCGATCTCCCCTCGCTGTTTCATCGGCACGGCAATCTTGTTGAATGCCAGCCGACCCGGTGATCCCACGATATCTCCAACATGTAATATGCGCATGACCGCATCGTTGGTCGCCGCCCGGGCAGGGTCAATAGAAAAACAGTACCGGAACCGGCCACGTAAACGTTGGACATTTCGACTCTCATCTGCGGAGCGGTGGAGGGCTGCGGGGTTGACCGTGGGATTGGAATTATTGGCCTCCGGAGGGGCAAGCTCCCGCTCGCCCGTGATCCAGGCCGTGAAACAGGTCCGCCCACGGCCCTTTGAACGTTGGACGTTGACCGCGTTGAACGTTGAACGTTCCGACCCGCGTCGGCGGGGCGGGTGGCTTCGCGGTTGACCGTGGAGGCTCGCGAGCCGCTCGCCCTCCCGGGTGGGGGTGGAGTTATTGGCCTCCGGAGGGGCAAAGGGTCCGACCATGGCCCTTTGAACGTTGGGCGTTGACCGCGTTGAACGTTGAACGTTCCGACCCGCGTCGGCGGGGCGGGGCGGGTGGCTGCGGGGTTGACCGTGGAGGCTCGCGGGCTTGGGCCGGGAAAGCGGCGGCCTGTAGCACCCGGCCTTCTGCGTTGGAGTCACGAACGCGGGCATGAGCCCAGCGTTCGCGCCTCCGCCTTGAATTCCGGGCACTACAGACCGCCGTTTCCCTGGTCGGCTTGCGCCGCCCACCCAAGCCCGCGAGCCGCATCGCCGCTTTTTCTCGCGAAGCTCGAAAAAGGAAGAGGGACATTTGGGCGTTTCCGCTGCGGCCCTCGGAAGGATGAAAGGTGTGCCGCGCGAACATCGACAACCTGATCCCCTCCCCGGGAGGGGTGCCCGGAGGGCGGGGTGGGTTATCAGTTGGGTGGTAACATGCCCGTTGCAAGGAACGAACGACCCACCCCGTCTCCATCAATCATAATCATAATCCGTTGCATCCAATATCCCGGTCACCATCCATCCGGCTCGCGAGCCGCTCGCCCTCCCGTGTGGGATTGCAATCATTGACATCCGGGCCGGGCAAATGGTCTGACCTTGGCCCTTTGAACGTTGGGCGTTGACCGCGTTGAGCGTTGAACGTTCCGACCCGCGTCGGCGGGGTGGGAAGTCGGTCGGGTACGTGTATCCGGGTAAGGGTTGCGGTTATGTGTGGCAGTTGCGGTTTTCCCGCACATGCCCCGGCTCTTCAACCCACGCTTCATCGCCACACATACCCGCATACACGTACCCGACCCGCTTATGCAACGCTGCGTGTGCTTGCGGGCATGGTCGAAGCGATTCGTGAAGATCCGTGCGATTCGTGGGCCCCGCCAAACCCGGCTCGCGAGCCGCTCGCCCTCCGGGGTGGGGGTGGAGTTATTGGCCTCCGGAGGGGCAAGCTCCCGCTTGCCCGTGATCCCGGCCAGGAAACAGGTCCGCCCATGGCCCTTTGAACGTTGGGCGTTGACCGCGTTGAGCGTTGAACGTTCCGACCCGCGTCGGCAGGGCGGGTCGGCGCTCAGCGTCGGTTTCGTCCGCCATCGCGGAGAAGTTCTTCCAGCTCGCGGTCGATGACTTCATCCCGGTCGTTGGCCAGGTCATCGAATTCCCGCTTCAGCCGTTGAAGGAGTTCTTCCGCCTGGGCGATTCTTTCCCGTCGTTGTTCTTCCTTGAGATCGAAAATCTCGGAAAGGGTCGTGCGGATCTCCCCCCGTGCGGCATCTTTTTCTTCCGGTGTTTCAGCAGCCCGGTAGGTCTGCATTCCGGTTCGCACCGAGCGATAGTGTTCTTTCAGCGCCTGCTGGGTCTCGGGATCCCCCGGTCCCGGACCGCGTCCGGGTCGATCGAGAATACGGTCGGCCAGCCAGCTCTGTTCCTCCGGGGGAAGTCCGCGGATGGCTTCGGCGAGATGGGGACGGCCCTCCAGCATGTTCATCGCCCGCTTCTTCCTCAAGCGATCCCTCAGCTCGCGCCGGAAGGCTTCGGGATCGCCGGTCTTCAGCTCCGTCAACCGCCGGTATTCCTCCGGGTTCGATTCGCGTACGTGCTCCAGCCACCGGTCCACCGGTGAGTTTTCCGAGTTACCGCCGCCATGACGTCCGTGTCCGAAGCCGGGACCATGCCCCGGGGGAGGCGGGCTTTCCGGTCGGTCGGGCGGGGGAGGCTGATCTTCCGGATCCTGGGCCGAAGCGGCGGTCCAGCTCAGGAACGCCAGCAACACAAAAACCGGCCAGCTACGGGACAACCCTGTCGATCGATATCCGCGGCAGCTTTTCATATCTGTTCCTCCTCGAGAGCCAGCAGCTCATGGGCCAGTTCATCCATCGTGGCGTCCTCCTCAACCAGAGTGAAATCCTCCTCGACGGTGAGAAGGGCATAGAGCTGATCAAGGTCGTCATCAAGTGTTGTTTCCGCCAAAACATCCGACATGTCTCCAGTCGGGGCGCCGGTGTCGACGGTTTGCGGGATGGAGGACGGCCGGGAAAAGAACAGCAGGCCCAGCGCGAGGAGAAGAAGCGCCACGCCCGCGGCCAGCCAGGCCGGGTTCAGGAACGGCGACCGCAGGGCATGACCGGAGCCCGAGAAGGCATGTTCAGCCCCGAAGGTCCGGATCGCATCGATCGTGTTGGCGGACGGTCCATCGATGCCGCTGTGCGCGCCGCGGAGCAGGGCCAGGGTTTCCTCGCGCCAGGCTCGGAGCGATACGTCGCCGCGAAGCGCCCGGTCGAGTTTTCGACGCCTGCGTTGACTCAGTTCGCCCGATGCTTCCATCAGTATCCATTGTTCCAGTTTGTCGCGTTTCATCGTACATCTCCTGTGGAAAGGTCATATTCACCCTGCAGCTCGACCCGCAATTTTCGAAGCGCATACTGCATGCGTGCCAGCGCGGTGTTGATGGAAATGTTCAGCATCTTCGCAATCTCCTTGAACGGCATGTCCGCTTCGGTTCGCAACAGGAAGATCTCCCGTTGATCGGGAGGAAGGCGATCGACCGCGGCGGCAATCCGCCGGGCAAGGTCCCCGTGATGGACCTGATCGGCGGGCGATGGCCGGGGATCGGCCACCCTGGTTTGAAATGGATCCTGCTCGCCGCCCGTCGGATCCGCTAATTCGGCTTCCGGCGCGTGCTTTCGGGCCCGGTCAATCACCAGGTTATGAGCGATGCGAAACAGCCAACTCATGAATTTTGTTCCCTTGAAACGATCCAGGCTCCGGATGGCCCGGAACCAGGTCTCCTGGAAGATGTCGTCCGCTTCCTGTGGATTTCCGACCATTCGGTGAATAAAGGCATACAACGGCCGTCGGCTGTGTTCCACCAGGGCATGGAGCGCCTCCGGATCGCCTCGCTTCCGGTATGCATCCAGCCATTTCAATTCCGGTTGGTCCATGATCGATGTACATCCTCCGGTCTCCATCCATGAAACGGATGAAGTGCGGATTTATTGTCCGGATACCGACAAATCTATCATGCGCAGACCGCGGCGCACCAGTTCCCCGGCCCATTGGCCGACAAACGTATATGCCTCCATGGTGTCCGCCGTCGCCGACTGCAGCAACGAAATCCACGTTCCGGAGGTCAGAAAGCCGAACGAGGCGAGAATCGTCGCCATGTTGATGACATAGATGAGGGTATACGAAAACAACCGGCCGTGTTCCTCGACATCCGGTTGTCGGATCCTGAGCATCGAGAACGTGAACGACAGGTGAAAGGCCCAGGTCAGGCCGACCAGTCCCGCCCAAAACGGCAGGTAGGTATCCATGCGCCAGAACAACCTGAGGATCACGAAAAGCAGAATGGTAAGGATCGTATAGAGAGGAAAGAAGTATGGAGCGAGGGTGATCCATACATTCGTTTTCGAAACGCGGACACTTCCTCCGCGCTCCGAGACCCGAAGCTGCGAGATTCGCGCGCCCATGACGAGGCCCCACACCGCATGCGTCAGCTCATGCGCGAGCACATACGACCAGGTCGGGCGGGGGAGGGTCAGATAAAGAATCACCCAGAACACAAAACCTCCGGCAAACCAGGCGGCCAGCGGCGACATGGATTCCGCGGTGCCGGGCAAAGCGCGGACCAACCGGGCAGCGGTCACGGTAACGCTCACGCAGAGAGGGAGTAACGCCACCCCGATCAGCCATTTGAACCAGATCCGCATGACCCTTTGCATTACGCCAGTTTCGTCCCCAGGCCAAGCCTCGAACCCGCGGGCCGATCACTTTCTTTCCCGCCTTTGTTTTCAGGGTAATTCACGGGTTGACTTGGTGGCGCGAATGCTTATTATCCGGGTTCTTTTCGTCCGGACCAGGTTTCATGCACCGGCCGGACAGATTGATCGATACAAAGGAAATCAGGCAATGGCCCATACGAAAAGTGCAATTCGACAGATCCGGGTGTCCAAGGAACGGCATCAGCGCAACCAGGCAAAGAAGACTCTGATCAAGAGCCGCCGTCGCAAGCTCGACGAGGCGATCGCAGCCAAGGATGTAGAGGCTGCCAAAGCGGCGTTTTCCGAGCTTTGCTCCGCCCTCGACAAAGCCGCGAAAATCGGATCGATCAAGAAAGAAACCGCCACCCGGCGTAAAGGCCGGGCCAGCGAACGGCTTCGGAAAATATCCGCAGCCTGAGCCTGTTTTCCCCGAATTCAGAATCATGAACCCCGCGGCCTTTCCGCGGGGTTTTTCATTATTGATTCTGCACGATTGTTAGCCGGTCGCCGTATTTTCCATTCGGTGTAAAAAAATGTGCGCCCGGGGACGCAGAGCTTTCCCATCGACTTTCCGCTCCGGACGCACGGCTAAGCATTTCAGCCGGTTCATGTAGCGACGATAAATCGGTTTTCCGTTATCGGTTGGGATTTCGGTTCCAACCAATTACTAACGCTCAATTAACCGTCCGGCTCTTCCCTTTAGCCATGGTGTCTGAGATGATCGGGGTGCGTCACGGGGACCACGAAGGGCTGATCATGCGTCTACTCTGCGGAGTCTCCACCCGAAATTTTGAGTCTGTGGATGATTTCGTCGGCTCCATCTCGTTGGATGAGGGGGCGGCAGCTTGTTGTTGCCGCTACGTGCGCATTTCTCTCCTTCTTCGCTCCGATCATGAGCGCGGTGGCGCAGACCACGGTTCATGAGGGAGATATCGCGGTCATCGGCGTCGATACTCCGGGTGAAGATTTCTCGTTTGTCACGTTCATCGATCTTGATGCCGGTACCGAGATCTACTT
>JAUIHQ010000138.1 GCA_030432155.1 bacterium | reverse complement strand
TCGTCGATCAGGTCCTTGTGCAGAATCTCCCGGAGCTGTTGATGGAAAAAGTCGGTGAGATCCTTCGCACCCGCATCATAGGCGGGAAGACCGACTTCCTTCTGAATATCAACCCGAAGCAGGATGTTGGGGATGGTCTGGCCTTCCACCACCATGCTGTTGAGGGTGTATCCGAGGAGGGGGCAGCGGGCCGGCATCACCTGGTCGGGGGTGAACCTTGCGCCGCCGCGGCGGGCCAGGTACTCACGGGCAATCCACTGCGGCATGAACCCGGTTTTCCAGACGCCGATATGCTGGTTCGGAATCAGCACATACTTCATACGCGGCGTATCGATGATCTGTTCCAGCAGCAGGTTGGCCTGATCGACCATCCGGCCGGTGGCGAACGGCCAGTACGACCCGACTCCTTCCGAGCTCATGCCGTCGGACCCGACGATGCTCGGGTTGGCATGGCCGCGCGGGGCGACAAGGCGCCACAGCCAGGCCAGGGCCGGAGGCAGAAGGTGGAACAGACCGAGAATGCCGTACGTGGGGTTCTCGGCGGTGGTCGGAGGCGTGCGCACCCCGAAGCTGCGGATATCCACCGAGACTGCGCCTTCGACCACGTTGGGGACGATGTGGCGGGGCACGATGACCCGCGGGTTCGGGCAGGGCTTGCCCGGCTCATCTTCGATATGTTCCCAGATCAACGCCGAGCTCCCGGGTCGGGAGTCGATGTTCAGAAACAGAAGCGGTTCGGAAGGATGGATCGTCAATTCCTCGATCGCGGGATCGATGCCGTAGCGGGTGATATGGTTCACCCGGACAAACCATGCCTCCTCGGCATCCATCACCGACAGCTTGCCGTTCTTCTTGGACAGAGACGGGTGGCACAGCGCCATGTCGTCCGTCACCGGCCGGAGCTCACAGTTCCGGGGCATGACAATGGTGCGCCGCTCGCCGGAGAGCGTATTCACGCCGAGGAGCAGACTGCCGTCGCGCTCGCGGTGGACCTGCTCGAGCATCTCGCTCTTGCCGCCCCCGCTGGCCCCTTCGTGCATGATGGTGACCTTGTTGTCGTAGGGGGTGATGACCTGAACCGTCGAACAGTGTGCGGTCACCCAGTTTTCCCGCTCCCCCAGCGTCAGCAGAACGCCGTAAATGCCCTTCTTCGCACTGGGTCCGGGATAGAGGTTGTAACTGAACAACTCGTGAATGTTCTTACGCCGGTTGTGGACCACAATCTGACGGCCCTCGAAATGGGTGTGGCGGAAGGGAGGGGCAACGTAAATGACGGCGCGGGGATTGAAACTCTCCGGGATGTCCTCGTCATCGAGAATGCCCTGGAGGAGCGAAAGCCCCATGGCAAAGAAGCCCGCGTTTGCCGGGCCGACCACGAGGGCATCGACCCCCTTGCCCGGCTCGCCGGCGACGAACGGAAACAGCGCCAGTTCCTGCTCCTTGAGCCACGCGAAGGTGTCGGCGCGGGTTTCCTCGAAATGTTTGCCGAACCGGTCGATGTACCGGGGCTTATCGGTCGGACTTTCATCTGCGATCACCATGCAGTCGGGGTCGCGCCGACGCATATACGGCTCCACATAATTTGCCGCGATTCCGTTTTTGACCCGGCACACGCGGGCCTCCACAACCCGGCCTTTCCCCGGCACATCATATGCCACTTCGTGATAGCCGTCCTTCTCATCGCGCACGGCAAGCTGCAGGAGTTCGGACATGGTGCTGGCAACCGTAAACGCGGGACAGGCCTTGAGGATCTCGTCGACTTCCGGCGGTACTTGAAAATTCAGTTCAGACATTGTGCTGTATCCTTTCGTATAGGGAACATTCCGGGAACTGCGCATACCGGTCCTTATCGTCCGGGCGGCAAACGTCCCGCCCGAATCTCGCGAAGTTTCGCCGGATGTCAACTGGAAAGGCTCCACAGAAGAGGAAATCGATGGTTCTCATGCACACGGGCGCCTGACATGCACCCGTACTGTACGAGTGCCGATCAACGCCGGCGGGGAATGGCCGGGCGCTCCTGCATTGCATCAGCCTTGATATGCGTTATGCTTACGATGGAAACGGAGGACTTGCCATGACGCATCATCAATACAATCAACCGCAAGATGTACTGGCCGACTCATCCATTACCCGGGACGAACAAATCGTGATCCTCAAGAGCTGGGCGTATGACGCACGCGATATGGAAGTTGCCGAGGAAGAGAACATGGGCGGCGAACGCAAAAGCGGTTTGCGCGACGTCCTGATCGCCCTGAACGAGCTCGGGGTCAGCGAGGAGTTTCTTCAGGGGAATACAAAACAGGGAGGATGAAGGCGTGCCGCCCCGCAGTTGCGGGGCGGAACATCCAACATCGAACTCTCAACAGCCAACATTCAAATCTGAATGGGCGTTACGCCGGGGCAGGCCGGTCGCCCCATCCTTGAGGCGAGACCGACCTTTCATCCTTATGTAGTGGAGGGCGCTTGCCTGTCTCCTCTTCCGGCGACCGGAGCAGAAACGTCAATAGTCCCTCTTCCTTTTTCGAGCAGCGCGAGAAAAAGCGGCGATGCGGCTCGCGGGCTTCAAAGGCTCGGCGGTCATCCTTCAGACTTCCTACTTCATACATCCGATAACACGTCTTCCATCACCGCGCGGACGACTTCCATGGCGTCTTTGCGGTTGTGGCCGATCAGGCCGCGGGCTCCGCGCCGCAGCCAGCCGGAGACGTAGACCCGCTCGCAGCCCCTCACCCGCCCATGCAGGTTGGGGATGGATCCGGACTCCTCGTCAAACGGCAACCCTCGGATCGGCATGCTCCGGTGACCGATCGCGGTTATGACCCACTCTGTAGCCAGATGCCGAATCTCGTCGGTGGGAACCACCCGTTGGGCGCCCGCCGGACCCTCGAGCCGGTTGCGGCAAAGCTCGAGACCCTCCACCCTGCCTTCCCCGGTCACCGCCACCGGCGACCGGCGGAATAGAAGATGTATGTTCCGCTCGGCATCGGGCCAGGTTCTCGACTCAAGGTCGTGAAGTGCGTCCTGGACAAGCTGCAGATTGTCGTCGTGCCGGTCGGCGATCTCCTGCCGGTCCGCCTCGGAAAGATCCAACTCGTGAAGGTCGATATGCACCCGGCAACCGGGAATCTCCCCGAGCTGGCGCAGTTCGGCCTCTCCGAAGGAACTCTGGGCCGGACCCCGGCGGCCGATGATATACACGTCGCGAACCGATGACCCGGCCAGCCGGGCCAGCGCCGCCGGATGGATGTCCGAATCCTTGAGTACCGCTTCCGGTTGCACGAGCAGGCGGGCCGCATCGAGGGCGACGTTGCCGTTTCCGATCACCGCCACCGACCGGGCGTGAAGCGGAAAGGCGCCGGCATCCGTCCAGTCGCCGTTCACCCATCGCGAAAAATACAGCGCCGGCGTCACCCCGGGAAGCTCACCGCCCGGGACATCCAACCGCCGCGGATCCTCCGCCCCGGTACAGAATACGACCGCATCATACGCCCGCCGGAGCTCATCGACCGTCCGGTCCACCCCCACCATGATCCCCCCCCGGAACTGAACCCGGTCATCGGCGAGGGCCCGATCGAACAACACCGACACCCGGCGCGTGTGGGCATGATCGGGCGCCACACCGTACCGGACCAGGCCGTGGGGCTGGTCTCGGCGGTCGAGAACATCGATCCCCGATACGGAGGGATGCTTGAGCAGTTCGGTGACGACAAAGCATCCCGCCGGCCCCGCACCGACCACCGCGATTCGAATTTGCTTCATGTTCTGTTCCATTTCCCGAGCCAATCGTTGCGCAACCACTTGATAATCAACGCTCTTTTATTTTATCCTTTTAGCCGGATAAAGTAATATAGTAGAGTTTTCAACTTCCTGCCACCTGAAAAGCGGCAGGTTCTACGAAAGGGTTGTGGGAACCATGCGAGACAATCAAGAGCAATTGCTGCGCACATTGATGCAGGAGCGGATTCTGATCATTGATGGCGCGATGGGGACGATGATCCAGCGGCACAAGCTGGATGAGGACGCGTTCCGCGGCGAACGGTTCAAGGATCACCCGTCCGACCTGAAGGGCAACAACGACCTTCTCAGCATCACCCAGCCCGACATCATCCTCGGGATTCACCGGGCGTACCTTGATGCCGGCGCGGATATCCTCGAGACCAACACCTTCAACTCCCAGTCCATCTCTCTCGCCGACTACGGGATGCAGGATCTGGCCTACGAGTTCAACAAAGCGAGCGCCTCCCTCGCCCGTCGGGCGGCGGATGAATTCTCCGCCAAAACGCCGGACAAGCCCCGGTTCGTGGCCGGTGTCCTCGGCCCCACCAACCGTACCGCCTCCATTTCGCCGGATGTGAACAACCCCGGCTTCCGGAACATCACCTTCGACCAGCTCGTGGAAGCCTACACCGATTCGATCCGGGGACTGGTTGACGGCGGGGCGGACATCCTTCTCGTTGAGACGATCTTCGACACCCTGAACGCCAAGGCCGCGCTGTTCGCCATCAGCGCCTTCTTCGAGGACGCCGGGTCAAGCCTCCCGGTCATGATTTCCGGCACCATCACCGATGCCAGCGGACGGACCCTGACCGGTCAGACGCCCGAAGCCTTCTGGTACTCGATGATGCATGCCACCCCGCTCAGTATCGGGTTCAATTGCGCACTCGGGGCCCGGGACCTCAAGCCTCACATCGAGGAAGTCGCGGCGGTGGCCGATACCTTTATCAGCGCCCATCCGAATGCGGGCCTGCCGAATGAGTTCGGCGAATACGACCAGACCCCCGACGAAATGGCCGCCCTGCTCCGGGAATTTGCCGAGGACGGCCTCCTGAACATCGTCGGCGGTTGCTGCGGCACCACCCCCGCCCACATCCGGGCCATCGCCTCGGTCATGGAAACCATGAAGCCCCGGGGGATCCCCGACGTCCCGAAGACGCTTCGCCTCAGCGGGCTCGAGCCGTTCGTGATCCGCCCCGAAACCAACTTCGTCAATATCGGGGAACGGACCAACGTCACCGGCTCGAGAAAATTTCTACGGCTGATTAAAGAGGAGAAATACGAGGAAGCGCTGGATGTGGCCCGGGACCAGGTCGAGAACGGCGCCCAGATGATCGACGTCAACATGGACGAAGGCCTGTTGGAGTCCGCCGAGGTCATGCACCGGTTTCTGAACCTCGTGGCCGCGGAGCCCGACATCTCCAAGGTTCCGGTCGTGGTCGACTCCTCCAAATGGTCGGTGATCGAGACCGGGCTGAAATGCCTGCAGGGCAAAAGCGTGGTCAACTCCATCAGCCTGAAGGAAGGCGAAGACGCGTTTCTGAAGCAGGCGAAACGTGCCCGCCGTTACGGCGCAGCGGTGATCGTCATGGCCTTCGACGAGCAGGGCCAGGCGGACACACAGGAGAGGAAGTTCGAGATCTGCAAGCGATCCTACGAGGTCCTGACCCAAAAAGCGGGATTCCCCCCGCAGGATATCATCTTCGACCCCAACATCTTCGCGATCGGCACCGGCATCGAGGAACACGCGAACTACGGCGTGGACTTCATCGAGGCCGCCCGGAAGATCAAGGCGAACCTGCCGCATGCGCGGATCAGCGGCGGGGTGAGCAATGTCTCGTTTTCGTTCCGCGGCAACGATCCGGTGCGGGAAGCCATCCATGCCGTGTTCCTGTACCACGCGATCCATGCCGGGCTGGATATGGGCATCGTCAATGCCGGTCAGCTTGAGGTGTACGAAGAGATCGACCCCGCCCTCAAGGAACGGGTGGAGGACCTCGTGCTGAACCGCAAGCCCGATGCGACCGAGCGGCTTCTCGACATGGCCGGGAAGTTCGGCGGCAAGGGCAAGGAGAAGAAGGAAGACCTCGCGTGGCGGGACAAGCCGGTCCGTGAACGCATCTCCCACGCTCTCATCAAGGGCATCACCGACTACATCGAAGAGGATACCGAGGAGGCCTACCGGCAATGCACGACACCCCTCGAGGTGATTGAAGGGCCGTTGATGGACGGCATGAACGTCGTCGGCGACCTGTTCGGTGCGGGCAAGATGTTCCTTCCCCAGGTGGTCAAGAGCGCGCGGGTCATGAAAAAGGCCGTGGCCTATCTCGACCCGTATTTCGAGGAACTGAAGAAAAGCGGAGAGTCCCAGACCAAGGGACGGATCCTGATGGCCACGGTCAAGGGCGACGTTCATGACATCGGCAAGAATATCGTCGGCGTGGTTCTCCAGTGCAACAACTACGAAGTGGTTGACCTCGGTGTTATGCAGCCGTGCGAGAAAATCCTGAAAACGGCGAAGGAAAAGAACTGTAATGTGATCGGCCTCAGCGGTCTGATCACGCCCTCGCTGGATGAAATGGTTCATGTCGCATCGGAAATGAAGCGGGAAGGCATGGACCTGCCGCTGTTGATCGGGGGGGCGACGACATCCAAGGTACATACCGCGGTCAAGATCGCGCCGAAGTATCACGAGCCGGTGGTCTACGTACCCGACGCGTCACGCGTGGTGAGCGTGGTCAGCAAGCTGTTGAGCAAGGATAACAAGCCCGGTTTCGTGGCGGATCTGCAGGCGGAATACGACAAGGTCCGCGAGGTCCAGGCCTCGAAGAAGGGCCGCGAGAAATGGCTGGGGATTGAAGAGGCGCGGAATCGCCGGTTCCCGGTAACGTGGGACGCCTATGATCCGCCGAAGCCGTCGTTCCTCGGCATCCGGTCCTTCGAAGCCTACCCGCTGGACCGGCTGGTCGACCGGATCGATTGGACCCCGTTTTTTGCCACGTGGGAACTCAACGGCCTGTACCCGGAGATCTTTGACGACGAGGTGGTCGGCGAGGAGGCCAGGAAGCTGTTTGACGATGCCCGGGCCATGTTGAACGACATCATCGCAAAGAAGATGCTGGAAGCCCGGGCGGTCATCGGGTTCTTCCCCGCGAATGCGGTCGGTGACGATGTGGAGGTCTATACCGACGACACGCGCACGGAGGTTCTGACCACGATTCACTTCCTTCGCCAGCAGATGGAGAAGCAGACGACGACGCCGAATCTCTGCCTTGCGGATTTTGTGGCGCCCAAAGCATCCGGGAAGCCGGATTACATCGGCGGCTTTGCCGTGACCGCGGGGCACGGCATCGAACCCTTCATCGAGCAGTTCGAGAAGGATCACGATGACTTTCATTCGATTCTCCTCAAGGCGCTGGCCGACCGGCTGGCCGAGGCATTCGCCGAACACATGCATGAGCGGGTACGGAAAGAGTTCTGGGGCTATGCATCGGACGAAGACATGAACAACCATGACCTGATCCTCGAGAAGTACCGGGGCATCCGTCCCGCACCCGGCTACCCCGCCTGTCCCGACCACACCGAGAAGGGCGCGCTGTTCGATCTGATCAAGGCTCCGGAGGAGGCGGGCATCACCCTGACCGAAAGTTACGCCATGCATCCCGGCGCCGCGGTCAGCGGATTCTACTTCTCCCATCCCGACTCCACCTACTTCGGCATCGGCCGCATCAACCGCGACCAGGTCGAAGACTATGCCAAGCGGAAGAAGCTGAGCGTGGAAGAGTGCGAGAAGTGGCTGGCGCCGATCCTGGGCTATTGAGAAAAGAACCGGCGGATTAAACCACAAAGGGCGCAGAGTTCACTGAGGCGAAGCCAACCAGTTCGTGAGTGACCGACGCTATACGGACATGCGGTATTCATTCCGGCTGTTGGATGTTCGTTGTTCGGTGTTGGATGTTCGATGTTGAACCACGTTCCCTCACCGGTATCCCTTGAGCCAGGGCTTCTGGGCTTTGAACAGCTTCAGGGTCATCTCCCGGATTTCGGCCGGGGAGCAGACGGCGGCTGTCAGGGGATCCAGCATCAGGGCATGGATCGCGGCTTCAACGGACTTCTCCATGGCGGCGGTCGCGGCGAGGTCAAACATCCTCATGTTGCTTGCACACAGCGCCGCCATCTGGGGAGGCAACCGGCCGTAGGCAACGGGCTCAATCCCTCCTCCGGCCGCCATGCAGGCCACCTCGACGCATCCGTCTGCCGGAAGATTGCCGATCAGGGGTCCGGCGCCGCGGTGGTTGTTCATGACGTTGCCGTGAAAACGAAAGGGCCGGTTACGTTCACAGGCCTCGATGATCCATGATGCGTACTCCCAGCTTCTCGGCCAGGAAAGGGGCGCGTTCCGACGCAGCATATTCGCCCGGTCGCGGTCGGCCTGCTTCCGCCATGCCGGCCAGTTGGTTGCATAAAATCGCGACTCACCCTGGTACCGCTTCCCGCAATACCGGCGGATGAGATCCCTGCGTTTCCGGTAGTACGGCAGATATTCACTGAGGTGACCGGACGACTCGGTCACGAACGCGCCGAACTGCAACATGATGTCCTTGCGGATGAAGTCATCGATCGCCGCGCGTTTCGGTTTCGGATCGGCCAGTTCGCGAGCGGCCGCACGCTTGAGCCTGGGATAGAGATCCCGGCCGTTGTGACGCAGGGTGGTGAACCAGGCAAGATGATTGATGCCGGCGCAATCCCATTCCATATCCTCATATCGAACACCGGCCCGTCGGGCCAGCAGTTCGCTGGTGCCCTGCACCGAGTGGCAGAGGCCGACCACCTGCATGGCGGATGTACGGCCGGCGGCAAGGCACATCATGTTCATCGGATTCGTGTAATTCAGCACCAGCGCATCCGGACATAGCTCTTCGGCATCCTTCAACACCTTCAGCCAGACCGGTATGGTGCGCAGGCCCTTGAACAGGCCGCCGGGGCCGATGGTGTCGCCGATGCACTGGTCCACCCCGTATGCTGCGGGGATGTCCGCATCGGCATCGACACAGGCGAGGCCGCTGACCTCGATGCAGTTGATGATGTAGTTCGCACCCTTGAGCAGCTTTCGGCGATCCACCGAAGCCCTGACCGTCCAGCCCGAGCGACCGTGTGATTCGATGAGCCTGCCGATCAACCTGCGGCTCACCTCCAACCGTTTGGCATCGATATCGACCAGCGCGATTTCGCCTCGATCCGCCCCCCGGATGGAGAGCACATCATTCAGGAGGCGCGGCGCGAACCCGCTGCCCGCGCCGAGAAAGACAATCTTGAAAGGTCGGAGGGGCGCACCG
Source organism: bacterium (assembly GCA_030432155.1). GTDB lineage: Bacteria > Verrucomicrobiota > Kiritimatiellia > CAIVKH01 > CAIVKH01 > JAUIHQ01. Next base: position 328 of record JAUIHQ010000138.1, on the reverse strand, counting down.
TCATCTGTTTCGCTCCACTTCGCATCCTTTGTGTGTTCCGCATGTCCCTGGTTCGCCATGGCTTCTCCCCGTTGGTTCAAACGATGCATCATCATGTTCGACGGCCGGAACGGGAAGCAAGCCCTTCCGGACAGACACCTTGACTTTCCCTCTGCCCCTCACTAACCTTTCCCCCTGTCGATCACGACACCCACCATTTCCGGCGGGCGATTAGCTCAGTTGGTTAGAGCGCTACCTTCACACGGTAGAAGTCACAGGTTCGAATCCTGTATCGCCCATGAGCCCCTCGGTCTTCCGGGGGGCGCGCTTCGTGTGGGTCAGCGGACGG
>JAUIHQ010000451.1 GCA_030432155.1 bacterium | reverse complement strand
CCTCTAACGGGGTTAGGGGAGGGGAGGTTAGGCGAGAATTTCGTAGTGGATGGGTTTGAAGGTGCCGTTGTTGCTTTGTTCGGCGGAGCAGGCGGTTAGGGCGATGATGAGGTCGGCTAGGGCTTCAAGGATCATGTAGTCGCCGGGGTTTGAGGTGGGGGGGAGGACTTGGATTTTTCCGTTGGGGGCGACGTCGACGTTCATGAAGATGTTGAAGGCGACCGGGATATCGTCTGCCTCGATCCCATATTCGCTCAGCGCTTCGGCGAGATTGCCGAAACAACCGCGATGGACCGGCAATTCGGGGTAGAAATGGCGGAACGTCGCTTCGCTGCACGGGGTCAGCAGGAAATCGTGCCGGCCCACGCTATCCTCCACAATATCGAGCATGACGTTGGACCGGTTCGACCAGAGCCGGTTGCCCGCCGTCAGCCGGATCGTCTCCTCATAGTCGAAGGTCCGCCCAGCGGAGATGACCTCGCGGCTATCATCGGCAGCATAGGCGAGCATATCGCTGACCTGCATTCCCTTCGGATCGATAACGCGCAGCACCTGCCCCTTGGCGAGCCGGAAGGCGGTGCCGCTGCGCGGCGGGATTTCCTGTTCCCTCATGCCGGGCTCCGTTCATCGGAGAACGGGCATTTCCAGTCGGACCCGACCGCGCGCCCGCTATACTGGCGGGCTTCGCTTGCTTCGCCGTGACGCGCAAGCATCGGATTGATCGAGCCGGCCAAAGCCTCGTCCCGGTCGAGAATAGCTTCGCGCATCCGGTCATACCGACCTTCCTCGCGCAGCCGTTCAAACTGGTCATGCAGGTTGAAGACCAGGGTCGGGCGAGGGAACTGGCGGGCCGGGCGCGACGCGTTGGGATGCAACCCGACCACGAAGAATGCCTCGCCGCCAAAGCTCAGGGAGAAGTGCGGATCATTGGGATCGGCGCTGACCCGGTGATCATAGGGCTGGCCGAGCCATGCGTCCTTGTCGGCGAAAGACTGGATCCGGTTCCACATATGCTTTTCGAATTCATCCTCCGATAGCTCGGTCGGCCCTTCGAAGCAGATGGCAAGGCTGCGCAGTCCTTCGGGATTCTCGCGATATTTTTGCGCCCATTCGAGCAGGGCCCAGTGAATGCGAACATCGTCCCAGCTGCTGTCCAGCGCCCGGCAGGCGATGACCTTTAATGTTCCGCGGGCCATGGCGGATTTGGCGCCGACACAGGGGAAGTCGGGTTCGGCGATCCGGTCGAAAATTTCCGAAGGGTCGACCGTCGTGGCAGATTCCGGAAAAAGCATGGCTTTAAAGTCCTTTACGGTTGTTGGCGGTGCGCCGGGATGGATATGAACTTCAGGAAACCAACGTCCGGGACTGGAAAAAGTGCAATCGGAAACGCGCAAAATATCGATGACCTCCATTTGCCCGAACGATCACGCGATTGAGGCACAGGTCGATGAACAGCCGCTATTCCCTGATGGCAAACTGGGCCCACGCTTTGGAGAGAATTTCGACGCCGCGTGATGGACGGGCAATTCTGGATTGTGACGGCCTGATCAGGCAGTGATCTTCCCTTCAGGAAGAGTAGAAATTGCTGTCTTTTGAAGACCTTTGAGCAATCTTTATTGTATGGCCTCGCGTCCAAAGCCGCTATGTTCGTGTGAAGACATTAGACCGGAGTCTGAGGTGGAAGATCAAGCTGTTGTACTGGATGAAAGAGACCAGGCGGCGCAATTTCGGACGTTGGCGGCAGAAGGGGACTGGCATGCCTTTGTTGC
>JAUIHQ010000137.1 GCA_030432155.1 bacterium | reverse complement strand
GGTCGCATAGATCGCGGCAAGGCCGGATCGGCTCCGTTCTTCAGCAGACAATTGCACACTGCCTGCGATCACCGCGGTCTTTGCCTGTGAATGCCGCCTCGCCGCGTTGACGATGCCGGAGATGACCTTGCCTTGCAGAGACGGGCCGTCCAACCGTCCTTCGCCGGTGAGAATCCAATCGGCATCCATCATCTCATCGGTCAGGCCGGAGATGGCGATCACCGTATCAATGCCCGACACCAGGGCTGCGTTGAAAAACGCCAGCGCCCCCGCCCCCATGCCGCCCGCCGCACCTGCGCCCGGTACATCCCGAACGGCCCGGTTGAGATCGCGTTGGATGCATGCGGCCAGATGTTCGAGGCCCCGATCGAGCTGCGCAACGACCTCCGGTGATGCCCCTTTCTGCGGGCTGTACACATGGGCCGCTCCGTTGGGGCCGGTCAACGGGTTGGTCACGTCGCACAGAACTTCGACCGGGGGCAGCATGTGATCGCCGGGAGGGGGGATGATGCGGTCGATGTCCGCCAGAACACCGCCCCGGCCTTCGATCTCGCGCCCTTCCCGGTCGACGAACCGCCAGCCCAGGGCGGTGGCCGCGCCGGTACCTCCGTCGGTTGTGGCGCTGCCGCCGATGCCGAGCAATATATTCTCCGGCTGTTTCTCGGCAATGGCCCGGGCGATCAACTCCCCCGTGCCTCGGGTCGTGGTGTTCATGGGGTTGAGTTGTCCCGCCTTAAGCAGGGTGATTCCGCTGGCCGAGGCCAGTTCCACCAGCGCGGTTCGACTGTCCTCAAACCAGGCATAGCCGGCATCAACGTCCATGTCGGCAAGGGGGCCGGTGACCCGGTGGGGAATCCAGGTTCCGGAGCGTGCGGCAATCATGGCATCGGCCGTGCCTTCCCCCCCGTCCGCCATCGGTTTGATCACGATGTCCGTATCGGGCGCTGATTCCCGCAGTGTCTCCGCCGCCAGCTCACAGGCCCGACGTGCGGTGATCGTTCCTTTGAAAGAGTCAAACGCGATGATCACTTTGCGCATCAGTCTTCTCCGGCATCGATCACATCGTCCCACGAGCGAGCAGGATTCACGGCGGATGCGGGAACCGGTGCGGAGCGATCCGGGGCATGGACAAAGATGCCGTCCTTCAGGCGGATCTCTTCCGCGGGAATGGCCTCTTTGATCAGTCGAAGCCGCTCCGGCACCTCGCAGTTTTTGCGGAAACCCGGGGGAACCGTCATTTCGAGCGGGCCTGGTGGGCGTTCCCGGAGCCCCAGAATCCACCGTGCCGTCTCTCCGGTGTAAACCCCCTGGGGATCACCCGCCCGGTTTCGGGACCAGATCGACCAGATAATCAACTCCCCGAACGGTGTCTCCGGTTCGCCGGCAAGCCGGTAAATGCCCCGGTACGCTTTCTCCCAATCGCCATTCCGGACGTGATAGGCATGAACACTGTCCGCATAGCCCGCTTCCCGGGCCATGGCGGCGGTGAAATAGCCCCGGGTCGGGGCGGCCCGTTCGGCCAGGGCCATCGCATAGTGCTTGTATTCGGCTCCCATGACGACAAAATAGCCGCATGAGATGCCTGTGTCAGGCATCAAATTTAGGAAATGTGATGACTTGAAGGGATGAATCTCTTCGGCACGGATCGTACAGGAAATGACCGGAGCATCAATTTGAGGAAACGTGCATATAGGGCAAGGGGGATTTCCCTGCCGGTTGTCGTGCTGATCCTGCTTGCCGCGATCACCACCTGGATCGGTAAGTATCGGTCGCAACCATCGATAGTGGAGGGGATTACCGGGGTGGTCACCGGCCGCTGCCTCCGGGTGATTGACGGCGATACCATGGACATCCGGCTGCGGGACGGGACGGATCTGCGCCTGCGTTTGTTGGGTGTTGATGCGATGGAGACCCATAATCTTGAGAAGCAGGCCCGCCAGGCTGACCGGCTGGGATTGCCGCCATCGACCGTCGCCCGTCTCGGAGAGGAGGCGACGGACCGGATGAAATCATGGGTGGAGCGCCGGGACGTGGTGGTTGTTCTGCCTCCCGGTGAAAAGGGCCATGACGGGTATGGCCGGGAACTTGGATACCTCGAAGTGGAAGGCGAGGACGTCGGGCTCAAGCTGGTATCATCGGGCTTGGCCGAGCTTCGGCGAGAGCCGCATGACCGGAGCCGGGCGTATCGGAAAGCCGCATCGAAGAATTAGAATTCCGAAAGGCAGAATGACGAGACGGGCATTCTTCAACATCGAACACCCAACACCGAACATCCAACATCCAGGGATTTGTGAATTTCTGAATGACGAATGTCTGGTTACGGGCATCTCGGGCAGTCTGCATATCCGGTTCCATTGCAGACCGAGCAATACCCCCGGCTCTTGCTGGATAAGCTCCCGGTGCCGTTGCATTTGCTGCAGGGAACACTTTGGTAATCGATGACATGTGTATTTTTCTGTCCGGTGCGAACTGTGTTCCCCCATCGGTCGAGGTTTGACGTCTGGCGATAGACCGGTTTGCTGGTCTTGCCGGAGCCGTTGCAGGCGGAACAGGTGTCGCTGTGCTCCTGGTCCTTGCCGTACCCGGTTCCCAGGCAGGAACGGCAGCGGATGGTTCCTGCGCCGCGGCACATGGCGCATGCGGTCGGTTGGGATGATGGGGTGAAATCGGGCAGTGTGGATGGGATCGATGTGGCAGGAGTCGCCTGATGGGTTGCTCCAGGTAGTTCTTCCATGCCCAGGAGCTTGCGGGATTGGTAGGTCAATTCGTGGGCATGATAGGTGGAGACGCCGGCGGCGTGCATGAATTTCACCTTTTGAGCATTCCTGGCGTAGATTTTCCGCACCTCGTAGGTGGTGCCGTCCGTGGTTTCGATCACCAGCGGTTTTTTCTCATCCTGGGCCGGGGATGATTCGGGGATGGTAACCATCGGAGGTATCAGCATGAAAACCAGGCTGCACACACAATATCGTACCCATATCCTGCTGTAGAATGCCTGCATCGTTCTCTCCTGCTTCCGGCTGTACCTGCCCGCACAGCTTTGCATGTCAAAAGATATAAAACCCTGGAGGAGAGGATAAAGCATAAATCGACATCCGGCGGTGACGCTCATGTGCAAGCTCAGAGAATTCCCGATGCCCTCGATGTCGAGACAGAACCGTAACCTGAGCAAAAATGGTTATGACTTCGCATCAGGATGGCAAGGCAATGGAGTGTTGAGCGAAAAACACCGCCGGTTCGCGCTCGGGAAATTCCGGATGAAAAAAAACGGAGGAAGGGGCGGGGAGTTCTTGGTTGTCCGAATGACGGAACGGGGCTTTTTCAATATCGAACAACCGGCAACCACTCGACTCGCGGGTCTGTTCCTTTATCTTTCCATTCGGGCAAGCAGGAGCTTGCCCCTCCGGGTCATCTGCCTGACCGGCGCCTCAATAGGAGCCGGTGGTCAGGGAGATATCGTCGCCGGTATCTTCACGGCCGTCCGGACCCTTGGAGTAGACGATTGCACGAAATCGATTCTGGTTCTCATACCAATAACCGTTGCCCCATGGGTCAATGAGTTTCAGGTCCCGGACCGCGTTGTCCATCGTGTTGGTGAGTCGATTTAAAACCGAATTGCCGAGTGATGTAATGTCATTCGGAGCGCTATTGGTGGGGTAGTTGCCGTACTGCATCCGGTATTCTTCGAGGGCGTTCTGGATTCTGGTGATTTCGGCCCGGGCTTTGCTTGCATCGGACTTTTTGGTGGCGACGCCGGAAATGCCGATCACAATGCCGGCAAGGATCGCGATAATGCTGATGGTTACGAGCAGCTCGATGAGGGTGAAGGCCCCGGTCCTGCGCATGTTGGGTTGATGTTCCATATTCATTCCGATCCGATCGTAGCTGAATTCCGACTGCCACCCGGCTATCGTCCAATCTATTATAGTCGAACTTCGGCTATCCTGAAACAGTCAATCCTCATCTATAGCCGGGAAATTCCGGCGAATGTGATACAGCGCTATCATCGGCCGTAAAATCCAGTCAATCTTTTCTTCACGCATGCCCGTCCGGTGTCTATGTTACATGCGGCTGATATCCGGAAGCAGGCAATTCACCGGCGTGCCTCCTTCCGTAAGGGTGTTGGAATTACGTTGGTTGCCTATACGGTCCTATACCGGCTGGGTATGATGGTTCATGGACAGAAGGAGTATCATGAAGGCGTTGAAATATGTGAATGAGAATAAGGCGTTTACCTTGATCGAGTTGCTCGTTGTCATCGGTATCATTGCCATTCTGGCATCCATCCTCCTGCCCGCTTTGAACGCAGCGATGAAACGGGCCGAGCGGTCAGAAGCCCAGACCGAGGTAAAATCGATTGAGACTGCGGTAAAGGCCTACATGAATGAATACGGCAAGCTTCCGGCTCCGGACAACCGCCAGGGTTCGGCCGACTGGCATGTCAACAGCGAGGGCGATTCTGAAGATGTCATGGAAATCCTGACCGGTGATAACCCCCGCAAAATTGTCTTTCTGGAAGGTCCCGACTCCAATGGCGTATTTCTCGATCCCTGGGATGAGCAGTATTACCTGTATCTGGATACAGACTACGACAATGAGCTTTCGGTCCAGACCAATGGATCGTCCGGCACGATCTACAGCCCGGTGGTAGCCTACAGCACGGCCGACTCGAGCGACCCGGAGGATTTCATCTTTTCCTTCCAGAAATAATGTCCGGAAAAGGTGACGTATCGATGAAAAAGGATGTGAAACATGTCAGGGCGAAGGGAAACGGCGGCTTTTCCATGGTGGAAGTCAGCCTTGCCCTGCTGGTTGCCGCCGTCGGACTGTTCGCGGTGATCGGGCTCTTTCCGGTCGGTCTGGAAATGAACCGCAAGGCGATCGACGAAACCTACTCATCCTTCTTTGCCGATTCCGTCTTCGCTTCGTACAAGGGCGCCATTCAGTATGTCGGGTGGGATGCCATCGAATCATACGAACCGATTCCCCCGAATACCATCAACCGGGGTGCGGATGTAGTGTGGAAAAACTCTCAGTCCGAGGTGTTGATCCGAGCCGACGGTAACATCAATACCATTCGGTTCATTCCCGAGAACATGTCGGATGATTATGTGGATCATGCGCTACGATACCGGCTCCAGTTCAGCGACATCGGCACCCGCCGCAAGGCCCTGAGGCTCGAGGTCTGGCCCGGTGAATTCGGAGCGGGGAAACCGGAAGTGTTTTATACGGAAATCTTTGATTACGGAATTTGATGAACAGGCTCAGTCAACTTCAATACGCATCGCGCCGGAGCCGGGGGCGTGACGGCTTTACCCTGATCGAGGTGCTGGTTGCCATGACCATTGTCACCATGCTCGTCCTGATGATGACCCGGGTCTACACCGACGGCGCCAAGGCGGTGACAACCGGTACCCGCAACATGGAGCGCAACGTCAACGCACGTGCCGTCATGGATTTCATCGCCCGAGAGCTTTCCATGGCTGCGTTTGAATTCGGCGATGAAACCACGTCGAACTATCTCGGTATGGCGTATTATGCCGACGATACCGATCCGATTTACGGCTACCAGGCGGATGAAATCAGCTTTGTGCTGTTGAACAAGGACATCCTCGACCTCAGCAGTCCGTCGGATGACGGCCAACGCCGCTCGGCCATGCAGGTAACCTATTTTGTCGACAATATGGAGGATCTGGCCGATGCCCCGGAGAACGCCGAGCATCGTTACGCTCTGTTTCGTTATGCCCGACACCCCAGCCCTGCCGGTAACGACTACGCCACGTATTTCAGCGAGCAGGATAGTGTCAATTGGATGGAGCCGGGCGGAAGCCGCGCATCGGTGACCCGCGATGACATTATTGTCGAGAATGTCCGTACGTTCGAAATTTTTGCCTATACCGATGAGCAGGGTTCACATGCCAATTCCTGGAAGTCCTGGGAGACGGGGAACCCCCGTCTCGCCTTCCTCGATATCTATCTCGAGACCATGGATGAAAATGACGCCAGACGGATCGCCGCTCTCGCCGCAAACCTCGGAGAGAACAATGCCACCGTGCAGGAGCAGGTGGAGCGTGCGGTCAAGCGGAACTATCGACGAGTGTATCTGTACAACAAGCAGGGGTACCAGGACGTGGCCAATTGAAACCGTATCCGTCAGTCGAAACGTGTAGAGGCCGGGACCGGTCGTCGGAGTCCGGTATTGCGCTTATCGTGGTGTTGGGTTTCCTGTCGGTTCTCGCCATCATGGCCATTTCGTTCGCGGTGAACATGCGAACGGAGCGCATGGCCTCCCGCCTGTACCTCGATTCCATCCGGTCCCGCCAGATCGTGGATGTGGCCCTGGCGAGAGCGATGGAGGATCTGGATCAGGACATGATTTCCTCCGTTGAGCTGTATCCATCATGGGATCAGGATCAACGGCCGTCGTCCGGGGGCGGCGTGTCATACAATATTTTCACCGGCCGTGCACCGAACTATGTGCCGCAGTTCTGGTCCGGCGCGGCGGCAACGCCGTCGATGGAAACCATTACGATCCCATCGGCAGACGGCACCGCAGATATGAAAGCCCGGTTTGCATACCAGGTGTTCAATCTGTCCGGACTGCTGGACCCCAACATCCACGGGCTGGCCGATGACCGGCAGGAAGGTTTGAATCCGGAAGAAGTCCGGGTATCCAGCTCGATCCTGTCCGATGTCGCCGGCGGCGCACAATGGGAAATCGGGAGCGGGGGATTCGGCGACTATCTCCGGAACGACTGGAAGCGGATTGAAACCGTGTACGAATTCAAGGAGTTGGGCGACGCCAATGGACTGCTGAAAAGTTCGGAGCCGGTTCGCAATTTCTTCCCCTTCTCCCGCAGCCTGATCGAGCGAAAACCTGATGGAGAACCTAAGGTAGTAATATCCGGGGCTGAGACTAATTTGGTTGAAGCCCGAACCAATATCGTGGCGGCTTTTTCCATATGCGGTGTTCCCAACCCGGATAACATGGTGTTTTCAAATCTTCTGGACTATGTCGATGCAGATATCGTTCCCAAATCATTGGAATCATTTTGCACCGAGCCGGTTCCGATGATTAACGAGATTAAAGCAGAAGCTGAGGCCACGCGCAGAGTCATAGATTCAAACAGTGGGTTAGAGGAATTTACTCTTCAGATGACGATCACCGTGGAGCTTTGGTTTCCGTTTTTACCCAACAATGAAACGTTTACGTTGAGCCAAGTACCCAATATTGATTTTGTTACCATTCCGCCTGGAAGCGAGGCCTATCTGCTGCCAAGCGATATAGCGATGCTTAATGATATAAACCCAACGAACGGTACCACGGGTGTTGTTCAACCCAATATGCAGCCATCTTCAATTACGGCGTCCGGAACCGGCTTTTATACGATAGAATATCAATACAATGAGAAGGTGTATCAGGGTACCGGGGTTAATCCTGCAATATCTTCAGTACCTGTGCTTGTAGCGCCGAACACAAATAGCATCGAAGTGCTATTCAATGGTATTCCGGTTGATCGCGTTTCCGAAGTTCGCGAGCCGGGCCAAAATTATGCTCTGAATTTGACGGTCCCCTTTAACGGGAATTCTGACACTAAATCAATCTCTTGTCTGGATCCCCGGTTTAATCATGAGTCTGGAAATAGCCCGAATGGTACCCCGTATTGGAAAATTTCACCTGAAACGATCGGGGCCTTGAACAATAACACAGTCAACTACAGTAGTGGTGAACCCGTAACGGTTGACTCTATGATGTATGTTCGAAATGCAGGAATCCAAAATGCGGCTGAACTCGGATTTCTGTGTATCGGTGAGCCATGGCGAACGATCAAGCTTTACAGTGGTGGCTCTTTTCCTATGCACCCCGTGCTTGATTACTTTGCAATCAGGGCCTCGGATACACCGGTTTCGGGCAGGGTGAACTTAAACAGCCAGACTGCTAGTGTTCTGGCATCTTTGTATTATCAGCTCCCGATCAATTCTGTTCCGGGCTCGTCATCTGCCTATGATCTATCAACGCAAGATGCATTCGATATTGCGGAAGACGTTATAGAATATGGGCAGGCTCAAACTGAGTATGATCGACTTTCGATGATAGGTGAAGTCCAGTCTGTCTATAGTGCGGGTTCACCTTACTACTCCTACCTGACCACGGACGAGAGGATCGAAGCCTTGATCCGGAATGTTGCCAACATCATCTCGATCCGGCAGAATATCTTCGGCATTGTGATCGAGGCCCAGGCGCTCAGCGAGGATGATGTGGTGATGGGCGGGTCGAAAGCATTCGCTGTGGTCTGGCGCGACCCGGTGGAGGATGCGGCCAGCGGGATTCATCCCATGTATATGCGTTACTTTGCGTGGATTGATTGATGAAAACTACAACGTCCAGCGTCCGGGAAGGCTTCACCCTGGTGGAGCTTCTGATTGTGATCTCGGTCATTGCCGTGATGACCCTGATTGCCGTACCTGCGTTCCAGGATATCGGGCGGGGATCGAAGATGAACGGGGCTGTCCGGGAACTTTACGCCACCCTGAACCTCGCCCGCCAGTGGGCGATCACGCATCGCGAGAACACCTATGTCGTATTTCCCGACGACTTCAACGGCATGTATGGCGGGCTCAGCACCAATGAGCATAAAAAAGCACTTCGTTCATACGCAGTCTACACAGAGGGTAAGGGGTATGTGACCGAGTGGCGCTTTCTGCCCGCCGGCATATACTTTATTGATACCAATAATTCCGACAACGATGACTGGCGGAATGAGTTCGAGGACGAAATCCTCCCCGGTAAGGATGTGTTCCGGATTGGCAGCGTCGAACAGATACCATTCCCGGATTCCGATTCGCCGGATCAGGACGTGAATTGCCTTGTCTTCGAGCCAACGGGTAGCCTGACCCTTGGTGCGATCGGTGCGGAAATCTACATCGCGGAGGCCGTGGCCCTTGATGGCGCCGGAAGTCAGGTGATAAGGCTGGTCTGGAAGGAAAATCCGGTCATGCGCGGTATCAACGTGAGCGGTCTGACCGGATTAACCAAGATCATCGACTACGCCCAGACCGACGACTCTTGATCCCGTTTCCCATCCGCGGGAACGTCTCACGAAACTTTTGAATCCTTAAAGAACGTAGGCAGTCGTGAACGCGGGCAGGCAGGAGCCTGCCCCTCCGGGTTGTTGTTACCAACCGGGGAGTTCGGTTGGCCGAGGTGGTGAAGACAATGGCGGAAACGGCCCGCGACTGCCCGAACCACCATCAGGACTGGCCGCCAAACGGAGCGGGGGCATTCCTGCCCCCGTCGAACCGATCCTCTGCCAGACCATCGTTCACCCACACCTGTTGGTGTGATGACCTTCATCGGCGTCCGTAAGCGTCACGCCAAGCCCCTCTTGACGTGTTCGTAAAGGTCGTAGGCTTCAAGTTACGAGGTTTACGACATCTACGAAGCGAGGGGGATCGGTTCTTTGCGGGCGGCGGCCCAGGCTTTGGGCGT
>JAUIHQ010000450.1 GCA_030432155.1 bacterium | reverse complement strand
GGCTGTTTCTCACGGTGCTGGCGTAGATACCGTGAACCCGGCTGGCCTGAAACGGTATTTTACGGTTGGGGTTGATCAACCACTGTTGCTTATCGATGACGTTCGTGCTGGAAAAGCGGACCGCGCCGATTTCCACGATTCGTTCCGTAGCCGGCGAGAATCCGGTCGTTTCCGTGTCGAAGGCCACGAATACGGCATCGGTGACTTTCGTGCTGTTCTTGACGCCGGCCGCCTTGATCGGCACGAGAGGTACGATCAGAAGCAGGAGCGCGGCGCCGCATCTTGATGCGGTCCGCTGTTTGCTAACGATATATTGATACACGTCCACCATGTTAGCGTGGAGTTAGGAGGCTGTTAGCGCAAGTGAAATCGTTGCCCTGTTCAGCCTCCGTTCTGATCAGTTTGCGGTGGTTTCGCCGCAGGATTTCAATCCCATCTTGCGGAGAAAAAATGCCGCCGGGCAAAGGCCGGTAAGGGCCGACTGGATCAAGTTGAATCCCACGAAAGCGGGGAGGATGAACCAGGTCTGGTGGACCCAGTAGCCCAGTGCGGTTCCCGTCAGAACCAGGGTTCCGGCCAAAATACGAATACCGTTCTCAATTGTCATGATGTCTTCCTTTCTTCTCTTAGTCCATTTCGTTCAGCGTCCACTCATCACCATGGCCCCCAGCAATCCATACAGGGCCATGGAAATCCACGGGTTTGCGGTCAGCGGGCAGGCGCCGGTCCGGCATCCGACAAACCGGAACATGGCATAGCCCACGGCGGTCCCGATGGCCGCTCCGATCAGCATCTTCATCATCACGTTGTCTCCTTTCTGCCATACAACAGGAAATAGGCGGTGGGGATGACGATCAGGGTAAAGACTGTCGATACGAAAAGCCCGAAGATGATCGACCAGGCGAGCCCGCTGAAGATCGGATCGAGGGTGATCGGCCATGCCCCCAGCATCGTCGTCCCGGCGGTCAGCACGATGGGCCGGAGCCGTACCGCGCCGGACTCGAGAATGGAATCCTTGATCGATTTCCCCTCCAGCCTGGCGTGCCGGATGAAGTCGATGAGGATAATACCGTTGCGGACCACGATGCCGGACAGGGCAATCATGCCGATCATGGCGGTGGCGGTGAAGAAGACCGGGTTTTCAAATCCGCCGACCGGCCGGTTCACCAGGAGGTTGAGAACCCAGAATCCCGGCATGATACCGATCATGCTCAACGGGATGGACAGCATGATGATCCCGGGGAGAGCATACGAACGGGTTTCATAGACCAGTAGAACGAATATTCCCAGCAGCGCCGCGCCGAATGCAATGCCCAGGTCGCGGAATACATCGACGGTGATTTTCCATTCTCCTTCGCCTCGCCAATCGATGCGGAGCCCGGCAGGAAGGGGATGTTCCTTGAACCAGGGGCCCATGGAGAGGATGGCGTAGGCGGGGCCGCGTCCTGCCATCTCGGCCGTCACATAAACGACCCGCTCAAGATTCTTGCGGTAGATGGTCTGATCGACCGTGGACAGGTCAAAATCGCCAAGCTCACCAAGCTGAACGATCCGGCCGTCCGCGCTCTTCATGGGGAGGGTGCGCAGCCGGTCAAGATCCGAGCGGAGGCTGCGCGGCAGGCCGAGAATGATCGGCAATTCGTTTTGTTCATTTTCTTCGTGGACGATGCCCGCCGTCACCTGGACGCCGGACCCCGGGACCTCGAGCCCGTGGGAGCGCAGCACCCACCCTCGGAGCACGGCACGAAACGACAGCGCCAACGACGCACCGAGGTAGCTCGCAC
>JAUIHQ010000449.1 GCA_030432155.1 bacterium | reverse complement strand
GGGTCGAGGATATTGATGATCGGCTGGGTCCCGTTGATGGAGTAGCGGTAGTTCACATCCTGTTCGAGGCCGGCGACCACCACGGTGATGGCGTCGTAATCGTTGTTGGCAAAGGATTCCTCGAATTCGAGGCCTTCCTGACGGATCTCCATTTCGATCTCTCCCGCTTTGATCGCGAGGAGACAGAAGAAAGCCGGGACCCCATTGTCGACACTGTAATCGACTTGGATGTAGGGAACGGTGTTGTCGGGACGGACCTCATGGTAGACCGCGCCCCACTTCTGGACATCCGCCAGCATCGGGCCGATCTGATCCATCCCGGAAATGTTCTGGCTGATTTCCAGCGCCACCGGATCGTACGACCCCGGCGCCTGAGACTCGTCCACATACTGGTACTTCGATGGGACGCCGCCCCCGCTCAAATCCTTCGCGTAGTTGGCGATGACAAAATCCTTGAAAGCACCCTTGAAACTGAAGGAAGCGTTGAGATTCTTTAGAGTGGCGTCGACCACCTGGATACCGTCGCGGTTCTTGTCGTCATCGGCTTCATCCCAAAACTTCTCCAGGAAATCGAGCCCGAGCTGCGGTTCGGTCATGTTGGACCCGTACTCCTGGCAGAGGTAAGACCAGAAGAGACAGGCTGTGTACGAGAGTTCGTTGATGGGCCGGTTGGTATTCCCCAGGTAAGCGTTCACCTGCCCATAAAAGGGTGCGATCCCTCCGGGTTCGTCATCCACGTTCTGACAGGTTAACCCACCTGCATCGATACAAACCAAATCTTGGATGGCCCTCGCCTGGGCCTCAATGACCCATGCCCCCGCCGGGTCGGTCTTCACCGCGTCGTAACTGAATTGAATCATGTGAAAGAGTTCATGCGCCGGCACGACCAGACTTCCGGGATCGCCTGAGTTCATGGTGTGGTCGTAGGGATCATGAAACTGAGGTGCCAAACCGATTCCACAACCACCCGCACACCCGCCTCCATCGCAGTACTTCATATTCACCGGAAGGGGTTCGCCACCTTCGGGGTTGTAGGGATTATTGAATCCAAAATTATTGACAAACTCATCGAGCGATCCATCGAGGACATCGTTGATCCTCGCCGCCATCTCGTTCTGCATCATCCCGTTCATCGTGCTGGGGGAGCAGTTTTTTGTGTCGCCCGTGGTGGGGAAACAATCGTTCGTGTTGTAAAACATCCGGAAGTTGGAACCGGTCAGGAACTGCGGCCCCGCCACCGTGTTCGTGTAGTTCGAAAAGCTGGTGTCGCTGGATCGGAAGGCGCGGACGCCGGTCTGCCGATCCAGGACCGGTCGGGGCGGCACGTCGCCGGCGCAGACCTACTCCCCGGGGTCGGACAGCGCAATCGGCATGCACGCCGCCGGAAGATTTCCGGTCCCCCTGGTCAATCGGCGCCGCCGGTATAGGTTTGGTCGGCAATGAGCGATGATAGAAATTATGCCTCGGAAGTCGCGGCACTGAGCGCCGTGCAGCATCCGGACCACCGGGCGCTGCTGGATTTCTGGCAGGCGGCCCGCCCCGAGGGCGGATTACCGTCGCGCGACAGCTTCGAGCCGGCGGCGTTCCGCGCCATGCTGCCGCGCATCGCGGTGATCGAGCCCTGCCATGTGCTGAACGGCGAGCGGGTCGACCCGGCAGCCCTCGCCGCCGGGATCCCGGCCGACGCGCCGATCACCCGGTCCTTCCGCTACCGTCTGGCGGGCACCGAGATCGTCTCCCGCGCCGGCCGCGACCCGACCGGCAAGACCTTCGACGCGCTGTACCAGGGCGCCTATCTGGAGACGGCC
>JAUIHQ010000136.1 GCA_030432155.1 bacterium | reverse complement strand
CATGGCGTCGATCGACGCAAACAGCGACCGCACCCATCCGGCGAATGTACCCTGGCCGGCAAGCGCGGGGCGAACGAGCCAGATCAGCACCGCCCATACCGCGAACATCGAGACAAGGGCGATGCGGAGCGCACGAGTGTGCCGGTCCATCCAGCCGCGAATCCCGAGGCGCGGGAGACGCAGCAGCACCAGCCAACCCGCCATCACGACCGCACACAGGCCGAGTCCCTTCAACACGAGGGCGCTGACCGGCTTGTAATACGGGGCGATGAACGTGAGGTGATAAAAATAGTGCAGAAGAAAAGGTGCGGTACCGACGGCCATCAGGATCAGAGACCGCTTGCGCTCGAGCCATGGCCAGAGACCGGTGAGAACGAGAAACAGCGGGACCAGGAACAGGAGGGCGTCATACCGGGTCAGCAGCGCCATCCCGAAGCAGGCTCCGGCGAGGAGAGCTTCGCGGTCCCGTTCCCCGAGCGTCCACCGGTTGGCGGCCGGCGCCATCCGCTCCTGCAGGCTGGCTGTCCGCATGGACCCGAACAGCAGCCAGCCCCCGCCGAGTAGAAAACACTGGGCGAGCAGTTCCGCGGTGGAAAAACCGGATTGCCAGATCTGGGCGGGATGCACCGCGAGCAGAAACGCCGCAAGGAGGGCCCAACGCGGGCCCACGAGACGGGACGAGAGGGCAAACACGAGGATGATCGAAACGCCATAGAGAAGAACATTCAGGAGCAGCGCGCCTTTCACCCCGCCCCACCCCCAGAACACCGCCATCAGCGAGGGGTAGACATGGTGAAACGAGGGTGAAACCGTCCCGTCGGGCAGCACCCGCATACCCCCGAACGGTTCCACGATCCCGAACAGGTCCCGAGCGACGACACTTTTCTCCATACCGCTCAGCCCGGCAAGGTCGGGTTCCTCGATCCGCAGCGATCCGTTGTCGTGCACCGCGGCGGCGGTGTGGACATAGACGCCGGGGTCCCAGCCGCCGAGAAAGGTATCCCCGGGCGGCAGGACCAGCGCAACCGCGACCAGCGCCAGCATGATCGCCCCCACCCCTTCGAGATAGCCGGGACGAGGCGGGGAGGCGGGATCAAGGCGACGAATCATCCAGACCCCGGCGGCGATGACCACAACCAGTGCGACGGTCACCGGGAGCTCGGTCCGGAACCAGCCGTGCTCGGCGAGAACAAATGCGGACCAGGACACGGAAACCAGGCCGAGAATCAGCAGGGTAACGAAAGGCCGCCAAAGATACGGGGCCGACTCTGAGATTCGAAGGCGCATATCGTGTGAATCCTCTGCCGGTGATCTATACCATGCAGCGCCGGGACTGGCGAAACGTTTGGCGGTCTATATTCCGCGCAGGCCGGCGTCAACAACGATCAGCACCAGCATGACCGGGAGGTACACCACCGAGGCAAGGAGCACCCGGCGGGCATCGCGGACCGTCCGCCCGTTCCAGAGCTGTACGCAGGCGGTCAGCAGGAGAGCGCCGGCGAGGACAGCGCCGACGAGATACAGGTCGCCGGCGACATCCAGCCAGGCCAGACCCATCGAGACGACAATCAGGGCGAGGCAGAACAGGATCGACTGGTGAAAGCACCGGCGGCCGGTGGGATCCACCACCGACAGCATCTTGAATCCCGCGGCCTGGTAATCCTGCCGGTACATCCAGGCGATGGCGTAAAAATGCGGATGCTGCCATGCGTACAGGATGCCGAAGAGAATCCATGCGCCGAGATCGAGCTGCCCGGCGGCGGCGGCCCACCCGACCATCGGGGGCAAGGCGCCGGGGATCGCCCCGATCGGCGTGTTGAGCCAGGTGTGACGTTTCAGCGGGGTATAGACCAGCACATACAGGAATGCGGTCAGCAGCACGAGGAACGCAGCCAGCAGATGGACCAGCGACGCAAGGAGGATGACGCCGCCGAGTACAAGAAGGACTCCGGCTCCAAGCGCGAGGGCGGGATCAAACGCCCCCGAGGGAAGCACCCGGTTGCGGGTCCGGGCCATCCGGGCATCGATATCGCGTTCGAGATAATTGTTCAGGATGGCCGACCCGGCGGCGGCGAGCCCGGTGCCGGCCAGCATCAGCAGCATCGGAACGATCCGGATGGCGTCTTTCGAGCCCACGACATACCCGAGGGCCGCGGTGACCAGCACCATGCATACAATGCGGGGCTTTGCGAGTTCCCAGAGTTGTTGAAACGTCTTCATGGCCGTCGAGCCGCCGTCCGGAGACGCCCCGCGGGACGGAGCATCAATGATGCGCGCCCGCATCCTCCGATTCCTGCGCCTTCATCTGTTCGGCCTGGTAGGTCGCGGCTTCTTCCGAGGCGACCCAGGGAACCGGGCGGGTGAACGCGCTCTCGATCCATTCCCGGGAACGGTAATCGCTGAGGGTCAGGGCGAACATGATCATCAGCCAGATCACACCGGCCCCGGCAATCAGCCAGAGCAGGCGGGCCTGGTACTTCAAATGCATGAAGAACAGTACCACGAGGGTCATCTTGAGCACCGCGATCGACATGGCGACCACGTCGTTCATGAAACCCCAGTTGATGAACGCAACCCAGACGGTCAGGCCGGTCAGAACCATCAGAGAGAGGAAGATGGCGATATAGACTTTGATACCGACGACGTGGTGACTCATCAGTGCCTCCCGATCAGGTAAAGGAGCGGGAAGAGGAAGATCCATACGATATCCACGAAGTGCCAGTACAGACCCACGACTTCCACCGGGTTGTAATAATCCTTGTGATACCGGCCCTTCGCGGCGTTGATCAGCAGCCAGAGCATGATGCCTTCGCCAATGATCATGTGAACCGCGTGCATGCCGGTCATGGTGAAATAGAAGGAGAAGAACAGTTGAACATGGGTGCCGATGTCACCGGGGAAGTGGAAGTTCGGGCCGGGAATGAGGTGGTGCTCAAACTTCGCGCTGTATTCCACGACTTTGACCCCGAGGAACACCAGGCCGAGGATCATGGTGGCGGCGATAAACAACACCTGGTTCCGGCGGTTCGAGACCTGGGCGGCGTGAACGGCCAGGGCCATGGTAAGACTGGAGAAAATCAGCACCGCGGTATTGAAGCCGCCGAGCGCGATGTCCAGCTCATGGCTGCCCGCGGTCCATGCTTCGGGATACATCGTCCGGTACACGATGTAGCCGGTAAACAGGCCGCCGAAGAACATGATTTCGGTGATCAGGAACAGCCAGATCCCCATGGTCGAGGCCTGGCGCTGTTGTTCGACATGGTCGAACTGATGCGCGAGATGGGAAGGATGCGAATCAGACATTGTGCTGCTCCGGTCGCGGTTCTTGCACATCCGAGGTTTCGGACGGAACGTCGTAGGCGTACGCTTCGTGTTTCACCACGGGGGTGACGAGGAAATTCTCGGTGGGCGGAGGCGAGGTGGTTTCCCACTCCAGGCCGCGGGCGCCCCATGGGTTGCTTCCGGCAACCTTGCCGAATTTCAGAGACCAGATGAGGTAGCCGGTCATGATCAGGTAGCCGAACCCGAGGATCGACGCGCCGGCGGTGGACATCACATGCAGGATCTGGAACTGCGAGGCGTACTCGTGATAGCGGCGGGGCATGCCGTGGTATCCGAGCTGGAACTGGGGGAAGAAGGTGAGGTTGAACCCGACAAATATGACAATGGCGGCGAAGATGGCCCATCCTTCCGGGTACATTCGACCGGTCATCTTGGGCCACCAGAAGTGCAGACCGCCGAGGAAACCCATCACCCCGCCCCCGACCATCACGTAATGGAAATGGGCGACGACGAAGTAGGTATCGTGGAGGTGGATGTCGGTGGCCATGGTGCTGAGGAAGAGGCCGGTCATCCCCCCGATGGTGAACAGCCCGAGGAAGCCGAAGGCATAGAGCATCGGGGCCTGAAGCGAGACCGATCCCTTGTAGAGGGTCATGGTCCAGTTCAGGATCTTGATCGCGGTGGGTACGGCGACAAAGAAGGTCAGGAACGAGAAGATGAGCCCGGCATACACCGACTGGCTGCTGACGAACATGTGGTGGCCCCATACGAAGAAGCCGATCACCGCGATGGCGAGGCTGGAGTAGGCCACGAACTTGTAGCCGTAGATCCGGCGGCGGCTGAACGCGCTGATCAACTCGCTGACCACGCCCATCGAGGGCAGGATCATGATGTAGACCGCGGGATGGGAATAGAACCAGAACAGGTGCTGGAAGAGGACGGGATCGCCGCCGAGGGCAGGATCAAAAATGCCGAAGTGCAGAAGGCGCTCGACAAAGATCATCACCAGGGTGATGGCGACCACCGGGGTGCCGAGAAGGACCACGAGGCTGGTCGCGTACATCGCCCAGACAAACAGAGGGAGGCGGAACCAGGTGAGTCCGGGAGCCCGCATCTTGTGAATGGTCACCACGAAGTTCAACGCGGTCATGATCGACGAGAATCCGGCGATAAAGGCGCCGCACACCGCGAGGATCACGTTCGAGTTGGCGTACATCGTCGAATACGGCGTATAGAAGGTCCAGCCCGAGTCGACCCCGCCGAAGACAATGGCGAACAGGGCCAGCAGCCCGCCGGCCATGAAGACGTACCAGCTCAGCAGGTTGAGCTTCGGAAAGGCCACATCCCGGGTTCCGAGCATGATGGGGAGGAGAAAGTTGCCGAGCACCGCGGGAATCGACGGAATCAGGAAAAAGAAGATCATGACGATCCCGTGCATGGTGAACAGCTTGTTGTAGGTCTCCGACCGGAGAAGATCCCCGGCCGGGGTCATCAGGTCGAGGCGGAACAGGACCGCGGCGGCGCCGCCGAGGAGGAAGAACACCACGAGCGAGATCAGGTACAGGATCCCGATCCGTTTGTGATCCACGGTGAAAAGCCAGGACGAGAGCGTGTGCCCGTTGGTGAGGTAGTGCTTTTCGCTGCCGGCGGGAACCGGGTTGTCAGTTGCGACCGTATTCATCGTCATCCGTCCGTTCCGTTGTCATTCAAGCTCTTGATGTAGGCGATGATCTGGGCGAGCTGATCCTCATTGATCAGGCCCTTGAACACCGGCATGATCGGGGCATAGCCGGCGACGATCTTCGCCTGGGAGTTCAGGATCGATTCCCGGAGGTAATTTTCATCCACCGTGACGACCGATCCATCGGTCATGGTTTCCTCGCGACCGAACACGCCGGTCAGGTTCGGGCCGAGGGCGCCGGAATTCTGGTTGTGACAGGTCACGCACCCCAGCTCGGCGAACAGCCGGGCGCCGGCATCCACCGGCGATTCGCCGGGGCCGCCGCCGGCGGCGGTCGATGCAGCCGCAGTGGTGCCGATACTGAGCCACCTTTCGTAGTCGGCCGGTTCCATCACCTCGACCCATCCGACCATCCGGGAGTGTTCGTTTCCGCAATATTCGGTGCAGAAAAGGTCATAGCGACCGGCTTTGACCGGCTCGAACCAGACCTGGGTATAGCGGCCGGGCAAGACATCGTTTTTCACCCGGAACGCCGGAATGAAGAAACTGTGTATCACGTCTTCCGACGTCATGGTCAACTTGACCGGGACACCGAGCGGAACATGAAGCGTATTGATTTCCCGCTTTCCGTTGGGGTGCTGGAGCTTCCACATCCACTGCTTTCCGGTCACCAGTACTTCCATGGCGTCGGAGGGAGGACGGTTGCCCTTGAAATACAGCTTTGCGCCCCAGAAAAACATGCCCATCAGCAGGACCAGCAGAAAGGCGCCGGCGGCGATCTCGAGTTTGCTGTCGGCGTGCGGCGGTTCAGGACGATCGTCCTCCGAGCGGCGGCGGTACTTCACCGCGAAAAAGATCACGAGAAACGCCGCCAGCAGCGTGAACACCACACTGACGATGAGAATGAACAGGTACAGGAGATCGATCTCGGAGGAGATCGAAGACGCCTGTTCCGGAAACAAATTAAAAACCGAATTCATGACTCTAACTCACTTACCGTCTTTCATCACGCGAAGCGAACCCATCAGGCCCGCACATGCTGCTCATGCTGACCGCCCGAGCTTCCGGCCCGCCGCCGTTTCTCCAGCCACAGGGAGAGGCCCATGAAACCACCGATCAAACCAACCGTTACCATACAGGCGATTTGGATGATTTTCATGATGGCCGCACTGTATGCACCGGAGGCGGGGTCATAATGATAGCAGAAAAGAAGAAGCTGATCCACCGGGCTGCCGATCCGGCCCTGCGAGGCATCGACCAGCCCAAGCCGGACATCCTTGGGATTAAAGACCACGCCGAAAAAGTAATGGGAGAGATGGCCTTCGGGGGTGGCAATCATGATGCCGCTGGCGTGGGCATATTCCTCCGTTTCCTCGACCCAGGAAAAGGTGAAGCCCACGGTTTCGGCGAGTTTGGCAATCGAGGCCTCATCGCCGGTCAGGAAGTGCCAGCCCTTGTCCGCCCCCTCCATCCCGAGGTTGGCGAGATAGGTTTCTTTTTTGGCCGCGGCCAGCTCGGGCCCTTCGAGATGATTGAAACTGACGGTCACGATCTCGTAATCGGTTCCGGGCTTGAACTTGATGTCCTTCATGACATCCATCATGCCGTTCATGATGACGTTGCAAAGCATCGGGCACTGGAAGTAGACAAGGGCCAGCATCACCGGCTTGTCGCCGAAATAATCCCCGAGACGGACCTCATTCCCGGCTTCATCGCGGAACGTGAGATCGAGAGGAATCTGTGCATCGAGTTTCTGCTCGAAGCCGGCCCGGCTGACCGCATCCGGGAGCTCCCGGGTGGTGTTCTCGTAGTCGGGGTTCTGGGTCGAGAGGCGGGCGTGGGCCTGGGAGAGCCCCATGACGGACGCGGCCAGTATGGACATCCAGCGCTTCATGACATCAGGGAGCCGCCGGCTCGCTTTCCGCGGCCACCGGTGCGGCCTCGGGGGCGGCTTGTTGTTCGAGATACGTTTCCATGGCCTGCTCAATCGGCATGCGGACCACGCCGGCGTCCTTGTCGACCCACGCGTAGTGCTCCAGCAGTTCACGTTCCCGGGCGTGGAGCAGCGCAAGGGCTTCGGCGGCCTCGGCCATGCCCTGCAGACGGGGTTCGACGGGAAGAATCCGGTTGGTGGCAAATACGTTGCGGGGTTGATCGGCCTCGGCGGCGGACCGGGTATACGAGTTGAGCAATACACGGATACCGACAAAGGTACCGGCGGTCACCAGCGCGGTCACGATGAGGAAGATCACGATCGGCCGGATGCGGATATCGCGGTCGGTGAAATCAGGAACTTCGTTATGTTTCGGATCGTCGCTCATGTCGTCCTCAATGACTCGCCCCGCCCTTCACGAACTCGGTGTGACGGGGATCGTTCTTCGGCAAAACCGCGGCCTGGCCCAACTGGCGGAGAAAGGCGAGGACCCAGAGACCGCCGACGCCGAGGAAGGTTGCGGCATCCATCCAATGGAGGGACGCGGCGTGTTCGCGGAACGTCGGGGCCACCTGCCAATACACATCCACATACCGCACCACGAGAATCAGCAACCCGATCTTGACCAGCCGGCCGGAGATCCGCTTGTTGTTTCGCATCAGCAACAAGATGAACGGCACGACGAAATGGAGAATGAACAGGATGATCGAAACGATCAGCCAGCCGCCGTAGCGGCGGTCGAGGTACCACATGGTCTCTTCGTAGAGATTGGCCGACCAGATGATGAGAAACTGGCCGAAGGACATGTAGGTCCACAGGATCACAAAGGCGAAGGTAAGATTGCCGACGTCGTGAAACTGCTGGGGGGTGATGACGCCTTCCAGCGGTTTGCGGCGGGCGAGAACATGGGTGACGATGCCGATGAAGGCGAGGGCTCCGAGGCCATGGCCGACCATGAACAGGGCGCCGTAAATCGAGGAGAACCAGTGGGGTTCCAGCGACATCAGCCAATCGAAAGAGGCGAAGGTCGCGCTCAGGCCGAACAGCACAAGGCCGGGCGCGGAGATGACGCGGAGGCGGCGGGTGATATCGGCATCGCCGGTTTCATCCTGTTTGCGCGACAGGCGGCTGAGCGCGTAGGCAAGGACGATCCAGATCCCGAAATAGATCGCAGCCCGGATCAGGAAGCCGGGGGTATTCAGGTACGGCTGCTTGAACTGGAGAAGGTGGTCTTCCGCAACCACATCCTTGTGCGTCCACTCATACAGATCGTGCATCCCGATGACCACCGGGATGAACAGAACGAGCAGCAGCGGCATGGTGCGGGCAGCGGCTTCCATCGGGCGCTGGATGACCAGGCCCCAGCGGCCGCTGGTGAGGTGAATGATCATCAGCCAGCCGAGACCGCCCAGTCCGAGACCGAGCCAGTAGTCGTAGGCCATGATGTATGACCGGGAGAACTGTTCGTGGTTCATTACATAGCCGGCAATCGATCCGAGAATACCGATCACCGCCGCGATGCCCGCGACCTTCTTCCAGCCTGCCAGTTCCTGTCGTGCGTTATCCATGTTCGTCAATTCTTTGCGGTTTCCAGTTCCGCCCTCGCCTCTTCGGGTACAACCGCGAGGTCTGCATGCTGACTCAACTGCAGGGCCTTAATATAGGCGGCGATCGCCCAGCGGTCCTCGACCGGAACCTGGGGAGCATAGCCCTGCATGACGCCGAACCCGTTTTTGGCGACGGAATAAAAATAGCTCGCGGGCATGTTGCGAAGGCGGTCGACATGATAGGACGAGGGTTGCTTAAAGCCGCGCTGAACGATCATCCCGTTGCCGGTCCCGGCCTGGTCATGGCAGGGCGCACAAAAGATATTGAACCGTTCGCGGCCCCGATCGAGAAATGCCCGGTCCACTTCAATCCGATCCGGGAAGGATTCGGCCAGTTTTCCGTCGACCGTGCCGTCGAAATAATGAGGATCGTCCCTGAGGTGGTCACGGGCAATGGTGCCCTCGATGAGCTCGCGGGCAGACGAACCGTTGTCGAAGAACGTCGCCTCCTGGTACGGCTCGTACTTCGGCTGGTCATACATCGCCTTCCGGATTTCGCAGCCGGGACCGATGAGTGCAACCGCAGCGAGAAGGAGGACGGGAAAAGGACGGAGCATGGACGTCATGCCATGGATCCGCCGATGATTGCTGTATTCCGGTATTCGCATCTTGCCACTCACTGCTACGCCGCTGCCTCCGGGTCATCCGGGTGGTTCTTCACGACCGACACCGCATCGGCGCCAAGTCCGTCCATGAACGACCGCGTTGCCTCGAGGTTGAACTTCGGATCCGACGCTTCGACGCAGACGAAGAACCGGTCGGTCGTCGCCAACTCAAACCGCGGGGTGTTGAAGATCGGGTGGTACGGCTGCGGCAGACCGTTCCGGAGGATGAGGCCGAAGAACGCGGTCAGGGCCGCCCCGAGGATGGTACATTCGAAGATTACCGGAACAAAACTGGGCCAACTGAAGAGTGGCTTGCCGCTGACGATGTGGGGATAGGTGATGACCGAAACCCAGTACTGGAGGGCAAGGCCGCCGAAGCAGCCGCCGATGCCGCCGAGAAGCACGGCCAGGGTCATCCGCGAACGCCGCATCCCGAGGGCGTCCGAAAGGCCATGCACCGGAATCGGGGTGTAGGCATCGGTTTGCCGGTATCCGGCATCCCGGATGCGTTCACAGGCCCGGAGGAGGTCGTCCGGGCCTGTGAACGCATCCGGGATGCCGG
>JAUIHQ010000135.1 GCA_030432155.1 bacterium | reverse complement strand
CCCGTAAGCCTTGGTGAGCCGTTACCTCACCAACAAGCTGATAGGACACGGGCTTATCCCCAAGCGACAGGTCCGAAGATCCCCGTCTTTGGATGATCCCGCATGCGCGGGACGACCACATTCGGCATTAACTCCACTTTCGCGGGGGTATTCCGAACTTGAGGGTAAATTACCCATGCATTACTCACCCTTTCGCCACTGTCATTTCAAGATTCTTGTCCGAAGACTTGAATCAAGAAAATCTCGTTCGACTTGCATGCCTAATCCACGCCGCCAGCGTTCGTTCTGAGCCAGAATCAAACTCTCCGTTATAGAAAGTATCAAACCACCCTCTCGGGCAGTTCAGTTGACTCTGATTATCGTGCCGACCCCATTACAGGACCGACCCGTTTGATTTACAGAATTGACGCAGGTACTCACACAAACCACACCACTTCTGGTTCGAAGTGATTATCGTGTGAATCGAATTGTCAAAGAACAAGAGACAAAGAAGCTGCGACGCCCAATCTCCTTCGCCGGAAACCGCGCATCGGAGCCACTTCATTCCACCACTGCGACCAGCAATGGCTGTGTCTCAATGACGGACCACAAGCTAGTGAAGACGGCGGAAAGTGTCAACAGGGATTTGAAGAAAAAATAGTTTTGTGTGTGGTGAATTGTTAATGTGTTGACAGTAAAAGACTTGTGAAGGCCGGCCACATTGGGATATTGCGCCGGGGATCATGTTTTTGAGGATAGTTCCTGAATTTCCTCATGTGACACCCGAACCCTATTGAGGATGACTGAAATCATTCCGATACGTTCTTCCGACTGGTATGAGTGGCTTCTGCGGGGGGCAAACGCCCTCGATTTGTCCTATGCTTTCGTGCTGTTTCCTGTACTGTTTGCACCATGAAAATTGCTTTGGCTTTTGGTGTTGTTTCCGCAGCCGTCGTCCTCCAGGGATGCGGCCAGCGCTCGTCCCCTTCCCCCACCCCCGCACCCGCGGTTGAACCGCCGCCGGGTGAGGCATCAACCGGCCCGCAACGAAGCTTTTCGTTCCTGCAAACCCGGGGTTCGCACATCGTGGACGAAGCCGGCCGGATTGTCCGGCTGCGCGGGGTCAATCTCGGCAGTTGGCTGCTCATGGAACCGTGGATGATCGGCATCGGCAATGAGCAGACGATTGAAAGCGAAAAGGACCTGTGGGATACGATTCGCAACCGGTTCGGCGAAGATAAAACCAGAAAGTTCATTCGCCGGTTCCGCGATACATTCATCACCGAGGCAGACATCGCCTCCATCGCCGCCCTCGGCCTGAATTCGGTCCGGTTGCCAGTCTGGTGGCGGGTGACCGATGACCCCCTGTACGGTGAGGAGAATTTCTCACGCATCGACCAGTGCATCGAATGGTGCCGGAAGCACGGGCTGTATGTGATCCTCGACCTCCACGGTGCGCCGGAGGGACAGAACGCCACCGCCGCCATCAACGGGGAATCCGCCTTCGCCGGCCTGTGGAGCAGCGACGATGCGAAACGCCGGACGCGAAACTGGTGGAAAGCCGCGGCATCGCGATACCGGGATGAACCGGTGGTCGCCGGCTATGACCTGCTGAACGAATCGATCGATGCAGACTTTGAGACGATGCTTTCGTTTTATGACGTGTTGATGGAGGACATCCGCGAGATCGACGACCGCCACATCATCTTTCTGCAGGATGGGCTGCATGGGTTTCACCGGCTCCCCCGCCCCGCCGACCGGGGCTGGTCGAATGTCGTCTACAGCTTCCACTTCTATCCGCAGAACGACCAGGAAGGCGAGATGGCGGTCGGACGTCTGCTTCCGGCCTTCCACCGGACGGCGATGGATCTCGATGTGCCGGTGTATGTCGGGGAGTTCAACACCATCCAACAATCCCGGGGCGGTGTGGAGGAACTATACCGCTATCTCCAGCTTTTCGATTTCTACGGCTGGTCATGGTCGCTCTGGTCCTACAAGAAAATCGAGGACAATCCGGACTACAATTGGGGCATTGCCGGATACCGCGAGGACGCATCATTTCCGAAGGTTACCGAGGCGGAAGCGGATGAACTGGAGGATGCCATCCGCAACCTGGCAACCAAACCGGGGGAGAAGAATCCTTTACTCGCTGCGGCCCTCGGCGCGGGCCTGTTTGTTCCGGATGATATCGGAAGTGATGATGAGGACATGCGATGGTTCGATGCCCGAACGTCGATGGCGCTGCCCGCCTCCCGCGACGGAATCCGCCTGGAGTGGCAGGTCTCCAGGCCCCATTTCGGTTTCTGGGGCTTCGGGGATTCCACCGCCTGGAAGGTGATTGCCCACAACCGCGAACGTCACGCTGTGACCCTGCGCATGGCGTCCACCGAGGACACCATTCCGCTCCAGGTATGGATCAACGGGGTACTCGCCCGTACGCTGGAGATACCCGGAACCGGCGGATGGCGGACGTTTGAGGATCGGAGCCTCGGTGCCTATCCCCTGGAAACCGGGGTGAACTGGATTGAGATTCGCGCCGGGGAACGGAACGATGCATACATCAATGCCCGGGCCCTCGCGATCCGTCCCTCCCCCTCGTCCGACAGCGACCTTTCGGAGAATGCAATCTGGCTGAAACCGGCGACGATCACGCCAAGCCGCATTCCGCGTGACTACAAAATCGCGTGGAACGAGCAACCGCCGCACATCGGCTACTGGCCGAGCGGAACCCCGGTGGGTTGGACGATCCGGCTCGCGGAAGGCGGGCGATACCGTGCGCTGGCGATTTACAGCTCACCCAACTCGCAAAGCCAGCTTCAGATCTTCCGCGACCGTGAACCGCTGGCCTCCCAATACCTTGCCTCGTCGGGGGGATGGGACCGGTTTCGTTCGCGTGACATCGGCACGTTCGATCTGGGTCCGGGTGAACATGTGATTTCGGTGGTCTGGAGCAGCACCAATACCTACGCCTGCGGAAACCTTCGTGAAATCCGGCTGCAGAGAACCGGCCCGGTGAGCGGGCTATAGGCTCCAGCCCTGCGACATGAGTATGGAATCGAGATCGCCGTCAAAGGTCTCGGCCATCGTGTCACGGGTTACTCGATTCACATGGCCATCGGCATACGCCGCCTGTATCCCGTCGTGGGGAAGATCCCCGGCGGGCCAGTCCGGCCACGCGGCATCAAACAGGAGGATGGCCGTCGAATTGTCAGGCGCGGCATCCAGGAGAACCTCACGAGCCCAGCGGATGTTGTACCGGTAATGATTGGATACCGGATCGTTACGCAGCCACGCCACGCGGACGGACGGACATCGCCATATCGCATCGAGGTCGCCGATGTCCCCGCCAATGAACGGGATGAGCTCATCCTGGAGCCAAACCGTACCGCCGTTCGGCATATAACCGAGATCCGCGGTCTGCGTCACCGCGACCGGAAACCGGTCCCCGTGACTCATGGCATACAGGCGACACGCCAGCGACTGCTGTCGCAGGTTGTTCGCACAGTGCGATGCCCGGGCGCGGTCAAGAACCGATGATACAGCCGGCAGCAGTAGAGCGGCGAGAAGGGCAATGATGGCGATGACCACCAACAGCTCGATGAGCGTAAACGCTACTCTCGCTTGCCTTCGCTCATGCCTCGCTGAGCGGTCGAGCTTCGGCTGGCAGGCCAACAGTTCGATGAGCGTAAACGCTACTCTCGCTTGCCTTCGCTCTTGCCGCGCTGAGCGGGCGAGCTTCGGCCGGCAGGCCAACAGCTCGATTCGCGTAAACGCTGCTCTCCGGTTCGCGTCGGGCATGGCACCATCCATGTCATGATCCGCGCAGCGCGGCAACCACGGAGATTGGGGGCCGAGAGCGCCTGCCATGAACCGCAAGCAACAATCCCCCGATCAGCAGTACGATGACGCCCGGTTCCGGAACCGCGGATGATGATGCATCATCCTGGACGGAAACATTATTGAAGAAGAGATCGTAGTTCTGACCGCTGCCTGCGTTTTCGTTGTAAAGGGCGAAACTATTGATGGCGCCGGACCCTCCGAGGTTGCCCTGAATGACCGTGGTCATGCCGCCGATGGGCGTGATGGACATGCTGTAGGCATCGGTTCCGGTAAGGGTGAGAACGAGTGACAATCCGTCGGCGGTCCAGCCGACGCCGGTATCGACATCGCCGCTGTTGTCGTTGATCAGATAGTTACCGCCGGCGGTGTGGCGGAACTCAAGCCGCTGTCCCCCGTTTTTGTTACCGGTATCGTTCCCGCTTCGGAGCACAAACCCGACATTGGCATCGTTCCAGCCGTTATCCATGAGGATGTAAAACGCCCCCCCCACGGGAAGCGCATCGAGGGTTGCGTCGCTGTTGAAATCAAACCCCCGGTAGGCAACAGCCAGTCCGCCGCCGTTGGCATACAGGCCCCATGCGTCGCCGTCGGTTGCATTGATGGCGCCACCGCTGCTGCCGCCGGTTCCGTTCTGGCCGGCATCGCCGGTGAAAAATCCGGCATTGGCGGTGCCGGGGAACGGGCTGAGGGTCCATGCTGTGAATCCGAAACCTCCGTTATCTCCGTCATCCCATTGCGGGAATGCATCATCATACGCTCCGTCATTCGAGGCGTCGTGGGCGAGGACGGCCGCCGGCAGGGTCGCCGGCAGCGATACAAGGAGAGCCATGATGATCAGCAACCAACATCGATACGCGATGGTTCCGGTGCATGAGTTTCGGGTTTTCAACATGGGTACCTTCGGCCCGGGATCCGCTCCCTTCACGGTTTCCGGCCGCTTCCAAGTATCCTGCAGGATCGATCCCGTGTCTTTTCGACTTCAGCCGGATGTTTGTCGAAATCGGACGAGGCGCCGGTTCAGGCTCCTTGATCTCGATACTTGCTTCGATAGGTGTGCGGCGTCATGCCGAACACCTTCCGAAAGACGTAGCCAAAATAGGACTGTTGGGAAAAGCCGCACTTCTCGGCGATGTCCGCGAGTGTACGGTCGCTCTGTTCGAGAAGAAACCGTGCGTGATCCATACGCTGGTTCATGATCTCGTCGTGGATGGTGTGTCCGAGCGCCGCCTTGAAGCGCTCCTGAAGAACACTTCGTGAAACCGGAACCGCCTGTACGACATCGGTCAGCCCGATGCCATCGAATGCATGATCACGGATGAACCGCACGGCGGCGGCCACATGGGTATCCTGCACCGCAAGCGCATCCGAGGACTGACGTGTCCGAACTCCACGGGGTTTGATCCAGGTGCTGTCGGCCCGGGTCCGTTTTCTGCCCTGCATCATGTCATCCAGCAATCCGGCGGCTTCATAGCCAACCTTCTCATCGTCCGACACAACGCTGGATAGAGGGGGCTCGCAAAGATCACAAACCGAAGGATCGTTATCCACCCCGATCATTGCCAGGTCGTCGGGGATTCGGATACCGCCACGGCGGCATGCCTGCAGAATGAAATGCGAGTGCAAATCGTTACAGAGCATCACGCCGGCCGGGGTATCGAGCGACCGGAGCCAGGAGGTCATGTCCGCCACTTCCCGGTCCCACGACCAGGCGTCGCGGCGGGCGGCGTCCCACGCATGAACGCTGCAGGTACCGCCTTCGGCAAGCACGGCGTCGCGGAATGCCGTACCGCGGCGATCCGACCAGTCCACGCCCTTCAAACCGCAATACCCGAACCGGGTATAACCCCGGTCGAGGAAATGACCGGCCGCCGCTTCGCCGATGGCGCGGTCATCCACATGCACCACGGGGATCGATTTATCCGGAAAGGAGCCGAGAACATCCACGACCGGAACCCCGAAGGATTTCAGCTTTTTCCGGATCCGGCGACTTTCGATTCGGGCGATGATGCCGTCGCCCGACCAGTCATCGAGCCAGGGTGGATAGTGGAGGTCGGTATTCCGCCATTCATGGTGGAAAAGCCAGGGCCCGTGCTCACGTGAATACCGGGCAATGCCCCGGAGGATTTCGCGTCCCGAGCCGAGGGAGGTTTCGACGATCAGGGTGACATTCCGTTGCTGCATGGTATCTGACAACAGATCGAAGGCACGAACCCGTACAACCCTTGTATCATGTCGTGACCGATCCTACCATTCCGTTCGCGCCGGACAGTGGTGCAGCCTCGGCATCCGGTGCATCTCCCACCTGTAGAAAGTGTAGCAGTCAGCACACATCTACATCAGAGATTGAACATTTACAGGTCATATTCTCTACAATTCGGCCTTTCTGCTTCGCTCGATTTGTTTATGATTCAAGCGTGTATACAATCGTTTCAGGCCGATTCACCCGCTGGAGCAGAAGTTGTCTGAACCGCGTCCTGTTCCTATCCCTGCTTGGGCTTTCCGCAGGACCAGTCCCGCAGGCCTGTGCGCAGGACGCCAGTCCGGATATCCTTGTGCAGGATGCACTCCGGCTTATCAATGCTCGGAACTATGAACAGGCAGCGCCGCTTCTTCAGGAACTGATCACGCGGCTCAAACCGATCATGAGCCGCAATGATTCCGCGCGGCGTATGGTCGATTTCGCGAAATTTCACCTGGGTGTTGCGGCTTTTGAGCGGGGAGACTATGCGGATGCCGTCCGCATTTTTCGGGAATACCGTCAGGTTTTTCCGGACGGACATTTCGACTTCCCCTCCCTGGTGATGACGGCGGAATGCCACGCGATGCGGGACGACTGGGAAAAAACGGCTGCCACGGCAGGTACGATTCTCGAACGACCCCGCCTCGATCAGGAGCAGAGGCTGCAGGCGATTCAACTTCTCAGCGAAGCGCGCGTTCAACAGCGGCGTTGGGAAGAAGCCCTTCCCCTCCTGATGCAACTTTTCACAACGTCCCGGGATGCCGTCATCCGAAACGATGCCGGCGTTCAGTATGCCATCTGCCTGGTGGAGCTCAACCGGTTTGACGAATTGTTCGCCCTCATCCCCCAACTCGACGGAACCCCGGCTCGCTACGACATTCACTTTAATCTGGCGTTGATTGATGCGGGGGACAAGAAAGCTCAGGAGGGAAACTACAACGAAGCCCTGCTGCTCTACGGACTCGTTTATGAGAAAGCGGAATTGGAGCAAAGGGTGAAACAGGACATCGAACAGATTGAAATGCTGCTTCAATCCCTCGGCGGGATCGGCGGACTCAGCCTGCACACTCTGGCATCGCGCGACCGCAAGCTCAGACGCATTCTCGACGGCTTCCGCCGGGAACTGGAACGTATACGCGCACAGACCGAGTATACTCAGGAGCTGCGTTTCCGGATCGCCGGCGTCTACTATGAACAGAAGCGATCATGGGAAGCCCTGGCTGCCTTTCGAAGCCTTTACGAAGAATTTTCCGGACAACCGATTGCCGAACAGGGTTTGTATTCCTCATTCTCCACGGCTCTGGACATGGGATATTCAATCCGTGCGCGCGACGATGGTCTTCTCTACCTGTCCGCCTATCCCAACGGGCGATGGTTTGACCAGGTATCCCTGGCGCTGGTGCAGATGTATGCAGGCCGTGAAGCGTATGCGGATGCGGAGGATCTCGCTCAGCATATACTGAGCATCCGGCCCCGGCATGAGAAGCAGAACCAGCTTCTTTTCCAGCTTGGTTATGCTCGGTTTCAGCAGGAGGACTTTGCCGGTGCTCGCGATGCTTTCGGTCCGATTCTGAAGCAACCATCAGAGAGCCGGGTGTTCGAATCCGCTCGATACTGGCAGGCCATGAGCCTGTTGTTTGAAGGAAGGTTTGATGATGCGGAGCAGGCCTTTCTGGACGTTCTCGACGGCGCGGCGGACGGGCCGATCGCCGAGGATGCGGCCTACCGGATCCATGTCTGCCGGTATGGCAAAGGCGACCTGAACGGGGCGCTGGATGGATTCCGGACTTTTATTCGGCGGTTTCCGGACAGTCCGCTCGTTGCGGAAGCCTTCATGATGGTGGGCGATATCCTCGCCGCAGACGGTCAACTGGATCAAGCCGTTGAAGCGTACCGGGAAGTGGAAAACAACACCGACACCATGCCGGATGTGATCTATGCATTTCTTCAGACCATCAAGATTCTTGAACTGGAGAACCGTTACGACCGCATCAACACCCTGGCCCGGGATCATATCGAAACATACGGAGAACAGGGTGCATTTACCGAAGCCTATTACTGGATTGCCACATCGGAGGCGCGGCAGGGCCGGTTCGCCGAAGCCAATGACGTTATGCTGCAGGCGATCGCCCGCTACGGCGACCAGGCTCGGCATGGCGGTATCGACATGATGATCCGCGATCTCATCCTGGAGTTCCGGACTACACAGGCCGCGAAGGATCAGACGGCATTTCTTGACCGGCTGTATGCCGAGCTGCAGGAAGCCGCGAAGCGGGAAGAGACGACACTGTGGCTGCGCCTGCTCACCCTGTTTGCGGAAATCCGTCCCGCCCAGAGGCCCGAACTGACTCGCATCCTGCTGCACGAGTCATACATTCAGGATGCGGGTCCGGTCACCCTGGACTTCATGGGCCGGGAAGCCGAGGCCGCCGGCAACACGAACTTCGCCGTCAAGGTATACCGGCATTTCATGCAGACCTTTCCCGACTCTGATCTCGCGGCTGACGCCATGATGGGACTGGCTGACCACCACAAGCGGCAAGGTGACTACATAGAGGCGGAAGAATGGTACCGAAGGGTTGCCTCGCGGTTTCCCGACCGGGCGACAGCCGGGAGCGCCATGGTCCGGGTCGGGGATATGCACCGGGTGCGCGGGAACCTGGATCAGGCAATCGAGACATACAACACCGTCCTTTCCATCAAGGAATGGAAAGGCGAAGCCTGGGCCGAGGCCCTGTACAACATCGGGCTGTGCCGCAGGGAACAAGGGGAAACGGAAGCGGCCTTCGCCTTTTTTCAGCGGGTCTATGTCCTTTACGCAGGGTATCCGCAATGGGTGGCACGCGCCTATCTGCAAAGCGCCGAATGTCTCGAACAACTGGGCAAAACGCAGGAAGCCGTCCGGACCTACACGGAAATGATTCATCGGGAGGATGTAAAGGGACTACCTGAAGTCATGGATGCCATCGAGGCCCTGCAAAGGCTGGGGGCCGTATGATGCTTCGCCTGTGCCTTGCTGCATGCCTGATCGTCCCGGCGGTTCGAACGGCCGCGGCGGACCCGTCTCTGCCGGCCGTCATTCGGTTTCATTCCGGACTTGAGAAGAGTGTCGATATCGCGGGGCGGCAGGGACGAACCTGGATCCGAACGAAAACACCCGACGCCCAGGGTGAAGTTCGATATGCCGTTGCGGACGTGAAAGAGATCACGTTTGCGCTGGATCGATCGGTCATGGAGTCGGCGGAGCGGTTGTATGTGGATGGTTCATACGAGAACGTCATTCCCCTGCTTGGTCCAATGGTAGACCGTCATCGGCGATTCATGGACATGCGGAACAATGTCATGCCGGCCGTCATCCTGCTCGCAAAATCGCAGCACGGGGCGGGCCGGCATGAGGAAGCCATCCAAACCAGCCGGCTGATCAGCAATCAATCAACGGAAGAACCCTACCTGGGACAGGCATGGATCGTGGAATGCCTTGCCCGTTTGTCGCTGCATCAAACGAATGAAGCATGGGCATTGTACGCAAACATCCCGCCGCCGGATCGTACCCATGAGCTTGCCGCCCCCTACACCTACGTCGGCGCCCGTTTACATATGGCCCTCGGAAACTGGATTGAGGCACGAAAACGGGCGGCAACCCTCACAGTATTTCACGCCCGCGATGCGGAATGGTATCCGGCGGCTCTCTA
>JAUIHQ010000134.1 GCA_030432155.1 bacterium | reverse complement strand
CGTGTCGAAGCTGATGCCGCAGTGGAGGCATGCGTTTTTCTCGGAGAAAAGCTTTTCCTCCCACGTACCCCCTTCCTTCTCGGTCAGCACAAGAAGGATGCCCTCCCCTTCTTTCAGGGCGGTCTCCACCGAATCGGTCAAACGGGAGCTGACGCCGTCGTTGACGACAATCCGGTCGATCACGACATCGATCGAGTGTTTGCGCTTTTTATCCAGCTTGGGGGCTTTTTCCAGCTCGATCAGATCCCCATCGACCCGGCCGCGGACGTATCCCCGGCGGCGGAGACTGTCGATGATCTCCTCATGCTCCCCCTTCCGGCCGCGGACAATCGGGGCGAGCACCATCAGGCGTGTTTTAACCGGCAACGCCAGGAGCTGCTCGACAATCTGTTCCGCGCTCTGCCGGGTGATCGGCCGGCCGCACTGATGACAGTGCGGCGTTCCGACACTCGCGTAGAGAAGTCGAAGATAGTCGTGAATCTCGGTGGTGGTGGCGACGATCGAGCGGGGGTTGGCGCCGGCGGTCCTTTGCTCGATGGAGATCGCCGGGGACAACCCCTCGATGTGATCCACCTCGGGCTTCTGCATCTGTTCGAGGAACTGGCGGGCATACGCGGAAAGACTCTCGACATACTTCCGCTGGCCTTCGGCATAGATCGTGTCGAACGCGAGGGAGGATTTTCCCGAGCCGCTGAGACCGGTTACGACGGTCAGCGTGTCGCGCGGAATCTCCACGGTTATATTCTTGAGATTGTGCTCCCGAGCACCCTGGACGATGATTTTTTCAAGTGACATAGACGTTCCCGGAGAAAAGCAAACCAGCGTACCACGTACCTGCCCGATCCGCCACCGGGAAAATGGGCGGGATGAAACAGAAAAGGAATCGTCGAAGCGTACCGGAGCGCAGTCCGCACCGGTTCAACCCTTCGGCGGAAATTGATCCTGCTCGACCATGGCGAGGACGTCCCCGATAAGATAGAGGGACCCGGTGACAAGTACGACACCCTGCTCGTCGGACGCCCAGCGGATCGCCTGGTACAAGGCGGATTTGAGATCGGACTCCTCGGCATGGATACCGGCGCCCTGCAGCCGCTCCATGATCTCCTCCATCGGCATCCCCCGTTCATTGGCCACCGGAACCATCCAGCAGGCCTTCATGTCGGTCTTGAAACAACGCAGGAATCCTGCCGGGTCTTTATCGGAAAGAAAGGATGCCACCACGGCCAGCGGCTTGCCCTTCAGCAGATCGCCCAACGACCGGCTCAGCGCCGCCGCGGCGTGGGGATTGTGTGCGCCATCGAGGATGACCGGCGGCGATCTCAACACAACCTGACCCCGGCCGGGCCATGACACCGTTTCCAGGCCCCGCTTGAGATCCGCCGCTTCAAACGCAGCCCCCAGTTCCTCCTGCACGACAAGCATGGTCGCCACCGCAACCGCCGCATTTTGAACATCGTGAACCCCGGCCAGCGGAAGATGAACGGTTCCGAGGTCCATCTCTTCCGACGAAATGGTCAGGCTCTGCCCCTCGATCCCGTGCCGGGTCCGCCGGCATGACACCATGGACTCCACATCGCGGACCGGTACGCCGGCTTCTACGGCCGCCTGCTTCAAGGCCTCATCCGCCTCGGCGAACTGAGGGGCGATGATGCAGGGCCGGCCGGGCTTCATGATCCCGGCTTTCTCCCGGGCAATAAGGGTCAACGTGTCCCCGAGATACTTCATGTGCTCGGTCCCGATCGGCGTGATGACCGTGGCCAGCGGGGTCAGGACATTGGTCGCATCCAGCCGGCCGCCCAACCCGGTCTCGATCACCGCGATCTGCACGTCATGCCGGGCGAAATAGTCAAATGCAACAGCGGTGGTGAACTCGAAGAAGGTGACATCACGCTGCCCCTGTTGCTGAATGGCCGCCGCGGCCGACTCCACCCGCTCCATCCCGTCGAGAAGGGCCTGGTCGTCAATCATCTCACCGTCGATGCGGATACGCTCATGAAACCGCACCAGGTGGGGCGAGGTATACAGCCCGGTGCGAAATCCGA
Organism: bacterium; assembly: GCA_030432155.1. Taxonomy (GTDB): domain Bacteria; phylum Verrucomicrobiota; class Kiritimatiellia; order CAIVKH01; family CAIVKH01; genus JAUIHQ01. The sequence goes on along the minus strand of JAUIHQ010000134.1, from coordinate 7,752 downwards.
CCGCCTGCAGCATCGATGCCAGCATCGCCGCCACCGTTCCCTTGCCGTTGGTTCCGGCGATGTGCACGGTCAGAAAACGGTCTTGCGGCTGCTCCATGACCTCAAGAAGCGCGGTCATTGCCTCCAGGCCGAGCTTCGTGACATGAAGGTTCCGCTTGTACAAAGCGGAGAGTGCAGATGCAACGGGATCGGGACGAACAACGTTCACGGGTGCTGGTCTCCGGTGATGGACGCGGGAACCGGCCGGTCAGGCGGACCGGGCGCCGGCGGCAGGCGTCGTATAGGCAATGATCCGGGTAAGGGATTCTTTCAGATCCTCACGCTTCACAACCTTGTCGAGCAAACCGTGCTGCAGCAGGAACTCCGACCGCTGGAAACCTTCAGGCAGATCCTGCTGGGTGGTTTCCTTGATCACGCGGGGACCGGCGAATCCGATCAGGGCGCCGGGTTCGGCCACAATCACATCACCGAGCGTGGCGAAGCTGGCCATGACCCCGGCAGTCGTCGGATGGGTCAGCACCGGCACATAGAGGAGACCTGCTTCGGCATGGCGAGCCAGCGCTGCGCTGGTCTTGGCCATCTGCATCAGGCTGTACATGCCCTCGTACATACGGGCGCCGCCGGATGCGCAGATGAGAATGACCGGAAGGCCGGCCGCGGTGGATTTTTCAATCAACCGGGTAACCTTTTCGCCCACCACCGACCCCATGCTGGCGCCGAGAAAGGAGAAATCCATGACGCCGAAACCGACCTTATGCCCGTTCATGCTGCCGGTACCGCAGGTAATCGCGTCATTGTAGCCGGTCTTCTTACGGTTGTCGTCGAGTTTGCTGGTGTAGGAAGCGGTGCCGGTGAACCCGAGGGTGTCGACGCTGATCAGCTCCTCGTCGAATGGCTTGAAGGTGCCTTCGTCGATAAGAAGGTTGATCCGGTCCTGCCGGGACAACTGAAAATGGTGGCCGCATTTCGGGCAGGTCATGAGATGAGCCTGCATCTCCTGCTTGAAGATGATCTCCGCGCAGCCGGGGCATTTCTGCCACAGTCCGTCCGGAATATCCCGTTTGCGTACCTTGATCGTGGAGTAATTTTTCTTGCTGAAAAGTGCCATGTTCTGTTTCCGGTGTTCAGCCCCGGGCCACCGTGACGACATCCACGTGCCTGGCCCCGGCCTTGATGATTCTGTCCGCTACTTCGGCCACCGTTGCCCCCGTGGTCATGACATCATCCACAACCAGCAGGGTGCGGCCTTCGATTCGACCGGTCTCCTTACATGTAAACGCTCCCTTGACGTTAGACATCCGCTCCCGCGCTGTCAAATTCGTTTGCGTGGCGGTTTCACGGGTTCGCTGCAGGATGCCCACAGGCAGCAGAGGCAATCCCAATCGCACAGCCAGCGTTCGGGCGAGCAAGCGGGACTGGTTGTATCCGCGTTCCCGGCGGCGGCGCGGATGGAGCGGAATCTCACATACTGCATCATGGTCTGACGCCGGCAGACTCGCGGCAGCCGCGGCGAGAAGATCGGCAAGAACCGGTTGGAGCCACAGACCGTCGCGGTATTTGAACGACGCAATCATCCTTCGTCCGAGATCGCGGTACCGGATGGCGCTGCGGGCGTATCGGAACGGGGGTCGTTTCCGGGTGCAGTACAGACAGGTATAGGCATCGTCGATGACGCCGTCCACCGGGTCGCCGCACAAACAGCAATAGGGATGCGTCACCTTGGGAATGGCGGCCAGGCAGTCCCAGCACACCGCACGCTCCCCCGCCCCGAGCGCACGGCCGCATCCCTCGCAGGGTCGGGGAAACGCCGCGTCGAGGACGCGGATGGCTCCCCACCTGACGCCCGATGGTACCCATGAAAACCGTTCCATTTTCCTTTTCATACCGTTTCCGCCATGACTACAGTCAACCTATGACTCGTCAGGAGTTTGCAGGCTACTCGATTGTTCGCCATCTGGCCAATGGCGGAATGACAAACCTTATGGTCGGCCGTGACGAGGACGGGGACCGGGTCGTCATCCGGAAACTTCGGCCGGAGATGAATCGTGACCGCAAGATTCGGGCGGCGTTTTTCAAGGGTGCGGAAATCCTCGCCAAACTCAGTCATCCCAACGTCGTCCGCCTCGTGAAGGCAGGCTACTTTCATGATGAAGCCTTCATGGCCCTCGAGTATGTCGAATCCCGGAACATGCGGGATCTCATCCGGCAAAAAGACCCCCTGCTGTATGAGAACATCCTGCCCATGTTCCGGCAGATTGCCCATGCCCTGAACTATGTCCACCTCTCCGGCTATCTCCACCTCGACATCAAGCCCGACAACCTTCTCGTGCGAAGCGACGGCCTGGTGATCCTGATCGATTTCGACCTGACCATCGAACGGCCGGTCAAACTGCACTCTGTTCCCGGTACCGCCGCCTACCTGCCTCCGGAAACGCTCGAAAAAGCCCTTGTCGATGAACAAACCGACATCTTCAGCTTCGGCGTGACCTGCTACGAGATTCTGTCCGGCCACAAGCCGTTCGAAGGGGTCACACCGGAAGACACGCGGCGGCTTCAGCTTGACCGGTCGGTCCACCCCCGGCGCCTCTCGCTGCATAATGTCAAGGTGAGCCCGGCTCTCGAACGCATCATCTCCCGGTGCCTCGCCAAAGACCGTGACGACCGTTACCCGTCCATGGCGCTGGTGACCCGCGATATCGAGACCCTTATCTGAACAACCATCTTTGCCGTTGCTTGCTCCATCCGATCCCTTTTAGTATAGCGCAGATCAGTAACACCCGGTTTTTACAGAAATCTACACAGACGACATGGTTCATTACTCATTGGATAAAACGGTTGCCCCGCCCCGGCGGACGCCCTGGCCGCTCATCGCGGCCCTGGTCGTCGCGGTCGGCATCTGCGCGTTGGTGCTGTGGACGCACAGCCGCGGCGACAAGGCCGGGAAGACCGAGGAGGCCGTTGAACCCGTTGCGGTTGCGGATGCGCCGGCCCGAACCGAGACGGAACCACCCCCGGCGGGGAATGACCGGCCATCGTCGCCCGCCCTTCCCGCGGTAACCGCCTCCACTCCGGCCGAGACCATGGAAGGCATGCGGAAGGCCCAATCGTTGCGGGCCGACGGCGACCTGCTGGCTGCGCGCGAGGAGGCGCTGGCTCTGTTGGAAGCCAATCCGGCCCCTGCGTTGCGGGCGCAGGTGGAGGCATTTCTCGGGGAGGTCAACATCGAACTGGTCCTCACCCCCCGTGACATGCCGGAGAAGGACGTGTATGTCGTTCAGTCCGGGGACTCGCTCGACAAAATCGCTCGCAAATTCGATACCACCATCGACCTTGTCCGCAAGAGCAACAATATTTCCGGCTCGCTGATCCGGGTCGGAGACCGGCTGCGCATCTTCACCGGCGACTTCAGCATCACCGTCGATAAATCCGACAACGACCTCCTCGTCAACATGAACGGCCGTTTTTTCAAGCGGTACCGGGTCGGGACAGGACAATACAACAAGACCCCGGTGGGCGACTTCAAGATCACCGACCGCATCGCCCAGCCGACCTGGTGGCGTCCCGACGGCAAGGAAATCCCCTACGGCGACCCCGCAAATCTGCTGGGGACCCACTGGCTGGCCCTGAATGTCCGCGGATACGGAATCCACGGCACATGGGAGCCGGATACCATCGGAAAACAATTGAGCGCCGGCTGTGTCCGGATGCTCAACGATGAAGTCGAGGAACTGTTTACACTGGTCACCATCGGCACGCCGGTGGCGATCACGGACTGACGAGGGAGGCCACGGATGCCCGCTTATACATTGCCGTTTGAAAAGCCGATTATTGAACTCGAAGCCAAGCTCAAGGAGCTGAGCCAGTTCAGCAAGAACCAGAACATCGATGTCTCCCAGGAAATCGAGCGCATGAAAAAGCGCATCGAGGAAACCCGCGCTCAGATTTACAGCGAACTGACCCCATGGCAGAAGGTCCAGGTCGCACGTCATCCCCTCCGCCCCTACACCCGCGACTATATCAAGACGATGTGCACGGATTTCGTCGAGCTGCACGGGGACCGGCTGCACCGAGACGACCGGGCGATCATCGGCGGATTTGCCAAACTCGACGGCCGCAATGTCATGGTCATCGGCACCCAGAAAGGCCGCGACACCAAGAGCAATCTCGAATGCAACTTCGGCTGCGCCTACCCTGAAGGATACCGCAAGGCCCTGCGCCTGATGAAGCTGGCGGCCAAGTTCAAGGTCCCGATCATCACCCTCATCGACACCCCCGGAGCCTACCCGGGAATCGAATCCGAAGAGCGGCACATCGCCGAAGCCATCGCGGTCAACCTCCGCGAGATGTTCACCTTCGAGGTTCCGATGATCATCACCATCATCGGCGAAGGCGGAAGCGGCGGCGCCCTCGGGATCGGGGTCGGCGACCGGGTCCTCGTCCTTGAATACGCCTATTATTCGGTGATTTCCCCTGAAGGCTGCGCGGCCATCCTGTGGAAAAACCGCGCATACGCGGACAAGGCGGCGGACGCCCTGAAGCTGTCCTCGAAAGACCTCATCGCTGCCGGATTCGCCGACGAAATCGTCAAGGAACCGGTGGGCGGCGCCCACAACAACCCCGAAGAAATTGCCGCAACCCTGCGCAAGCAGATCGTCAAGAATCTGGATGAAGTGGCGAAGCTCAAGCCCGAGACCCTGCTGAAGAAGCGGTATGAAAAATTCCGCGCGATGGGCCGATTCGCCGAGGAGACCCCGGCTGACGAGCAGGCAGCCGCGGGCGCGTAACGACGACGCAGGATAGGGCATGCCGCGGCCGGTAAACGCCCGTCCCCCGGCAACGCCACGCCTTCTGGTTACTAAGGATTACGCGTCCGGTTTGTACTGAATCCCGAGCTGCTTCATCCGGGTTTCCCATTTCTGGCGGGCGAGACGGCGCATGTCATCGATCTTATCGACTTCATCGACGATTTCCGTGCCGACGAGGGTCTCGACCACGTCCTCAAGGGTAACCAGCCCGGCCACACCGCCGTACTCGTCAACCACCAGCAGGATGTGCGCCCGGTAATCGAGCAGCTCCTCCAACACCCGGCTCAGGGGGGTGGACTCGGATACCGGTCGAATCCGCCGCATCAGGTCCTTCATCGGCACATCGGACTGATCCTTGGCTTCCCGCAAAAGGATATCGGTCTTCAGCACGAACCCCTTCACGTCGTCCGGGGTGTCGTCGTAGACCGGTATGCGGCTGAACGGAAGATCGTCATGCTCGGCCAGCACGTCGCTGACTGTCTCATCGATGTAGAGACTGAACATCACCGTCCGCGGGGTCATGATATCGCGCGCGCACAAGCCGGGGAAGCGGAACAGGTTCTTGAGGATTCGGAATTCCTTGGGATCGAGGTGACCCGTCTCCGCCCCGAGATCGGCCAGAGCGGTGAACTCTTCGCGGCTGAACGGATGCAGCGTCTTGTTCCGGGTCAACAACCGGGTGATGAACTCGGAACAGTAGATCAGGGGATAAAGAACGATACAGAGCACCTGCACAAAACGCGCGGTCACCGGCGCCAGAGCCCGCCAATACAGAGCGCCGACGGTTTTGGGGATGATCTCCGAAAGAAACAGGATCAACAACGTCAGCACCACCATGGCCGCCCCGACATAGGTCTCACCAAAATATGCGGCTGCCTCCGCCCCCGCTCCGCCCGCCCCTACGGTGTGCGCGATGGTATTGAGGGTGAGAATCGCGGCCAGGGTGCGGTCGATATCGTGCTTGATCTTCTTGACCCGGGCGGCGGCAACGGGGCGTGATTTCGCGAGACTCCCTATGTAAGAAGGAGTTACACTCAAGACCACCGCCTCGGCGACCGAGCACATGAACGAAAACACCAGGGCGGTCAATGCATACCAGACCATCAGGGAGAAGTGGCGTGGATCCCCCACGGTGGATGGTCCGCCCGACCCGGATATCGGCCCGATACCCCAGGCAACCGCTGCTCCGACGAGGAGTACGGCGGCCATCCAAGCCGCAGTTCGGCTCCGTCGATGCATACTGTTCAACGATCTCATGTGCCGCCACTATAAAGGATAAGGGATGATGGGCCAACCCATGCCGGAAAGAAAAGGATGGATACGGCGCGTGGTTCACAGGTAGGTTCGACATACTCATGAAGCCGCAAACGAACAGGAGAATACGATGAAAGCATCCGCCCGCCATATTCTGGTCGATACCGAAGCCGAATGTCAGCGCATCAAGGAAGAGATCGAAAAAGGCAAAGACTTTGCCGACCTCGCCCAGGCTCATTCCAACTGTCCCTCCGGCGCCCGCGGCGGCGCACTCGGTGAATTTTCCCCCGGCCAGATGGTGCCGGAGTTCGACCGGGTCGTGTTCCAGGAGGACGTCGGCAAGGTCCACGGACCGATCCAGACCCAGTTCGGCTACCACCTGGTCGAGATCACCAGCCGGGGCTGAGTTCCGGCCCCCATGAAACTGTTCGAGTGTCAGAACTGCGGGCAGATCCTCTACTTTCACAACACCCGTTGTGAACAGTGCGGGCATGTCCTTGGCTACTTGAGCAGCGAGGCATCCCTCGGCGCGCTCATACCGGCCGGAGAGGTCTGGGAGCGCCTGGGGGTGCCGGGGTTACGATACCGGTTCTGTGCGAATCACGCCTATGGCGCCTGCAACTGGCTGGTGCCGGATGGCGGTCCCGCCCCATTCTGCACCGCCTGCCGCCTGAACCGGGTGATTCCCAACCTGGAGGATCCGGAGAACATCCGCCTGTGGTGCCGGCTCGAGGATGCCAAGCACCGGCTGGTCTACTCCCTCCTCCAGCTCGGTCTGCCGGTGTTCAGCCGCGTCGAAGATCCGGAGAATGGTCTGACCTTTGATTTTCCGGCCCCCGCGCCGGAAGAATTCCGGGATTCGGCCGGCGATAGGACCGGCCATCTCAACGGGGTCATCACCATCAACCTGGCCGAAGCCGATGATGCCGAACGCGAGCGTCAGCGGAAGACCATGGCCGAACCCTACCGCACCATCCTCGGTCATTTCCGGCACGAGAGCGGACATTATTATTGGGAACGGCTGATTCGGGACACCCCGCTGCTGGATGAGTTCCGCGTGCTGTTCGGCGACGAGAGAGGCGACTACGGGCAGGCGCTGGCCGACTACTACCGGGATGGCCCGCGGCCGGAATGGAACCAGTCCTATGTGACCGCCTATGCCTCATCCCATCCCTGGGAAGACTGGGCGGAAACCTGGTCCCATTACCTGCACATCTTCGATACCCTCGAAACCGCCCATGCCTTCGGACTACGGGTGACGCCGCGAACCGAGACCGGGCGGGTAAAACCTCCGGAAATCGACTTCAACGCCTACACCGCCGATGACCTGGACAGCCTCGTCGCGGCATGGCTCCCCCTGACCTATGCTCTCAACAGCCTGAACCGCAGCATGGGCCATGGCGACCTGTACCCCTTCGTGCTGGTGCCGCCGGTTATCGACAAGCTGCGATTCATCCACCGCCTGGTGCACCGCAACCAGTCACCACCGCCTGCCCTGTGACCGGTTTTTGTTGAAACGTCGGGAAACCTGCGGCTAGGGTGGACCGATGGATTCAGACCCGACATTCTGGCTGATCGCCAATCAGCCGGACCAGATCGGCTACGCAGTGCTGGATTCCAAGGCTATCGAGTTGTTCATGCCGTCGATCTTCCCGCCCGAGGTCAGCGACAGCATCGAGGGCCTGGCCGCTAA
>JAUIHQ010000133.1 GCA_030432155.1 bacterium | reverse complement strand
ACTTCACAACATGGATTTACATTGATGCGGGAAGCGGATATCCCGGAAATCCGGGCTTCAGCCCGGCTGTACCGGCATGACGCCACCGGGGCGGAACTGTTATCCCTGGCCGCCGACGACGAGAACAAGGTGTTCGGGATCACGTTCCGTACCCCGCCCTCGGACTCAACCGGGGTTGCCCATATTCTCGAGCACTCGGTGCTTTGCGGATCGGACAAGTACCCGGTCAAGGAGCCGTTCGTGGAGCTGCTCAAGGGATCGCTCCAGACGTTTCTCAACGCATTCACCTACCCCGACAAAACCTGCTACCCGGTGGCCAGCCAGAACCTCAAGGACTTCTACAATCTCATCGACATCTACATGGATGCCGCCCTACACCCCCTGCTCTCCCGGCACACCCATCAGCAGGAGGCCTGGCACTACGAACTGGAAAAGGCGGAGGGACCTCTGACCTATAAAGGGGTGGTCTTCAATGAAATGAAGGGCGTGTACGCTTCGCCGGAAAGCGTCCTCGCCGAATACAGCCAGCGCACGCTGTTCCCCGATACCACCTACGGCGTGGACTACGGCGGCGACCCCCGCAAAATCCCCGACCTTACATGGGAGCAGCTCCGTGCCTTTCACGAGACCTATTATCACCCGTCCAACGCCCGGATCTATTTCTACGGTGACGACCCGGAGGAGGAACGGCTCCGGCGTATGGATGCGTACCTGAAGGGGTACGAAGCCGCGGAGATCGATTCTGCCATCAAGACCCAGCCGCCGTGGAACGAACCCAAGCGGGTTCGCCATCCCTACCAGGCCGCGCCGGGCGGTGAGTCGGGCACGTTCGTCACCGTTAACTGGATGCTCACCGATATCACCGACATCACCAACCTTCTCGGCTGGAGCATCCTCAGCCATATTCTTACCGGCACCCCCGCCTCCCCCCTCCGCAAGGCCCTGCTCGATTCGGGCCTGGGTGAGGATATCGCCGGCGTCGGGTTTGAATCGCAGATGATGCAGCCGTTCTATTCGACCGGACTCAAAGGGGTGAAGGCGGGCAACGAGAACGGCGTCGAGGACCTGATATTCAAAACACTCCGCCAGCTCGTGAAGCAGCGACTCGACCGGGAAACCATCGATGCATCAGTCAACACGGTTGAGTTCGGTCTGCGTGAAGGCAACACCGGCAGCTACCCCCGGGGCCTCGCCCTGATGCTGGGCAGCCTGCAGACCTGGCTGTACGGGGGCGATCCAATGGCGCCGCTGATGTTCGACAAGCCCCTGGCCGCCATCAAGAAGGCGGTCGAGGACGGCGAACCCTTCTTTGAGAACCTGATGGCGTCGTCGCTTCTCGACAACCCTCACCGCACGACCCTCATGCTCTATCCGGATCCCGAACTCCGGGCGCGGCTCGAGGAGGAGGAGCAGGGGAAACTGGCGAATGTCCTCAAGGGGCTGAGCGAGGAGGAACGAAAGGCAATGATCGAGCAGACCGGGGAGCTGCACGCCGCGCAGGAAGCGCCGGATTCTCCGGAGAACCTGGCATCCATTCCCCAGCTCGCGCTCGAGGATCTCGAGCGGGAGGCCAAGCCCATCCCATCGGAAGTCGTCCCCTTCCCCGGCATCGACCTCCTTTACCACGACGTGTCCACCCGCGGCATCGTCTACTTCGATATCGGGTTCGACCTTTCGGAAGTACCGCAGGACTGGCTCCCGCTGGTGCCGGTATGGGCTCGTGTCCTGCTGGAAAGCGGCACCAGGGATCTGGATTTCGTCGAGCTGTCACAGAGGATCGGAACGGTGACCGGCGGGATCGATCCCGAGACCTACACCTCGATGCACACCCGCAACGGCACCGCCCAGACCTGGATGTTCCTCCGCGGGAAATCGGTGGAGGATCGATTCGGCGACATGCTCAGCATTTTTGTGAATGTCTTCGAAAGCGCCCGCTGGGGCGCCCGGGACCGGGTCCGCCAGATCGTCCTCGAAGAAAAGTCGGACATGGAGGCGGATATCATCCCTTCCGGTCACCGCATGGTCGGATACAGGCTGCGCGCCTGGTTCAACCCCGCGGATTGGGCCAACGAGCAGATGAACGGCATCACGTATTATCACGCGATGAAGCGCCTGCTGAAGGACATCGATGAAAACTGGGACAGCGTGGAAGAACGTCTCCGCGGCCTCACGGCCAAGCTGATCGCCCGGCGGAGCATGATCTTCAACCTCACCTGCGACGATGCATTCCGCAACAAGGCGGAGAAGGCGATCGTCGGGATCATCGGCGACATCCCCCAGGCGATGAAGCGCAAGAAACCGGTCCCCATGCCCCACCAGCAGAATCTGCACATTCATGAAGGCCTGACCATCCCGTCGCAGGTCAACTATGTCGGCAAGGCGGTCAACCTGTACGACCACGGCTACGAGCTGCATGGTTCGGCCCTGACCATCAGCCGGTACATCCGCAATGCCTGGCTTTGGGACCAGGTCCGGGTTCAGGGAGGCGCCTACGGCGGCTTCTGTGGATTCGATTACCGGTCAGGGATGATGACCTTCGTCTCGTATCGTGACCCGAACCTGAAGCGGACCCTCGACATCTATGACCGTACGTCGGACTTTCTCCGGGAGTTGAAACTCAGCGAACCGGAGCAGGTGAAATCGATCGTGGGTGCGGTCGGAGATCTCGACAGCTACCTGTTCCCCGACGCCAAGGGCATGCTGGGCCTGACCCGGCACCTCACCGGCGACTCGGACGAAAACCGCCGCCAGATCCGGGAATCGGTATTCGACACCCGGCTTGAGCATTATCATCAGTTCGGCGACGCCCTCGCCTGCATCCGGGATAAGGGAACCATTTGCGTGATCGGGTCAGCCGATCTGCTCGCCCGGGAAGCCCCCGACTTCCGAATACAGGCGGTGATCTCATCATGACCGAACAGAAACAACAGCAGGTGCTCGATGCCATGCGGCACATCATCGACCCGGATCTCGGGAAGGACATTGTGTCGCTTGGATTCATCAAGGACCTGGCCATCAGCGACGAGGGAGACGTCTCGTTCACCCTTGAACTCACCACCCCCGCCTGCCCGGTCAAGGAACAATTCCGCGAGGCCTGCACCACTGCGGTATCAGCGATCGATTGGGTGCGTGATGTCACGGTGATCATGTCGGCCCAGGCCCCAAAGAAGAACAATCCGCTGGCCGCCAAGGCTCCGGGCCTTGCGAAGGTCGCGAATATCCTCGCGGTCTCGAGCTGCAAGGGCGGCGTGGGCAAATCCACGGTTGCGGTCAATCTCGCCTACACGCTTCATCGCAAGGGTGCGAAGGTCGGCTTGTTCGATGCGGATGTCTACGGTCCCAGCCTGCCGACCATGGTGCAGCCGGAATCGATCGAGGTTTACCAGAACGATGCCGACATGATCGTCCCCATCGCGTGGGAAGGCGTGAAATTGATGTCGTTCGGGTTCATCACCGAGGCCTCGGGTGGCGGGCCGGCGATCATGCGCGGTCCCATGGTGACCCAGATCATCAACCAGCTTCTGACCACCACCGACTGGGGAGAGCTTGATTACCTGGTGCTCGACCTGCCTCCCGGCACCGGGGACGTGCAGTTAACCCTGACCCAGCTCGTGCCCATCACCGCGGCGGTGATTGTGACCACCCCGCAGCAATTGAGTTTCGTGGATGTGGTCAAGGGCATTCAGATGTTCGACAAGGTGAAGGTTCCGGTCATTTCGGTGATCGAGAACATGAGCTATTTCGCCTGCCCCTCGTGTGGTACCCGTCACGATATTTTTGGCAAGGGCGCGCGCGATCGAATCGTGCGCCAGTTCGGGATCGCCAACGCGCACGAGCTTCCGGTACGGCCGGAAATATCCGATTTCAGCGACCGCGGCCGTCCGGTTGTGCTGGACAAGCCCGAAGGCGACGTGGCCGGCGTTTTCTCGGACATCGCTGATGCCGCGGTGATGGAAGTCAGCAAGATTCGCCACGGCGGTCTGGCCCGGCCCGAGGTTCGATTCGATCCCGGACGGGGTATTGTGGTGACGAAGGCCAACGGCGAAGAAAAAGTAATTCCGCCGGCGCGTCTGCGCCGGGCCTGCCGGTGCGCGAATTGTGTCGACGAATTCACCCGCGAACCGATCCTTCAACCCGAGGATGTACCGGAGAATGTCTACCCCGAGAACATGCAGCCCATGGGCAATTACGCCATGGCCGTGACCTGGAGCGACGGACACACCTCATCCATTTATCCCTACGAGCAGTTGCTCGAGATGTGAAAAGGGGCTGAGGGCAACCGGGAGGTTGCCCCTCCGGACCGTTCGTAGAAACCCACAGCGTCGCACCTGATAATCCGGAGGGGCAAGCTCCTGCTTGCCCGCCGGGATGGAATCCTCAACGAACCTGGATCAGGTAGTGGATCACCGGCCATCCGTTGGTTCCGGCGGTAAACAGATTCGTGGCCCCCATCGAGGTTGAAAGGGCGATTCGTTCTGGGCCCAGCGCCTGGTATCCTGCGAGGAGATTGGTGGATCCGTACAGTGTGTAGCGCTTGCCGACCACCGAAGGCCACGTAACGACCGACCGCATGGAGGTTGCACTGAGGGAGGAGACGGACAGGCTGGATACCTCGAGCAGCGACGCTGCATTCGTCGGCGAGGTCAGGCCGACAAATTCCGACCGATTGTCATGCCCATCCCCATCGGCATCCCCGGATGCTACGCCGCCGGTCGCCGTTCCGAAATGAACCAGCTCCCACCAGTCCGGCAGTCCATCCCCGTCCGAGTCGAAGATGCCGGGGGACGAAGTGGTGGATAAACCCGAGGCGCCGCCGAATTGAAAGTCGACCGGGAACACCGAAAAGGTATTGGTGAAGATGATGGAATCCCCGTAGTAATTCGTCAGATTACCGGGAACAATGCCATCGTCAAAATCATCGGCGGGAGACGACCAAACCCGCACATAGTATTCCTCAAGCACGTCATCGGTGAATGTACCGCCGTTGGCGAAGCCGCTGGGCCTTGTTCCTTTCCCCACCCAGGTCGTACTGACAACCACATCATCACCGCTCACGCCGCTCTGCCCGGCGACCGCGGGATTCGCGATACCATCCGTTCCGGCATAGATGAGCTGCACGTAACACCCCTGCCAGGCATTCGTACTGCCGAACAGAACATTGGTTCCGCCCGTCGCATAGGTCAGAGGTGCATTGGAACTGTTAAACCACAGGATATCCCCTCGGCCGACACCCGCCCACAACCCCATGGCCAAGCCAAGGAGGGTGAAAGCTGATCGCCTGGAGAATCCTGTCATGTCACCACCCTACACGGAAACAGCTCAAAGGATAAGCGGGAAGGCGTGCTGAACATCCATCCGCACCGCAATCGTAATCGAGGCCCCCGACCATGAAGGGATTACGGCAGGTTGACCGACCAAATCTGCATCATCCCCAGTAATCGAACTCCCCTCCCGTGGAGGGGTGCCCAAAGGGCGGGGTGGGTATCTCACAGGCTACCCAATGCCGGTGCGATAAAGGGACTCACCGCCCCACCCTTTCGGCATCCTTCCTCTTTCGAACCCGCTTCTTTCTCTGCTCAGACCTGATCCCCTTCTTCGGGATGTTGAATACCACCCGGCTTTATCATTGGAATTTGGGATATTGAATTTGCCATGGGGGACCGGGGCTGGAGTCCGCCGTTCAGGAATTCGTCATTCGGAAATTCAGGAATTTCATCCTTCATCCTTCCAACTTCATACGTCTCCCTACCTCATCGCTCGGAAGCGGCGGATCAGCTCGTTGGTGGAAGAGTCGTGTTTCAGCTCGGGATCGCCGTCATCGGTCAATTCGGGCAGGATTTTCTTGGCCAGCACCTTGCCCAGTTCGACACCCCACTGGTCATAGGAATAGATATCCCAGATGACGCCCTGGGCGAAAATCTTGTGTTCGTACATGGCAATCATCTGACCGAGTACCCCGGGGGTCAGCTTCTCGGCCATGATGGTGTTGGTCGGGTGGTTGCCTTCAAACACCTTGAACGGCACAAGCTCCTTCGCGACCCCTTCAGCTTCAACCTGTTCCCGCGTTTTGCCGAAGGCCAGGGCCTCGGTCTGGGCGAAGAAGTTCGCCATGAGCTTGGCATGATGGTCGCCCAGCGGGTTATGGCTTTTGCCGAAGCCGATGAAATCGCAGGGGATCAGCTTGGTTCCCTGGTGGATCAACTGAAAGAACGAGTGCTGGCTGTTGGTGCCCGGCTCGCCCCAGATGATCGGTCCGGTCTGCCACGCTGTGGGCTTTCCGTCCTTCGCCACTGATTTGCCGTTGCTCTCCATGTCGCCCTGCTGGAGATAGGCGGGGAATCGGTGGAGATACTGGTCGTAGGGCAGAATGGCCTGGGTTTCCGCGCCGAGAAAGTTGTTGTACCAGACCCCAAGCAGCGCCAGAAGCAGCGGCATGTTTTCCCCCGCCGGGGCTTCGAGAAAATGGCGGTCCATGCGATGAGCACCCTCCAGCATCTCCATAAAGCGGTCCGGTCCGATCGCGATCATCACCGGCAGACCGATTGCCGACATCAGCGAATACCGGCCGCCGACCCAGTTCCAGAAGCCGAACATGTTGTCGGGATCGATGCCGAACGCGACCACCTCCTCGCGGTTTGTGGACAGGGCGGCAAAATGCGATGCCACCGCCTTTGCATCGTTCAGGGCCGACAACAGCCATTTCTTTGCCGATTCGGCGTTGGTCATGGTTTCCTGGGTGGTAAACGTCTTCGACGCCACCAGAAAGAGCGTTTCCGCGGGGTCGAGGTCCTGCACGGTTTCCGCGAGATGGGTGCCGTCGATGTTGGATACAAAACGCACCCGCAGGTACCGGTCGGTGTAGGGTTTCAGCGCCTCACAGGCCATGACCGGACCGAGATCCGACCCGCCGATGCCGATGTTGACGATGTTCCGGATACGGCGGCCGGTGAATCCCTTCCATTCCCCCGAGCGAACACGGTTGGCAAACGAGGTCATCCGCTCCAGCACGTCATTGACCTCCGGCATCACATCCTTGCCGTCGACCATGATCGGGTCATTCGACCGGTTGCGGAGGGCAACGTGTAGAACCGCGCGATTCTCCGTGCGGTTGATCTTCTCCCCGCTGAACATCGCTTTGGCTGCCCCGGCCACATCGGCCCGGGTGGCAAGGGCATGCAGGAGTTTCAGCGTCTCATCGGTAATGCGGTTCTTTGCGTAATCCAGGTAGAGGTCCCCGGCCTGCAGGGTCAGGCGCGTTCCCCGCTCCGGATCCTCCGCGAACAGCGATCGCATATGAACACCCGCCATGCCCTCCGCATGTTTTTCCAACGCTTTCCATTCCGGCCAGTCATTCAATCGTTTGCTCATCTCGGCATCCTTCAAACGGGTTCAGAAAAAAGTTCCAATGATTGGAAAACTGCTACCGGAAAATTCCAATGTTTGGAATGTTTTTCTGCGAGCCGGGGCCGGCGACCCTCCCGCTTCTTCCCCCTACCCGATCAAGGACGCCATACAAAGGCAGCAGCTTTATGATGATCTTTATGTGTGTGTTGGTGATCCTGGGAACTTCTGCCGGGTCAGGTCATATCGTGGTCCACGTAATCGATCTCCAGGAAATCTTCAACCTCAGGCTTCCACCGGGTTTCCACGAATTGAACGTGGTCCGGGTGCCCATTGTAGGCATCGTACGCATCCTGCGATGCGAACTCCATGAAGAAGCCGTACTGGAAGTCGTTCTTCTGGCTTACCTGTTTGTAGCATTTGAAGTTCGTGACCATCGGCAGCTTTCCCAAGGCAATCCCAGCTCGCAAGAACTCCTTTTCCTCCTCAGAACCGATTGCATGTCGGGTTTTGAATGCGACGGTATGTATGATCATAAACTACCTGTTGTTACCATTTCAAACGTTGCCGCACTGTACCACTCATGGTCAGATTCGGCGATTTCATTCTACCCGGTTCCGCAACACGGTAGAGTGTAAAGCGGGAGGGCGAGCGGCTCGCGAGCCGTGGAGGTGATTTTGACGATGAAGATGACGATTGGGCTACAGGGGCTATTGATTCCGGCCGGGCCAAGGCCGAGGGAACATTGACACAAGGCCCTGCGGGCGGGTACGTTGTGCCCCCTATGACTATTGAACCCAGGAATATTCTTGTGACCGGCGGCGCCGGTTATATCGGCTCGGTGTTGGTCCCCCGCCTGCTTGAGGACGGGCATGCCGTTACCGTGGTGGACAATTTCATGTACGGTCAGTCATCGCTTCTGGACTG
The DNA here is from genome assembly GCA_030432155.1 of bacterium. Classification (GTDB taxonomy): domain Bacteria; phylum Verrucomicrobiota; class Kiritimatiellia; order CAIVKH01; family CAIVKH01; genus JAUIHQ01. The sequence goes on along the minus strand of JAUIHQ010000133.1, from coordinate 1,575 downwards.
CTGCCGGTATGACCGTTTTTCCATGATTCGCGGCGACGTCCGGGATAAGGCGATCATGGAACCGCTGATGGCCAAGGCCGAGGTCATCATTCCCCTCGCCTGCCTCGTCGGCGCCCCCCTGTGCGCCCAGCGGCCGCTGGAGGCGAAGACGATCAATTTCGAGGCGATCAAGATGTTGGTGGACCTGTCCGGTCCCGATCAGCGGTTCCTGCTCCCCACCACGAACAGCGGGTACGGCATCGGGGAGGAAGGCATCCACTGCACCGAGGACAGCCCGCTCCGTCCGGTGTCTCTTTACGGAACACTCAAGGTCGAGCTGGAGAAGCTGATGCTTGATACCGGCCGCGCGGTGTCGTTCCGCCTCGCCACGGTGTTCGGCATCAGCCCCCGGATGCGGATCGACCTCCTGGTCAACGACTTCACCTACCGGGCGCTCAACGACCGCTTCATCGTACTGTTTGAGTCCCACTTCAAACGGAATTACATCCATGTCCGCGACATCGCCCGTGCTTTCCGCCACGGTCTCGCCAACATCGAGACCATGAAAGGCGAGGCCTATAATGTCGGCCTCAGCGATGCGAACCTGTCGAAGATGGAACTCTGCCTCGAGATCAAAAAACACGTGCCGGAGTTCCACATCCTCGAATCGAATGTCGGCTCGGATCCGGACAAGCGCAATTACATCGTCAGCAATGAGAAGATCGAGGCCACCGGCTTCCATCCCGAGGTCTCCCTGCCCCTCGGCATCAAGGAGCTGCTCAAGGGCTACCAGATCATCAAACGCAACAGCTTCGCCAATATCTGATTGAACATGGGTACCTACGGAAAAATCATCGTCACCGGCGCCACCGGGTTCCTCGGCCGTCATGTTGTGAAAGCCCTCGCGGAAGCCGGCGAGAATGTCATCGGTCTCGGCCGTGCGGACTACGACCTCCTCGTTCCCGGCGCGGCGGAAAAGATGCTTGCGGATCATCAACCGGACGCGGTCCTCCATCTCGCGGCCAAGGTCGGCGGCATCATTGCCAACAAGGACTATCCCGGTGATTTCTATTACGAAAACATCATGATCAACACCCAAGTATTCGAAGCCTGCTTCCGTCACGGTGTGAAACGATTTCTTACCTTCATCGGCGGCTGTTCCTACCCCGGCACCGCGCCCTCCCCGATTCCGGAAGAGGAAATGTGGAACGGCTTTCCCCAGGGCGAAAGCGCGCCTTACTCGGTGGCCAAAAAAATGATGCTGGTTCAATCCTTCGCCTACCGCAAGCAGCACGGATTCGATTCAGTGGTGTTGATTCCCGGCAACGTGTACGGCGAATTCGACAACTTCAACTGGGAGTATGCCCACGTGATCCCGGCGATGATCCGCCGGAGTTTCCTTTCTTGGTAGGCGCCGGTCCTGGGGTTCAGCCTGTGGTTGGCGACTGGGATGGCGACGGCGTTGATCAAGTCGGTCTGTTATCGACGGGTCAGTGGATTCTCGATTTGAACAACAACAAGACCATCGATTTTGGCACCGAGGTATTTCCCACGAATTTCGTTGGGTTGCCGTTCGCCGGGGACTGGGATGGCACC
>JAUIHQ010000448.1 GCA_030432155.1 bacterium | reverse complement strand
TCGCGGCGGCTGATCTGGCCGACCAGGCGGTGGTCCTTGACCACCGGGTAGCGGCGGAAGCGCGTATCGAGGAACTGCTGGGCGAGGTCGATGATGCGGATGTCCGCCTCCACGGTCTCGGTGTCCCTCGTCATGTAGTCCGACACGGGGCCGCCCCAGTCGCCATGGTAGCCGGCGTGCAGCGCAATCTTCATGCAATCGAGTTCGGAGAGCACCCCGACCAGGTTGCCGTGCTCGTCGGTGACCGGCGCGCCGGAGATGCGGTTCTCGATGAACAGGATCTCGCGGCCAGCGGTCGTACCGCCAACGCGAAGAAGGTCGCCCAGACCGGCAAGATCCGTCCTGCCCGTTATCTCGCCACCGGCGCGATCACCACGGTCGAGGATGATGCCGCAGGCGGAGGCGGCGGGGTCAGCATCGGCGGGTTCCGGGTCGGATTGAAGGGGGCCAAGGCCCAGGTGACGATCATCGCCAAGCTGGTTGATACCACCACCGGCGAAATTGTGGCCAAAGAACGCATCACCGGAAAGCCCGGCGGGATCGGCGTCAACGTCGGCTATACCGGCAGCGGATTCAGCGGCGACCTCGGCGGGTTCACCAAGACACCGCTCGGGGAAGCTGCCCAGGATGCCATCAACCAGGCCGCTGTCTTCTTTGCCCGTCAGATGGAAGAGTTCCCGTTCGAAGGGAGCGTGATCAAGGTGCAGTCGGATGGCGAAGTCATCATCAACCGCGGTTCCGAGTTCGGCATCGAAGAAGGTGCGGAGCTGGTGATGGCGGAAGAAGGCGAAGAACTGATCGATCCCGATACCGGCGCCATCCTGGCGGTGGAGGAGGGCGAGGAAATCGGTGCCCTCCGTATCACCAAGGTCCGGGAAAAGGTCAGTTATGCCGAGGTTATCCGCGGCGAGAAGAAACCTGCTCCCGGTACGCCGGTCAAACTGGCGAAGTAACCATGATATGAGCGAGCGGCAGGAATGGGCATTGTCCCGGTCCCGGGCGGACCGGATTGCGCTGGCCGCCGGGGTGGCGGCACTGGTCTGGTTCCTTTTTCATGCCGCGCTTTTCCCTTTGTCGGGCCGTTGGACCGCGGCCCTCGTCAGCTATGCCGGACTCGATCCGTTCCGGCCGATCAGTTATCCCCTTTGGGGCTTGATCATGGCCGGGTTGGCCCGCGTGCCGTTTCTGCCTTACGCCGCCTCCGCAGCAGTTTTGAATAGCCTTCTCTGCGCAGGCGTTGTCGCCATGATTACGGCAGTCCTGTTGCGGATACCCTACCGGGGTCTGCTGGCCGATACCGGGATCAGGATGCCGGGGGATTCCCTGCCGCGATTGTTGTCCGCCCTGGTTGCGGCGGTGTTTGCGGTCGGAGCGGGGAACCTGCAGATGACCGCCATGACCGCAGGCCCGGCGCCTCTCGGATTGACGCTGTTGGTCGGCGCATGGCTGGCCGCCGTGGCGTTTTCCCGTAACGGGCAGGTTCGGTTTCTTTATGTTGCGGTTTTTCTTCTCGGTCTGGGTGTTGCCGAATTTTCCGCCTGTCTGTTCCTGCTGCCGGTATTTGCCGTCGGGCTCCTGATCGCGATCTGGCGGCAGCGGTTGATGACCGCCGGGTTGCTCATCCGTCTGGTCGGCGTGTTCACGGTCGGCGCATCCATTATCCTGATCGCGGTTGCCCTGTATGCCATGTCGCCGGTATCGCAGTGGCGGGAATTCGACGGATTCCTCGCCGTGCTTCGGTTCTACATTCTCGAACAGCACGGGACGGTGCTTCGGGCCATACCGAAGTATGGCTGGTTGATGATCCTGATGATCGCCATTCTCCCGTTTCCGATCGTCTTCAG
>JAUIHQ010000132.1 GCA_030432155.1 bacterium | reverse complement strand
TGGAATTCCTCTGGAGGATCGGGGTGGCGTTGCTGCTCTCCCTGTTTGTCCTGCTGACGGTGAAGGACATTCTGTGGATTAAAAACAACCGGGGCGGCGGATCGGAACCGGATGCCGGCGCTCCGCCGGCTACGGAGTCGGTGGAAGGTGCACCGCCTCCGGCAAGTCCCTAGTGCGGATGCGTGGATCCTCCAGCGTTTCGATTCAACTTTCCCGCCGCACTCTGTTTTTGCTGGGGATGGTCGTGGCGGTGGTCGTTGTCTGGCGGATGCTTGTGCCGCCGGTGTGGACCGTCAAACGGCTGGATGCGCCGGATGGATCGGTTGAGGCCGTTCTCGAAAGGACACCGTACGTCGGCAAGCATCACTTCCGGGTGAGGCTTCGCGAGGACGGAGGCTGGTGGCGCACCGTCTATGTTTCGCCGCCGGTGCCCGGCGATTTCAGAATCGATCATCATGAGCAGTTACAATGGAGCGGCGATGGCCGGGAGCTGGTTTTTGAAATGGAAGGAACCGTCCTGTGGCGGTATGAACGGGAGCCGGAATCATGACGGTACCCCGCACACAGGATGGAGGCGCGGCGCCCCCGCCGCGCAAACGCGTATGAACGTCTGATGCATCATCTTGTATGCATTTTCATAGGGATCATGACCGCTGCGGGACTATCGGCGGCCGAGGAGGAACGTACAGCCATGACAGAGCAAGTCGAAACGGTACCGGATTGGGCAAAGGACGCGGTGTGGTACCAGGTGTTTCCCGAACGGTTCCGGAACGGCGACCCGGCCAACGACCCGGCTCTGTCGGATATGGCGGAACCGCACAATCCCGCTTGGTCAATCATGCCCTGGGGGATCGACTGGTACCGGCAGGAGCCATGGGAGCGAGAGAGGGGAGGTTTTTTCCAGTCGGTGTATCTCCGCCGTTTCGGCGGCGACCTGATCGGCCTTCGGGACAAACTCGATTATCTGCAGGATCTCGGGGTGACCGCCCTGTACCTCAACCCGGTGTTCATGGCGCCGTCGCTCCATAAATATGACGGGTCCTGCTTTCATCATATCGACCCGACCTTCGGCCCGGACCGGGTGGGGGATCTCCGTGCGCTGGCCGAGGCAGACGAGACCGAGGACCCGTCCACGTGGATCCTGACCTCGGCCGACCGGTATTTTCTCGACCTGGTGAAAGACATCCATGACCGCGGCATGAGGGTGATTATCGACGGTGTGTTCAATCATACCGGCCGCGAGTTTTTCGCCTTCCGCGATCTCCTCGCCCACGGCAAAGCCTCCCGCTATCGGGACTGGTATAAGATCAAGGAATGGAAGGATGACCGGCATTTCCTATATGACGGCTGGTTCGGCCACCAGGCCCTGCCCGAGCTGGCGCGTGATGATGAGAATCTTGCCCCGCCGGTGCGGCAATACATCTTCGACTGCACCACCCGGTGGATGGATCCCGACGGCGACGGCGATCCGTCCGACGGAATCGATGGGTGGCGCCTTGATGTCGCCTTCTGTGTTCCCCACGGGTTCTGGAAGGACTGGCGGAAGCATGTGAAGAGCATCAACCCCGACGGGTACCTCACCGCGGAAATTGTCACCACTGCAGAAGCATACCTGCGGGGCGATGAGTTTGATGCGGTGATGAATTACGCATGGCTGTATCCGACGGTCACATTCTTCAACGGTGCCGAACCGGCCATGGATACGATCACGTTCCGCCGGGAGCTCGATGACCTTCGCGATCTGTATCCTCCCGATGTGAGCTACGTGCAGCAGAACCTGTATGACTCACATGACGTCGGCCGCATCGCCTCGGTGCTGCACAATCCGTCGATGCTGCCGGTATCGGACTTTGATCACTATTTCAACCGTTCCCGGGTCAAGCATGACCACGGGTTCGACACCACCCGGCCCTCGCCCGAAGCCTATGCCCGACTGCGTCAGATGGTGATCTTTCAGATGACCTACATCGGCGCCCCGATGATCTACTACGGAACCGAAGTCGGTATATGGGGCGCCAACGATCCCGATTGCCGCCAGCCGATGCTGTGGGATGATGTCGAATACGAACCGGAAACCCATCGTATTGACGGGTCCATATCGCCGAACCCCCGCAAGCCGGACATGGACCTGTTCCGGTTTTACCGGAAAGCCATCGGTATCCGTCATGCATCGGACACCCTGCGGCGAGGGGATGTCGAATGGATCGATCACTCCTCCCCGCGCGTACTTGCCTACCGCCGGTCACTCGGTCATGAAGCGGTGGTGGTTGTGCTCAATGCCGGGGAATCCGCCGCAACATGGGAGGTCGAGCACGGAGGGACTGATCTATGGACCGGATCACCCGTGGTTGCTCGTGCCGCGGTGGATATGGAGCCGGGCTCGTGGCTGTTGATCAGGGAAGATTCGCTGCAGTAACGGTCTCCAGCCGGGACGCCAGGCGATCCGGTTCCCGAACGTGCATACCAAAACCATTTGACAGCAGGCGTCCCGACCAGAGATCCGAATTCGTTCTATGATTTGAGAAAGCAAGGAGAGCACGGAGCTCAACAAGCCCGGTTCGGGCGAAGCGGTTTGAGTCGAGGCGAGCCTTGCAGTGTATCGTTTGACCCGGATGTAGCTGGATCGTCGACCCCTCTCCGGCCAACAGGTCCCGAACCACGGTGTAGCTGCGGGATCCGTCTTCGTAAACCCAGTTGACGATGACATCCGGTGTACTGTCCATTCGTACCGTTTGTTCGCCGGCATTCTGTATAACCATTTCTACATCAAATGGTTCGCCGAGATCGATGCGCGCCGGATCCACCACAATTCGGACCGTCAACCCGTCGCGAACAGGCTGATCCTGCAGATCTCCGCTCCGGGATGGTTGGTAGAGAACATCGTCACGGGACACCGTCTGAGGCGTGGATGTCGCACAGCCGCTGACCATCGCCGCCGACAGCGCCAGAATTGAAATGAAACCTCCGGTTTTCATCACATTCATTAAAAAGCAGGATGCATGCCGTTCATTTCCATCGTTTGTATCCTTGATCTTGTGTAGGTTGGGAGGGGCATGGAGCTTCTCCGGGCAGAGGGTATCAGCAAGCATTTTGGCGGGGTGTACGCCCTGCGGAATGCGTCGTTTTCCATGCGGGCCGGTGAAGTGCATGCGCTGGTGGGGGAGAATGGTGCGGGGAAGAGTACATTCGGCAAGATTCTTGCCGGGGTGGTAAAGCCGGACGAGGGGAATCTTTTCCTCAACGACATGGCATTCCGGCCCGGGAATCCGCGCGAAGCCCAGCAGCACGGCATCGCCATGATCTTCCAGGAGCTGGATCTCTTTCCCAACCTGTCGGTTGCGGAAAATATCGCGGCAACGAACCTTGCCATCCGGGAAGGCACACTGGTTCGACGTTCACAGCTTGAGTCGTTTTGCCAACCTTTCCTTGATCAGGTCGGTCTGCGGGTTCCCCCCGGCCGGATGGTCGGGGAGCTGCCGATGGGCCGACAACAGCTTGTGGCGATCGCGCGGGCCCTCAGCATGAATGCCCGGATCCTTGTCATGGATGAATCCACCAGCTCGTTGACCGATGAGGCGGTGGAGGTTCTGTTCAAGGTGATCGAAAAACTCAAAGCTGCCGGGGTGTCCATCATCTATGTTTCCCACAAGATGGACGAGATTTTCCGCATCTGTGACCGGGCGACCGTTCTGCGCGACGGTGAATACGTCGGTACCCGGGATCTTGCGGATTCATCGATCGACGAGATTATCGCCATGATGGTGGGCCGAGAGGTTGACCGGACCCAGCGGACTCCGTCATCGGCCACCGATGAGGTCCTGCTTGAGGTGGATGGATTCACCACGCCGAAAATCCGTCATGTTTCGTTCGCCGTTCATCGGGGCGAAGTCCTGGGCATTGCCGGTTTGGTCGGTTCCGGCCGGGCCGAGATCGGCGAGGCTCTGTTCGGCTTGCGGCCCGTCCTGTCCGGCTCGGTCACGCTGAAGGGTCGCCCTTATCGTCCCCGGCGTCCCCGTGAGGCGATGGATGAAGGATTTGGCCTTGTACCCCGGGACCGCAAGACCATGGGATTGATGATGCAGATGAGCGTACGTGAAAATGCTGTACTTTCCCGGCTGCCCCGGCTTCAGCAGGCCGGCTTTGTCCGGCGCAACGAGGAACGGGAACAGTTCCACGACATTGCCCGGCGGACCCGGCTCAAGGCCGCTGATCCGCGTCATCCGGTCAGCACCCTCAGCGGAGGGAATCAACAGAAGGTTCTGCTCGGGCGGTGGCTGATGGTGGATCCGGATATTCTGTTTCTCGACGATCCGACCCGGGGGGTGGACGTGGGGGCCAAGAACGATATCTATACCCTGATCGAGGGTCTGGCGGCCGGGGGCAAAGCCGTGCTGATGGTGAGTTCGGAACTGCCGGAGCTGCTCCGCTGCTGCGACCGTATCCTGGTCATGAACGGCGGAGAAGCGGTGGCCATGCTTGACGCGGCAACCACGTCACAGGAGGAAATCATGTCGTATGCAGCAAAGTCGGTGGCTTCATGAACGGGATGCTGCGTCATCTGGAGCATGGCAAGGAATGGATCATTCTCGCCCTGATGTTCGTCGTCGGTGCGGTGTTGACCAATGGACTTTTTCTGCAACCCGCGAATCTTACCGACATGCTGCGGGCCATCGCTCCGATCGCCATCATGGCCATGGCCATGACCCTGGTGATTCTGACCGCAGGTATCGATCTCAGCGTGGGCAGCACCCTCGCCCTCACATCGGTCAGTTCGGCCATGATTCTGACCGGATGGAACCCCGGCTCGACCTTTCTCCATCTCACCTGCGTGGTGCTGTCCGCACTCGTCATCGGCGGCCTGGCCGGCCTGGTTCAGGGGGCCCTGATTGCCCGGCTGAACATCCACCCTCGCCGGCATGATCGGGATCCGTGGATTGGCCAAGTTGTGGTCACAGAACAACCGGATCGGTTTGGGCGTGGATCATGATACCGCGGCGTATCAGTTCGGCATCTGGTTTTCCAGCAAACCGGTGATGATCGGGGTGCTGGCGGCGGTGATCGTAATCTTTCTGATCCTGCTTCGCTACACTGTGTTCGGACGATATGTGCGGGCGGTCGGCGACAACGAACAGGCGGCCCGTTATGCCGGTCTGCCCCTGGTGCGGGTGAAGCTGGCGGTGTATACCTTGAGCGGAATGATGGCCGGGCTGGGAGGCATGCTTCTGTGCGCCCGGACCCGGAATGGCGATGCCAACCTCGGGATCGCCTACGAGCTTGATGCGATCGCCATGGTGGTCATCGGCGGAACCAGCCTCGCCGGCGGCAAAGGGTCCATCGGCGGCACGGTGATCGGGGCCCTGATCATGGGCGCGGTCATCAACGTGCTGGGACTGAAAAATGTGGATTCCAACGTGCAGTTTATTCTGAAAGCCCTGATTATCGTACTGGCGGTCGCTCTGCAGACCCGTCGCGCCCGATCAACCTGAATAGAGGAGAAAGACCATGAAAAAGATGCTGCTGTCATGTTGTTGTATGCTCACCCTTCTGCTGGCCGCGGGTTGCGGCAAGACCGATGAGCGCATGCTGGTCATTTTCAGCCAGTGTAACAATGCCGAACCGTACCGTGCCGCACAGAATCAGCGTCTGGAAGAACTGCTTTCTTCTGAAGCCGACGTCAGGCTGGTGATCATGGACGGCCAGGCTGATGCCAACCGTCAGATCTCTCAGATCGAGACCGCGATCCGGCAGAGTCCCGACCTGCTCATCGTCGCCCCGCTGGAACGGGAACCTCTGTCCGCGGTAATGGGTACCGCGGTGGAAGCGGGGATTCCCGTGATCTGCCTCGAGCGGGACATCGTCGAGCCGAACTACACGACGTACATCCGATGCGACAATCGCGAGATCGGTCGCATGGCCGGGGAGTGGATCGTGGAGTATCTCACCGAGAAGAACGGTGCGCCGGCCGGAAATATTGTGGAGCTTCGCGGCAGCCAGGGGGTCGAGGGCGCCATCAACCGGCATGCAGGAGCCCATGATGTGCTGTCACAACACCCGGACATCAAGGTTGTGCATGATGCGGTTGCGAACTGGTTCCAGCCCGAGGCCATGGACCGGATGACCGAAGCCCTGACCGCCAACCCTCCCGGCAGCATCGATGTCGTTTACGCCCACAACGACCCCATGGCCTACGGCGCCTACCTGGCGGCACGTGAAAAGGGCCGGGAGAACGAGATGAAGTTCGTGGGAATCGACGGACTGCAGCACGAAGGGGCGCAGTATGTGGAGGACGGCATCCTCGCCGTCACCTTCGAATACCCCCTCTGCGTAGACAAGGCGGTCGAGGTCGGACTGAAGATGCTGCGTGATCCGTCGTTCACGCCGGAGAAAACCTACACCATGGAATCACGGGTGATCCGCGGGGATTAAGGTCAGCCGTGCGCAGCGCCGTGTGATGCTCGAACGCGGCAAGGTCGCGTTCATCCCCCCGGCCGGTACAGGATTCGGGGAATCGCATCCGCGCGTTCGGTCTGATTGTCGCCCAGTAGCTCGCGGTTGTCCCACGAGACGATATCACCGCGTTCGATTTGTTTGATGGTCTCTTTCGCATCATCGTCCACGTTGCGTTCCAGCACCTCGGTGTTGTGAAGCCGTCCATCCGTCGAACATCCGGTACAGCAGCGTAACCCTTTCCGGGATGCGAGGGGGGAGACGAGCCGTTCGGCCGATTCGTATGCCGGGGCGGGCAGGGGGGACGCGATGAGGAAGCTGAAGCGGAGATGACGGATATCCCGGCGCAGGGACCGGTTCATCAGCCGGAGGCTTTCCGGTGCGCGCCAGCGCCGGACCTCGTGACACCATGCATCCGGGGCATCCTTCAGCATCGGACACGGCTTTTCGTGCAGGCAGGGGGCATGGATGTGAAGGGGACCCTCCGCGGCGAGACGGTCGCGGTGTCGCTGCATCCGCCACGATGCACCGCTGGTGGCCGGTTCGACGATGATCAGCCATCCCCCGGGGGCCAGGCATTTGGCCGCGAGTTTGGTCCAGTCATACAGATAGTCCTCGGCCCGCTCTTCCACGATCTCGTTCAGGGAGAAGGATGCGATGATCAGATCCCATGGCTGTTCGGTGACTCGCCGGATGTGGGGCAGTTCAAGCTCCCGGGTGCGAATATGCCGGTCCCGCCCATCGTCAAATCCTGACCCGGCGAGCTCGCGGAGGATCCTCAGGGCCTCCCGGGATCGGTCGATGGCCGTCACCCGGATGCCGGACGCACCCAGAATATCGAACAGGGCAAACGTCGCCGCGCCGGTGCCCGCGCCGGCATCCAGCACCCGAAGCGGTCGTCCTTCCGGAAGGTCCGGGCGAATGCGCTCCCGCCATTCGCGGAGTACCGTGGCGACCCGGACATAGGTCTGCGGTCCATAAAAGAGCTGGTAGGCGGCAAGGGCCCGCCGGTCCTGTGCGTAGGGGGAGAGTCCCTGGTCCCGCGACACGGTCAGGCAATCGCCCAGGCGAACGAGATCCTTCTCCAGTTCCCGCATGGCCCGGATCCGCTTTTTGTAGCCGGTGGCCCGGCAGGCGAAGTCGAGGGATGCCTCTTCGAGGGAGGCCGGGTATATGGATGGTATCGCAGTTACCGCGTCGTTCATTTTGCATACTCGATGCAGCGGGTTTCACGGACCACGGTCACTTTGATCTGTCCCGGATACTGAAGGTCGCTCTGTACCTGCCGGCTGATGTTGCGGGCGAGCTGCATCGCTTCGTCGTCGTTGATTTCCGACGGCTGGACGAACACGCGGATCTCCCGGCCGGCATGAACCGCATAGCATTTCTCGACGCCCCGGTACCCGTTGGCGATCTGTTCGAGTTTCTCCAGCCGCTTGAGATAGATCTCGGTCGTCTCCGACCGGGCGCCGGGGCGAGCCGCGGTCATCGCATCCCCGGCCCGGGCAAGGATCGCATACAGGCTCAGGGCTTCCACCTCGTTGTGATGGGCGGCCACCGCGTTGCAGACGGTTTCATCCTCGCCGTGCCGCTTCAGGAAATCCGCCCCGATCACCGCGTGGCTCCCTTCCATATCATGATCCATGGCCTTTCCGATATCGTGCAGGAGACCTACCCGCCGGGCCACCGCCGGATCCAGTCCGAGCTCGGAGGCGATCATGCCCATCAGGTGTCCCATTTCGATCGAGTGTTTGAGGACGTTCTGTCCGTAGCTGTGACGGAATTTCAGCCGGCCGACCATGGCAACAACTTCGGGCTCCAGATGCTGAAGCTTCAGGTCATACACCGCTTCTTTGCCGGCGCTTTCAATCAGGCTGTCAATCTCGGAGCGAACCTTGGTCACGACTTCTTCGATGCGCGAAGGATGAATACGTCCGTCTTCAATCAGCCGCTCCAGGGTGCGCTTGGCAATTTCACGCCGCAGGGGGTCGAACCCGGAAATCACCACGACCTCGGGGGTGTCGTCGATCAGGATGTTCACTCCGGTTACCGCCTCGAGGGCACGGATATTCCGACCTTCCTTGCCGATGATCCGGCCTTTCATTTCGTCGCTGGGCAGGCTCACCGTACAGGTCGTCATCTCGTTGACCTGTTCCGCGGCATACCGCTCGATGGCGAGGGAGATGATCTTACGGGCATCTTTCTCCGCATTCTCATGGGCCTCCTGGTGGATGCGGCGGATCAGCAGGCCCGATTCGGTGTTGAGCTCTTCTTCCAGTTCATGAAGGAGCTCGGACTTGGCTTCCGCCGCGGAAAGGCCGCCGACTTTCTCGAGCTCGCTCATCCTGCGGTTGCGAAGTTCCTGGATCTCCTCCTCGCGGGCTTCGAGCTTGATGCGCCGCTCCTCGAGATCGGATAGCCGGGCATCGATGGCTGCTTCCTTGCGTTCGCCGGCTTCGCTTTTCCGGTCGAGGTTTTCCTCACGCTGGTTGAGGCGCTGCTCGATGGACGACAGTTCCTGTCGCCGTCGGGCAGCTTCGGTCTCGGACTGTTCCCTGGCCTTGAGTACCTCTTCCTTGGCCTGGAGTTTGCCGTCCTTGAGGATGGCTTCCGCTTCCCGGCGGGCATTGGCCAGCAGGTTGCGGACGTTGTTCTGGGTCGATGTCTGCCGGGCCCGGGCGATCAGCAGGGCGATGATGCACCCGAGGCCGATCGCGGCCGCACCCGCGACAATCGCGGTCATCAGGCTGATTTCGATCATGGTATCCTCCCGCCGTCCGGCGAATCAGCGGCACGCCGGGACGGATTTGATGTTTGGTTATGTTCAGGTTACCCCCGGTCGTTTCAAGCCGGGGGAAAGGGCGGCAAAGGAGCAAAAGAGTCTGGATAAGCAGAGTCATGGCCGAATCCGGAGAGCCTCCTCATCCGTCACCAGGTAATCGATGTGCCGGTCATGAGCTTCGGCGGGCAGGCGGTCGGCAACCTGCGAGGCGTACCCGAGGCCGATCACACAGCCGCCGTAGCCGGCGAGCAGACGGTCAAAATGTCCCCCGCCGTAACCCAGGCGGTTGCCGTGACGGTCGAAGGCCAGGCCGGGAACGATCATGATGTCGAGCTCGGCAACCGGGATGGCCGCGAGATTATGGGGTTGAGGGATGCCGAAGGGGCCTTTTGCCATCCGGTCACCCGGGATCAATCGTCCCATGACATAGCCGCCGCCTGCCGGATCGTGACAGGGTACGGCCGCGATCGCCCCTCGCCGATGAAGATCCTCGATGATCCCGGCGGTCGGGATTTCATCGCGCACCCCGATATACAGACCCGCGGAACGTGCGGTTTGATAGGGAGGGCAGGCGCGGAGGTGTTCCAGTACCGCATCAGCGGCCGCGGTTCGCTCGGAGGCGGAATGGCTTCCCCGAATACCCCG
>JAUIHQ010000131.1 GCA_030432155.1 bacterium | reverse complement strand
CCAGGCCGGCGGGGTCAAGGTCATCTTCGACGTGATCTTCAACCATGTCGCCACCGACATCGAGATCGAGCGGGATCCCGACAATCCGGCCGTCCTCTACTCCAACCCGCAGGCCGAAATGCGCAATGTGAAGCCGCAGTGGTTTTCCAAGTACATCGGCAGTCATCCCGCCTGCCAGACCACGAAACCGGAATGGGACTGGAACAACTATCTTTACACCCAGCCGGCGGAGAACAGCTCGCAGATCGGACCCGCACCGGCCGACCGCAACGATTTTGTCTGGCCCGACGCCTTCGACCTGTTCTGGGGTACCTACCCCGCTCTCGGCAACATCAACAACACCGAGGACTCGCACTGGAACGCGTCCGATGAAGTCAAGAAAATGACCGACTACTACGCCTACTTCATCCAGTACTGGATTGAACAGACCGGTGGTGCGGTCGGCGGCTTCCGCTGCGACTTCGCCCAGGGCATTCCCCGACGGGCCTGGCAGTACCTGATCAACAAGGGCAAATCGATCAAACCGGAATTGTATTTTGTCTCTGAAAGCCTCGACGGCGGCAACATCGCCTACCGCGCCTGGAAGGGCGGCTTCGATGCCCTCAACGAAAACCAGCTCTGGGCGATCGTCGAGGACACCGATATCCGGACCGCCGACCTGCGCGGCATCATCGACCAGCGGAAAACCGACTTCGGCCTCGCCCTGATTCTCCGCGGCACCATGAACCACGACCAGGGACCCTGGCTCGGGCGGAAATGGGATGGAGCCGCCATGCACAGCGTATTCTGTGCAATCGATGGAACGCCTCAGATGTACCAGGGGCAGGAACTCGGCTATGACGCACTCAATCAATTTTCCAAGGAGCGCGTGGAGTTCGGCCGGACCATCCCCAATATCCGCGAGTACCACAATATCCAAAACCTGTGGAACGATTCGGATCCCGACAAGAACGCCCTGTGGGACCGGTACGCGGATGCCAACCTTGGCCGCTCCCGCTCGGTGGCTCTCCGTCTCGCCAACCAGTACTACATTGACCAGGTCAACGGGAACGGCATCCATGACTACATCTTCTCGGTCCTGAAGTATGAAAACTTCGGATGGGATCCCGCGGACCAGGAAGTCGTCCTGGCCTTCGTAAATCTCAAACCGCAGCAGGCCCAGGCCGGGACCTTCAATGTCGACGTGCCTGCGATCTATCTGAACCCGTCCAAAACGTATAACGTCCGCAACCTTGCCTCCACCAACTGGAGCCAGTACTTGTGGCCTGAAGGTCGCTCCGGGTCGGACATTGCCGCCAACGGGATCTATGTCGGCTTCTCCGGCAATATCTATGATCAGGGCTCGGTAGCCCAATACCTGAAGCTGGAGGAAGTCGGCGGCAGCGGCGGTGATTCGAATATCACCGAGCTGGTCAACGCCCGTCATTGGCCGACCAACGGCGCGCTTACTTCGCTGGATGACCTGTGGATCGATATCGAATCCGGTCCCATCGGCGCCGGGGATTTCGGGTCGGTGGTTTACTCTTCCGACGGCGTCAACTGGAATACGAAAGCTCTCGAAGAGAATGGAACGGCCGGGGCGTATGATGCCTGGCATGTCAACCTCGGCAAGTTCCCCGCGAACAGCCAGGTCCGGTATTCGATCGAAGTTGTGGATCGTGCCGGAACCTCGCACTGGGCCAATAACAACGGCTCGAACTACCTTGCCATCGTCAGCCAGGGCGGAAGCGGTACCGCGCTTGAGTTCGTCGGCAACACCCGTCACTACCCGACCAACGGCGCCATCGAATCGTCCAGCGATCTCTGGATCGATGTCGAATCATGGCCGGTAGGCGCCGGCGCCGGCGGCGAGGTGGTATACAGTGCAGACGGCGGAACCACCTGGAATATCGTCCTGCTCGAATACAACGGCACCACATCCGGCGAGAACACCAACGACTGGTGGCATGTTAATCTCGGACAGTTTGCCGCCGGAACCACAATCAAGTATGCCGTCAACGTGTCGGATGGCCTGGACAATACCATCTGGGATAACAACGGGGGCAGTGACTACACCGCGACCGTGAACGGTCAGGGCGATAATTCGGACATCATTTGGGTGGGCAATGCCCGCCATGCCGCCGCCGCCCAGCCGGATCTCGGCGATGTGAAGATGATGAACGGTCCCCGCCTCGACCTTGATGATTTGAAGAATGGCGCAACCTACGGCGTATACAAGGCATCCGACCTCGGCAGTTGGCAGGTGGTCGACTCCTTTGTCGGTGACGGGTCCACCTATCAATGGACGGATCCTGATGGCACCAATGATGTCGCGTTCTACACCATCTCCGGCCAGAGCTTCCCCTTCGGCACCTCGGTGTTCGGTGGTGACCAGGTCATCATTCAGGCCGAAAGTTACCCGACCGGCAAAGCTGCGTCCGCGACGATCATCTACACCACCACCGGCAACAACTGGCTGAGCAAGCCGATGGAGAAGGTCGGGGAGAATGGAAACAACGATCTGTGGGAAGTCAACATCGGTTCGTTCCCGCTGGGCGTCCAGCTCCAGTATGCGATCGAGTTCCAGGATGCCAACACCAAGGCCATGTGGGCCAACAACAGCTCGGCGAATTACATGATCGGGATCAAGGACCCCAACGCGCCGGATGATGAGGCGCCGGTCCTGTCCTACAGTCCCAGCAACACCACCACGGCGGCGGCCACGCTGGATGTGACCTTGTCCGCGACCGATAATGAAGACCCCGACCCGGTGATTTTCTACACCACGAATGGATCGACGCCGACCACCAACAGCTCGGTCTACAGCTTGGCCATTCAGGTGACGGATCAGGGTGCGGGCATCGATATGACGATCAAGGCGATTGCCGTTGATATCACCGGCAATGCGTCGCCGGTCACCACCATCGACGTGAAGGTCAATGAAACCTTCTCGTTCGGAGGCACGACCCCGTATTCAACCAATCCGACGCTGGGGCAGCGGGTGGCCAATGGCGGTATCACCATCGATGGTTCCGCCTCCGACTGGTCGACCAACCACCTCATCGCCCTCGATATGGCGAATGACGATCCTCGCTCCCTCGACAGCAACTGGACGATGCACGAAGCGCCGATCGACCTGACCCACCTGTGGGCGGCATGGGATGACGACAACCTCTACATCGCGTGGCAGTATGTGGATGTAACGGACAAGCTCGATCCGGCGAATGCCGGCGGAGCGGCCAGCGGCAAGATATCGAGCAACGATGGCATCCTCCAATGGATTGTGATCGATACCCTCAACGGGGCCGGCGCCACCAATGATGTGTGGTCGAAGAAGAATACCTGGGCCGGATCGGACAAACCTGATTACCAGGTCTACCTCGCCGGCAGCCTGTGGCAGGGATATATTTCCCGCGCGGTGAACGGTACCTTCGCCCTTGATGACGGCGGTGTAAACTACATGGCGATCGCCGCGGCCGGGGTCACGGCGGCCAAGGGCAGCCTGTTTGGCGCGGGTGCATTGTGGGGCGTCAGTGATGCCGACAACCGTTACAATGGAGGAGAACCGTCACGGAATTTCCTGTCCGAAAGCCATGACACGAGTCGTGACAGCTTTTATGAGATCAAGATTCCTCTGAGCTTCCTGCAGATCACCGCCGCCCAGCTTGAGTCCAACGGGATCGGGATCATGATCGGCGGCGGCTCGGATTCATCGATGGACAGCATCCCGCATGACGAGACCACCCTGGATACGCCGGGCGTGGAAGTCTACAACTCTTCGTTTGAGTGGTCGGATGCCGATGTCTTCACCTCGCCCTTCGCCCGGGTCGGCGCCGGGAAGTAGGGAATCAACCGAAACGGTAATGGAACCCCTCCGCCGGAGGGGTTTCCTTGCTTTCGAAAACCCCCGAAGCCCGGTTTTCATGACCTTGTTCGCGGAGTCATACCCGTCGGAAGAACGTATCGGTATTATGTCAGTCTTCCTCAATAGGTTTCGGGTGTCAGGTTTCAGGCCCTCCTGACACCTGAACACTGAAACCAAAACGTCTGGCGCATGTATACCGATAAGAATTTGCGATTGGTATCACATCTGTTGGAGGCGCGGTGCCCATCGCGCAATTCAGCAGAAAGGGTTCTGCGGGTTGCCTGGTATCAACCTATAAAATCGGTGTGAACAGGTGGCAGACGTTCTCGGCGACTTTGTGGATGGCCGGGCGGTTGCGCCAGGCATTCAGATTCATCTCCGTACTCTCGGCCAGATCTTCCAGCATGATCCGTTTCAGCTTATTGATGAATGTCTCATCATACACGGCGAGATTGGTTTCGTAGTTAAGGCGCAGGCTCCGGACATCCAGGTTGGCGGTGCCGACCATGGCGACTTCATCATCAATGATCAATGCTTTCGCATGCATGAAGGGCGGGTTTCGTTCGTAGATTTTAACCCCCGCGCTCATCAGCTCATCATACAGGGCCCGCCCCGCAAGGCCGGCATACACATGATTGTTGGCTGCGGGCACGATGATGCGAACCTCAACCCCGCTGAGGGCGGCAATGCGAAGAGCCCGGATGATGTCGGACGAGGGAATAAAATAGGGTGTGACGGCCAGGATCTCCCGATGGGCCATCACGATGCACGTAAAGATGGCATCGCAGAGTTCGTCCAGTTCCGTGGCCGGCGAACCGTTGACCATGCGGATGGCCACCGGTCCCTGGCCGGTGATGTCGGGGAAATGTTCGGCTTTCAATAACTCTTCCGGCGATTCGTCGGTCATGAAATACCAGTCGCGCAGGAAGGTGTACTGAATCTCATGGGCGATGGGGCCGGCCATGTGAAAGTGATAGTCACGGATGGCCGGCTTCCCGGAGCGTGAGGTTTGGGCATCATGAAGATTGATGCCCCCGGCAAACGCATCCACCCCGTCCACGATTAACGCTTTTCGGTGATTCCGGAGGTTGAGCTGAAATTGTCGCTTGAGGAGCCGGGCCTGGCTCCAACCTGCAATGTGAAAATTCGGAATACGCCGGTAACGCCGGACGAGACCTCCGAGGACGGCGTGTGTCGACCCGAACCGGTCGAACAGCAGGCGGACGGTTACACCTTCCCGGGCTTTCTCCGCCAACGCGTCGAGAAACAAACGTCCGGTTGCGTCATTTCCCAGGATAAATGTCTGAAGGTGAATGTGGTGCCGGGCGTTTCGTATGGCTTCCAACATCCGTGGAAACGCTTCATCCCCGGTGGTCAGCGGTGCAATCTGGTTGCCCCCGAGGAGGGGATGATCGCCGACGACACGCTCCAGGGCGAGATCCACTTCATGCGCCTTCGGGGAGATGGGCCCGCCGGTCACTGATTCCCGTACGGATTTCCAGTAATACATCGGGAGCGATTCAGCCTCCCGGGCTTCGCGTTCGCTCTGGAATTGCCGGTTCGACTTCTCCTTCATCCACGTCTTGCGCGGAACTTTGTAGATACCGAACATCAGGTAGAGAAAAAAACCGATGATAGGAAGCGACCAGCACACGACGATCCACAGCAGGGAGGACACCGGTTCGCGGCGGTGCTGCACGATATGCAGAAACACCCATGCAAAGGTGATGCCGTGCAGAATGGTGGTGAGGGTGATCCAGGGGATGGCGTCCAACCAGCCGATGATGGCGAAGCCCGGGATCATGTGAAGGAATCCTCGATCTCCTGCATCTGCCGCTCGATATCCCGGATTTCCTGTTTCCAATACGCGGCACTTCCAAAGTCCGGGGCCAGGCGGTTGAAGCCCCCGTCCCTGGCCTGGCGGACACACCATGCGGTGTAATGGACGAAACGCATGGCCCGGAGCGGTTCGATCAGGCGGATCTCCCGGTCATCGAATGGCCGGAAGGTTTCATAGCCCGCGAGCAGAAGGTTGAGTTGGTGGCGGGTGTGCCGGAGGTGATCGGGCAGCAGCATCCACAGGTCCTGTACCGCGGGACCGCTCGCCATGTCGTCAAAATCGATCAGGAAGAGCGGTTCCCCCGGCCGGCACAGGATATTCAGATGATGACAATCCCCGTGGATGCGAAGGTTTTGCATGTCATCGAAGAGGGGCGCCACGCGGTCGATCATGTCCCTCACGCTCGATTCGTACTCCGCCCGGAGGGACGGAAACGGAAAGTCGGCTTCGAGAATCGTGGTAAGGTGTTCGGCCGTCGAGTGCCGGGGATGAATGGTAATCCGATCCACCGGCGGATGCATGTCGCCGACCTGATGTATGCGGGCGAGAAGACGGCCGAGCTCCTGCCATTGATCGTCAGACGGTTCTTCCAGCGGACGGCCTCCACGTTTGGGGAAAAGAGTGTAATACATGCCGTGCCGGCTCCTCAGGTTGTCGCGGTGAGGGGAGGGCAGAGGGGCGATCACGGGGATCTCCCGTTCCGCCAGCTCGGTCATGAAAATCTGTTCATCTTCCAGGCCGTCCCGCGACCAGCGACCCGGTCGATAGAACTTCGCAATGACCCAGGCGCCATCCTCGGTCTCCACTTCATAGACCCGGTTGATGTAGCTCGTGAGAGGCCGGCAGAGATTGGTGCACCGGATCCCCAGATCCTCTTCCACCAGGTTGAGAACAACATCGGGCGTCAGTCCGGAAAAGTCGGAAAGAGCTGCAGCATCTCCGCTCATCCGGCGTGTTCCGACGTGCGGGCGGCAAGCCGTTCGAGCTTTTCCCGGGCGGCGCCGGAGTCAATCGATGTTTCCGCGGCGGTGATGCCGTCGGCGATCGAGGGCAGGTCCCGGCCCGCGGCGATGGCGGCGGCGGCATTGAGAACCACGATGTCCCGTTTGGGACCCCGCTCTCCCTCAAGAATAGCCCTCACCAGGCCCGCGTTGTGTTCGGCGTCGCCGCCCTTGAGATCTTCGGGTTTGGCCAGGCGTATGCCCGCCTGTTCCGGGTGAAACGTGCTGACCGTGACCTTCTCATGCCTCACTTCTCCGATGGTCGTGGGGCCGGTGGTGGTGATTTCATCCAGTCCGTCGCTTCCGTGTACCACAAACAGACGCTCCGCCCCGAGGTTCGATGCCGCCCTTGCCATCACCTCGACCAACTCTTCCGCATACACGCCGATCATGCCGTGCCGTGTTCCCGCAGGATTGGAAAGGGGGCCAAGAATGTTGAAGATGGTCCGGATCCCGAGTTCCTTGCGGGGCCCGATTGCGTGTTTCATCGCCGGGTGCAGGCCGGGGGCAAAGAGAAACGCGATCCCGATATCCCGGAGACACGAGCCCATGACGCCGGCATCCACCCCGATGTTGACGCCCAGGGCCTCGAGGACATCCGCGCTCCCTGACTTGCTGGACACGCTGCGGTTACCGTGCTTGGCCACGTGGACACCTGCCCCCGCGGTTACAAAAGCCGCGGCGGTCGAGATGTTGAACGTATGGGCGCCGTCGCCCCCGGTTCCGCAGGTATCGACCACGACGTCATCCGGCGTCTCGACCGGGGTGAAATGCTCCCGCATCGCCTGGGCGCTGGCCGCGATCACGTCCGGCGTCTCTCCCCGGATTCGTAATGCCGTGATGTACGCGGCGACCTGGGCCGGGGTTGCCTCGCCGGCCATGATGTCCCGCATCGCACCCAGTGCTTCATCGCGGCTGATGCCGGATCCGTCCGCCAGTTTTGCAATCGCCTCTCTGATCATCCCGCTATCCTCCCTGTGCGTCCGTGCTTCCGGACGTGCGCGGCTTGTGCTCGATATGTTTCATGTATTCTTCCAGGGCATACCGGTCGGTCATGCCCGACACGTAGTCACACGCGGTGCGCCATGATCCCTGCTTTTCCAGCCGGGCCCTTGCCTTACGTCCCATGGCTTCCGGATGCTCGACATAGAAAAGGAAAAGGCGGCTCATCATCTGCACGGCCTCCTCGTTGGCCCGATGCACCTTGGGGTGCCAGTAAACATTCTGGAACAGGAACCGCCTCAACTCGCCGAGTTTCTTCCAGAGGCTTTCGCTGTACCCGACGATTCGCTCCTCGCAGTTCATCACCTCGGCCGGGGATGCCGGCTGGTACCGCTTCAGCAGATCCTCGCTCCGGGTCAGTACATCCTCGACCTGAAGGTCCAACAGGCACCGGATGGTCATGGGCAGAAGGTGGGGCGACCCGATGCCGGGAAACTCCGCCCTGGCTCTCTCGCCCGCTTCCTGCCACATGTCGAGATCGCCGAGTTGCTCTTCGGTGATCAAGCCTGCATCCAGGCCGTCGTCCACGTCGTGCGCATAGTAGGTCATGTCGTCGGCGACATCGGCGATCTGAGCCTCGATGCCCTGCCACGGCCCGATGGGGTGGCCGTCCAGCATACGCCCTGGTTCCTTTGACAGGTGTTTGCGGAGGCCGGAGCGAACCTCCCACGTCAGGTTGAGGCCCTGATAATCCGGGTAGCGGGATTCCAGGAGCTCGACCCAGCGTAGGCTCTGAATGTTGTGATCGAATCCGCCTTCGTTTTCCATGAGGTCATCGAGAGCCTTCTCCCCGACGTGGCCGAAGGGACAATGGCCGATGTCGTGGGCGAGTGCGATGGCCTCGGCAAGATCCTCGTTGGCATTCAACGCCCGGGCGAGGGTTCGGGCGACGGCGGCGACCTCGATGGTATGCGTCAATCGTGTCCGGTAATGGTCCGCGGTGCCGTTGATGAACACCTGGGTCTTGTATTCAAGCCGGCGAAAGCAGGGGCTGTGGATGATCCGGTCACGATCCCGCTGAAACGCCGTCCGGTGGGCATGACCGGCCTCGGGAACGGGACGTCCCCGGGATTCAGCGCTCCGGCAGGCATAGGCGGCCAGGGTGGAGGCCTCCAGGTCTTCCCGGCTCTGGCGGTTCATTAGCATCGCGCACAGCCTACCTGTCTCGGGCCGCTATGGTCAATGGCGACCGGATGGAAGCATGAAGCAGTCAGGATGATGAGGAAAAACTCGGCGGCTTGCCACACGGGGGGCTTCCGGCGCATGATGTCGGCATGTCATTCCGTGAAAAAACCCTGACCTCGAAGTTTGTGTTCGAAGGCAAGATCGTCCGGCTTGAAATTCAGGACGTCGAGCTGGAGGACGGACGAACGGCGTACCGGGAGTTGGTCCGGCACAAGGGGGCGATCGGGGTCCTGGCCCGGACCCCGGAGGGCCGATTCCTTTTCGTTCGGCAATTCCGCAAGCCGGTGGAAGCGTTGATGACCGAGGTGGTGGCGGGCATTCTCGAAGCAGGAGAAGAACCGGAGGACGCGGCCCGGCGGGAACTTCGGGAGGAAACCGGGCGCACAGCCCTGCGGCTTGTTCATCTCGGCACGCTGTTTGCCTCCCCGGGCTACGTGGATGAGCGTATCGAGGCATACTATGCCGACGTCGGCGGGGATGTGGAGGCGCTCGACCCGGATGAGGATGAACGGATTGACGTGCTCTCTTTTACCATGGATGAAGTGGAGCGGATGATCGCATCGAATGAGCTTCGGGATGCCAAAACGCTTGCGATGTGGGCGATGTACCGGCGGTGGAGGGATTCGGATTCGTGAGCACGTCGTGGCTCAATAAAATCCGTACGTTTCTCACCCATGACATGTGGAGTGAGGAGCTTTCGTCGCTGCCCGGTCTTCAAGGCTTCGTGGTCCGCGGCTACCGGGTCGCCCAGTTGATCGTCCGCGGATTCCGGGATGATGATCTGCCGGTCCGGGCCTCCGCCCTGACGTTTTCGACCCTTGTATCCCTGGTTCCCGTGCTGGCGATTGCGTTGGCTCTGTTGCGCGGTCTCGGCGCGGGGGATGCGGCGATCGCCAACGTGCATGAAAGTCTGGTCGGTATGCCTGAACAATTTCGGGATTTCGTCGACCAGATGCTGGCCATCGTGGAGAAGACAAACTTCTGGGCCCTTGGCTGGGTGGGCGTCCTCGTTCTGTTTCTGACCGTGATTCAGGTGCTGAG
>JAUIHQ010000130.1 GCA_030432155.1 bacterium | reverse complement strand
GTGCCGGACTTGATGGGTATTCGATGACGATCACGAGCATGCGTACGATTATGGTCGGATCGGAAGAGGGAAAGAAACCGCTCCGAAGAGGTTGGATGATGAATTCGGTCGTCTGCCCGTCGGCGGGCAGACCGTGCTGTGCTTGTCGCTTCGGGTGGTTCCGCGGCAGCGGAACCAGTGGAAGCGGCGTCGGATTTGTGGTGATGTCAAGGCGGGCGGCCTTCGGCTGGACTCGTGTCCGCCGAAGGCTGCCCAACGCCGACAGCGCCGTGAATCCGGCGGCGGTGGAACGGCCCGAAGCGACAAGCCATCACCCGCGCCGCGTTTGCGTCGCGGAACGTTCAATGCGCAACGCAAAACGCTCAACGTTCAATGGCCTTCGGGCCGGACTTGATGGGTATTCGATGACGATGAGGCGCATGAGTACGATTATGGTCGGATCGGAAGAGGGAATGAATGAGTGGAGATCTGTGGTTCTCGGACTCCCGGCGGAGGATCGGACCTGCTCAGGGCAGCTTCACATTCAGCCGGAAATGACGCTGGGTCCCGGTGCTGCCGCCGACCGGCACCTCCTCGAGCATTCCGCTTCCCGGCTGATTGGTGACCACGGTGATCCAGCTTCCGCCCTCGACCAGGCTCTCCTTCGCCTCCAGTGAATACACCCGGCCGGTATCGCCGAACCACGAGACGGCCAGGCCGTTGGTGGACGATGAAAGGCCCGGCGATGGATACGACAACCAGTTGGTCGGAACCGAGACCCCGATGAACTCATCCAGGTTCACCACCAGATCCCCGTCGGGATCACCCCATGCGCCGGCATCCACATTCGTCAGCCCGCCGTCATACGGATCCAACCCGTTGGCCAGCTCCCAGTCGTCCGGCAGGCAATCGTAATCGGTGTCGGGGAACGGACTGCCGGTCACGGCAAAAACCGGACTTGTCGACCAGGCGGAAAAAGGCTCCCCGTCATTCCATGTACGGACCCGGATGCACACACTTGTTGAATCCAGGCAGGGCGCCGGCCATTCGAATTCGGTCTGCGCCGATGGGACATATCCAAGCGTATGCCATTGGGGAATCGTATCGGGATCGAGGACCATCACATCATCCACCCACCAGCCGGCATTACCTATCGAAGAGTCGGTACCGAGCCGGAAGCGGAAATTCGCGGTTTGCCCCTCGAAACCCGACAAATTCACTCGTGTTTCAATGAACCCGCCGGAGACGCCGGTGAAAGCTTCCCGCCCGGCAAGAGGGCTTCCATAGCTAAGAGAAATCGTATCGTCATACCCATTCTGAAACATGAAGGAGCCAAGATCTGTCCATACCCCCCCTACCCCCGATGTGCTGATTTCCACCACCCCGCCGTCATATCCAACGTTGGTCGCCGTCTCGAGATTGTACTGGTGATAAAACCAGAGCTCGCTATCGGCTCCGATCAACACCGCCGGAGAGATCAGGTACTGGTCCGACGTGGTGGTTGCATCGACCGCGAACCAGCTCGTTGAGGGGCTTTGCGAGGATCCGGTCACCTGGTGCCAGAAATGGGTGGAACCGGCGTTTCCGGTCAACCAACCATTCGTCCCGTCTTCCATGTCATCCATAAACAGGTTCGTCGTATCGAACGCGCAATTCCGCGTATAGGCTACCTCAACCGTCATGGTGCAAATGACCGGGACATTGCTCCAGGCAATGGTTACGAGACTACCGCCCTCGAAGGCCTGTCCGCCGGCCGGCGCAAGGACATCCGGTACCAGGTTGTCCACCGGGTCGGATCCGTCCACCGCCAGAACCCCCGAATTGCAGGGGTCCAGCCAATCCTTGAGCCGTGAAGAAGCGCCTTGCGGCGAATCCCAGGCCACGGAGAATTTGCCGTAACAATCATATTCCGATGGCGTGGAGCAGGAGGCATCCCCGCCACTGAGAAAACCAACAAGCCGGTGGCTGGCCGGATCCCAGAGTCCCGAACCCGATGACCCGGGTTCGGTCGTGCCATCCTCCCAATTGTCAACGTACCAGTGGGTGTTGGTCGTATTTTGAAAGAGGATGCAACTGGCTCCCGTGGTGAGCACATTGGTATTGAAGCTGATCGCCTTTTCGTCGGTATTGGGATGATGGATACCGACGCTGCCGGTGGGGGCAATCCCCGAGGCGTCCCAGCCTGCATAGTATACATTGTAGGAAGCAGGCGGCCGTTGATTGAGCTTGAGAAGGGTCATATCCACGTCTTCCCGGTCCGCGAGCAGCTCCGCCCCGGCCTGGTTGTCGCTGAGCGAACCGCCCCCGAGCTGCCCGCAGGTCGGGGATTCAAAATTCCAGTACACCACCACCGACGCGACATTGCCGGCGGTAACATCGCAGTGATCGGCGGTCAGGAAGTAGGGCTCGAACGAACCCGGTGCATCCATGATCAGGGTGCCGGAACAGGAAAGGAACCCTTCAATCGAGTAGACGGCCACCGACCGGATTTCATCCCGCCAGTCATCGGCCTCCGGACAAATCACATCGTTGTTGCAGCTCCCCTGTTTGGCTGCCTTGGCCGCGGCAGCGGCTTTGAACATATCCCGGTAGCCCCGGTTGATGCGGGTCAGCTCGAGGACCGGCATGTCGTCGGCATCGGGGGGAATGTAGAGTTCGATCACCGCGGTATCGCCGGGCACCACCGGGGACCAGAACTGGCCGGCGGGGGTGTTGTCGGCGGCGGTGTAGGGACCCTGGTAATAGCCGTCCCGGTCCGCCCGTATATATAAGGTCGCGCCCTTGGTGAGCCGGAACTGAGTGAAGCCGAAATTCAGGTCGGTGGCCCCCGGGCTCCGGACCCGGTATCGCCAGACCAGCCCGCCGTCGGGCAGAGCATCCCAGGTCCCGTCGCGGTACGGGGAAATGCCGGTGCTGAAAGGTTCCGCGAACTGAAAAGGCGCCGGCTTCACAACCGCCTTGGCCGCGGCCAGCCGTTTGGCCCCGGCATCGACCCCGGGAATCTCCTCCACCGGCACCGATCCCGCCGGGGGCAGGTTCAGGCCGCGATCCGACCAGGGAAGCTCTCCCATACGGGCCGATGCCGTGTCCGCAACCCACAGACCGCCGCATACCAGCAGCCATACGCGGAACATTCCCGCATGCAGAGAGATACGAAACGACATACTCCATACAAACCCTTCCCGACGTGTGAAGTAAAGCATCCTCAACATGGGGACAGGCACTTTTCCCGCATCCCGCACCCCGCACCCCGTATCCCGTATCCCGCATCCCGTATCCCGCATCCCCGAATCCCGCACCCGGTTGAGGCTGACATCCGGCCGCCTCTGCGTTTATGGTCCGGTGATGCCCATGCCCTTGCCGAAGAACAACCGGATCCCCCCCGGCGCCCAGGCCGCGATCGGTCTCGGGTATTCCTTCGCGGCCGGGATCATCGTGTTTGCCGGCCTCGGCTACTGGTTCGACCGGAAGCGGGGGGAGGACAAGGTGCTGTTCACCATCCTCGGTCTCTTCCTCGGCCTTTTCTATGGCGGGTACGAGACGTGGAAAATCGTCCGAAGCCTTCAGGGCGAACCGTCGTCGGACAGAACCGATCCCCGCGAGAACCATGAAAACTGAACCTGCAGGTTGGGTTCGAGAATCGGCAATCATCGCCGGGGCCGCCTGCCTTTGCCTGGCTGTATCCCTGGCTACGGTATCCCTTGCCCGCCAGTCCATTGCAACGCCGGGCATTCTCGCGGGCTGGGCGGCGGGTTTGTTACAATACCTACCCGCACCTTTGATCTACCGGCGGGCAGCCACCCGCGGCGCCCACGCGTTGATCCTCTACGGACTGAATACGCAATTTCTCCGCCTCTTACTCTTGATTCTGTTGATTATTCATGTAAACAGGACGGGCGCGGTGGAATCGGAGGCCTTTATGACCGCCGCGATCATCACCTGGCTGGGCCTGATGATCGTGGAAATACGCTTCCTGCTCCGCCTGGTATACAGAGGGAACCTTGGATAAGTGAGAGTGCATGGCAGCGGCAGCGGAACAGGGAGCGGACAAAGCGGCATTGGTGCAGGAATACATTCTGCATCACGTGGTCGATGCACCCTACTGGAGTACGCCGTTCGGCAAAGTCGCTCTGCCTGAATGGCTTACCCTTCACGGCCTGATGCTGTTCATCGGCGCCGGCATCCTCTTCTTCCTCTTCGGCCTGCTTTATCGGCACAAGGATCCCGTTCCCCGCGGACTGACCAACCTGCTCGAGGTCTTCGTCCTTTTTATCCGCGACAACATCTGCCGGCCCAACCTCGGGGATATCGACGGCCGCAAAATGACCCCTCTATTCTGCAGTTTTTTCTTTTTCATTCTCGTGCTGAACCTGATGGGCCTGATTCCCCTGTTTTCCACCGCGACCGGGAACGTAAACGTGACCGGCGCCCTGGCCGCCATCACACTCGGGTTCATGATCTTCGGCACCATCGCTAAAAACGGCTTCGGTGGTTTTATGGCGGCCTTCATGCCCCATGGTGTACCCTGGCCGGTCCTGATCCTGTTGGTGCCCATTGAAATCATGGGGCTGTTCATCAAATCCTTCGCCCTGATGATCCGTCTTTTCGCCACGATGATGGCCGGCCATATCGTGGTCTTTTCCCTGATCGGCATGGTTGTGATTTTCGGGGCATATGGTGCGCCGTCACTGCTGCTTGCCGTCGGCATTTACCTGCTTGAATTGTTCGTGTGCTTCCTCCAGGCCTATATTTTCACCCTTCTGTCCGCGATATTCATCGGACAGATGTATCATCCGGCCCACTAGGAATCATCACGTGCGCAGTCGGCGGTGTGCGGGATCGAACCCCGCCCGTCAGGAATGGTCGAGACAACAGCATAAACGAAGAAGGAGAACATATCATGGGTTCATTATCGGCAATTGGAGCGGGTATCGTCGTCATCGGTGCAGGACTCGGTATTGGCAAGCTTGCAGCAGCGGCCATGGAAGGGATTGCCCGGCAGCCCGACGCCGCCCCCAAGATCCAGGTCAACATGCTGATCGCGGCAGCGCTGATCGAGGGTGTCGCCCTGTTCGCGGCGGTGATCTGCCTGATCAACAAGTAATCCCGCTCGACGTCAAAGGAATAGGAAGCGTTTATGGCTGATGCCGTACATTCGGAAGCCGTCGCGGAAGTACCGCACTTGACACACGAGGAAATCCTTCACCAGGAAGAAGTCGATCTGTTCAATCCCCAGCCGATGATGGTGGGGCTGACCTGGCTGACATTCCTCCTGGTCACCATCGTCCTCTACAAGGTCGCGTGGAAACCGATTCTCCAGGCCCTCGACAAGCGGGAGGAAACGATCCGCGAGTCGCTGGAGAACGCGGCCAAAGCGCGGGCCGAGCTGGAGGATATCGAGAACCGCCGGAATGAGATCATCGGCGAGGCGGATGCCAAGGCCACCGAGATTGTCGCCACGGCCAAGCAGGCCGCGGTGGATCTCGCCGGATCGATCGAGGAAAGCGCCCGCAAGGAGGCGGAGATTCTCGTTGAGAACGCCCGCCGGGAAATCCGGACCGAGCAGGACAAGGCCATGGCCGCGCTCCGCAAGGAGAGCGCGAACCTCGCCATCGACCTGACCCGCCGGATTCTCGAAGACCAGCTCAACGAGGAAAAGGGCCGGCAGCTCGCCGACGACATGCTCAAGCGGATTTGATGATTACATGAGCCAGGTTGCCGCCAAACGATACAGCAAAGCCCTTCTGCTCCTCGCCGGAGAGGAGGGGATTGCCGATCGCGTTCTGGACGATCTCCAAGCCGTGGCCAAGCTGTTCCGGACCTCCCGGGAGTTCCGCACCTTTGCCGAGACTTCGATCATGGGGTCGGCGGAAAAACGGGCGGCGATTCTGGACGAGCTGTTTCGGGACAAGCTGCACCCCCGGACCCTGCGGTTCCTTCACTTTGCCGACCACAAGGGGCGGCTCGGTCTCATCGCCGACATCGCGGCAGCTTTTGAGCGGGTGGTCGATGAGGAACGAGGCATTCTTCCCGCGGTGATCACCAGCGCCGTTCCTCTGACCGATGAACAGGTCGCGGCCCTTGAGACCAGACTGGGCGAGCGGTTCGGCAAATCGATCGCCTCAACCCGCAAGCTGGACCCGTCCCTGATCGGCGGATTCCGGGTTCAGATCGGCGACAACCTTTATGACTACAGTATCGACACCCAGCTCCGGGAATTGAACCGGGAGCTGGTGGAAGCGTAACGAGGTGAGATGATGACAGTGCAATTGAAACCAGATGAAGTGTCCGCGATTCTGCGCAAGCAGCTCGCCGACTTTGAACTGACCGAACAGACCTACGAGGTCGGGTCGGTGCTCAGCGTCGGCGACGGCATCGCCCGGGTCCACGGTCTTTCCGGCGTAATGGCGGGCGAGCTCGTGGAGTTCGCCAACGGGGTGAAGGGCATGGCCCTGAACCTCGAAGAAGGCAACGTGGGCATCGCGATTCTCGGCGAAGACGTCGGCATCCGCGAAGGCGACACGGTCAAGCGGACCAAGGAAATCGCCTCGGTACCGGTCGGTGACGCGCTGACCGGCCGCATCGTGGATGCCCTCGGCAATGCCATCGACGGCGGCGCCCCCATCCCGACCGACGACATGTCGCCGATCGAGGTCAAGGCCCCCGGCATCATCGACCGGCAGGACGTCAAGGAACCCCTCCAGACCGGGGCCAAGGTGATCGACGCCCTGACCCCGATCGGCCGCGGCCAGCGCGAGCTCATCATCGGCGACCGCAAGACCGGCAAGACCACCATCGCCATCGACACCATCATCAATCAGCGAGGCGAGGATGTGCACTGCTTCTATGTCGCCATCGGCCAGAAGCGGTCGACCGTGGTCCAGGTGTACGAAACCCTGAAGAAATACGGCGCGATGAAGTACACCACGATCATCGCCGCCACTGCGTCCGACCCGGCGACCATGCAGTTCCTCGCTCCCTACAGCGGATGCGCGATGGCCGAATACCATCGGGACAACGGCCGCCATGCCCTGATCATTTATGACGATCTCACCAAGCAGGCCTGGGCATACCGCCAGCTCTCCCTGCTCCTGCGCCGTCCCCCGGGCCGCGAAGCGTTTCCCGGCGATATCTTTTATCTCCACAGCCGGCTCCTCGAGCGAGCGGCCAAGATGAGCGAGGCCAAGGGCGGCGGAAGCCTGACCGCCCTGCCGATCATCGAGACCCAGCAGAACGACGTGTCGGCCTACATCCCGACCAACGTGATCTCGATTACCGACGGCCAGATTTTCCTCGAGTCGGACCTGTTCAACTCGGGACAACGCCCGGCGGTCAACGCCGGCCTCTCGGTTTCCCGGGTGGGCGGCGATGCCCAGGTCAAGGGCATGAAACAGACCGCGGGGTCCCTCCGCCTTGAGCTCGCCCAGTACCGCGAGCTGGCCGCGTTTTCACAGTTTGCCTCCGACCTTGATGCCGCCACCCGGCGCCAACTCGAGCGGGGCAAGCGTCTGATGGAAGTGATGAAGCAGGGCATTCACGCCCCGCTGCCGGTGGCCAAGCAGGTCGCGATGATCTATGCCGGCACCCATGGATACCTCGACGATGTGCCGGTGGAAAAAATCCGGTCATTCGAGCACTTGCTGGGCGAAGCCATGGATTCCACGTTCCGGAGCGCGGCAGAGACCTTCATGCGTGACCGGGCCATGACCGACGAGGTGAAGAAAGCCTTCGACGACATGCTCAAGGACTTCAAACGAACCTTCGGAAAGAGCTGATCCGGCCCCCGGAACATCCGCCATGCCTTCGCTGAAAGAATACAAGGAAAAGCTGTCGAGCCTCGACAACACCCGGAAGATCACCCGGACCATGAAAATGGTCGCGGCGAGCAAGCTCTACCGGGCGATGGAGTCACAGCGGAATGCATCGGATTATGCAAAGCGGCTGCTGGCCATGATCTCGAAACTGGCGGCGGAGCTCGACCCATCGGCCCACCCCCTCCTCCAGCCCCGCAAGGATCCCCGCAAAACCCTGATGCTGGTCATGACCAGCGACAAAGGCCTGTGCGGAAGCTTCAATCACAACATGATCAAGTCCGTGGCCCGCTGGCTGCGCTCGCCGATGCGGCAGGATCAGGATATCAAGCTCAGCTTCTGCGGCCGGCGCGGCTACATGTATTTTCGCAAGCGGGCGGCCGTTCACCGGTTTTATGAGGAAGCGGTGGCCCACCCCGCGCCTCACGAAGCGGCCGCCATCGGGGAAGAGCTTCAGAAGGAATTCCTCGACGGCGCTTTCGACGAGATTTACGTCGCCTACAACCACTTCATCAACCCCATCTCACAGACCGTCGTGATCAAGAAGATCCTGCCGATTGAATCGCTGGAGATCGACCGGGATGCCGTAGGCATTCATCCCCTGTTCATCCTCGAACCCTCGCGGGAGGAATTGCTGGCCCGGTTGCTGCCGCTGACCATCGACTTTGAGATCTATTACGCCCTGCTGGAGAATGCTGCAGGGGAGAACGGCGCCCGGATGACCGCCATGGATAACGCCACCGCGAACGCGGACAAGATGATCGACACCTATACCCTGCTGCGGAACCGGGCCCGGCAGGCCACGATTACCACCGAACTCACTGAAATTATTTCCGGGGCCGAAGCCCTCAACGGATAGATGGAGCAGAAAGGGAGCGACGCATGACAACAGCAACCAACACAGCAACGGCGAACGGCAAAATCACCCAGGTCATGGGCGCCGTGGTCGATGTGGAATTTCCGGCCGGCCAGCTTCCCCCCATTCTCACCGCGCTCAAGCTCAACAATCCCTTTATCGACGACCGGGACGACAACCTGACCCTCGAAGTGGCCCAGCACCTCGGCGACAACATGGTGCGCACCATCGCCATGGACGGAACCGACGGCCTGGTGCGGGGCATGGAGGTAAGAAACACCGGCAACGAAATCCTGATGCCGGTCGGCGTCCCCACTCTCGGGCGGGTCATGAACCTGCTGGGCGACCCGATTGACCAGGCCGGCCCGATCGAGACCGAGCACCGCAATCCCATTCATCATCCCGCGCCCTCGTTCGAGGAGCAGGACACCCAGGAAAACGTCCTCGTCACCGGCATCAAGGTCATCGACCTCCTCGCCCCGTACCGCAAGGGCGGCAAGATCGGGCTGTTCGGCGGCGCCGGCGTGGGCAAGACCGTCCTCATCCAGGAGCTGATCCGCAACATTGCCACCGAACACGGCGGCTATTCGGTGTTCGCCGGGGTCGGGGAGCGCACCCGCGAAGGTACCGCCCTGTTCCGCGAGATGAAGGAGTCCGGCGTGATCGACAAGACGGCCATGGTGTTCGGGCAGATGAACGAACCGCCGGGCGCCCGCGCCCGCGTCGCGTTGTCCGCCCTGACCATCGCCGAGTATTTCCGCGATGAGATGCGGCAGGACGTGCTGCTGTTCGTGGACAACATTTTCCGGTTCACCCAGGCCGGCTCGGAAGTGTCGGCCCTGCTCGGCCGCATGCCCTCCGCGGTGGGATACCAGCCGACGCTGGGCACCGACATGGGCGAGCTGCAGGAGCGGATCACCTCCACCAAGAACGGATCCATCACCTCGATCCAGGCCGTGTATGTGCCCGCGGACGATTACAGCGATCCCGCCCCCGCGACCACCTTCGCCCACCTCGACGCCACGACCGAATTGTCGCGCCCGATCGCCGAGCTGGGTATTTATCCCGCGGTCGATCCGCTGACCTCGTCCTCCACCATCCTCACCCCCGAGACGGTGGGTGAGGAACACTACCGGGTCGCCCGCGGCGTTCAGGAAATCCTCCAGCGCTACAAGGAACTTCAGGACATCATCGCCATTCTCGGCATGGATGAGCTTTCCGAGGAAGACCGCTCCACCGTGGCCCGGGCCCGGAAGATCCAGCGCTTCCTCTCCCAGCCCTTCCATGTGGCCGAGCAGTTCACCGGTATCGCCGGCAAATACGTGGAGA
>JAUIHQ010000129.1 GCA_030432155.1 bacterium | reverse complement strand
TCTTCTTTCTTGTCACCAGCATGCTGAAGCGCAAGGAAACCCTGATCCCCATCACCATGCCCGACCCGACCTCATCCCTATCCGACGAGGCCGCGGAGGATGTTCTGGTGATCGGCTTGTCCGATACCGGTGCATTCCTCGAACCTTCCGGTCGAGACCGGTATGGCGCCCTCGCCTACCGTGATGGCGGCACCCTCGACGAATACCTCAACCGATTGTTGGCCGACGGCGGGCCGGGCATCCTCGAGAAACCCATCCGTTTCGACATCGCACGCGATACCCCGTTCCAGCGGACGATTGATGCTCTGGATCTCTGCAAACTCCGGGGATTCCGGAATGTAAGCGTGAAAATCCGCCAACCATTCGAGGAGTGAGGATGCGCATCAATCTCCAGAATCATGAAGGCAACGATGAGGACATACCTCTCTCCCCGCTGATTGATGCGGTCTTTCTCCTCCTCATATTCTTCCTCGTGGCCACGATGATGAAAAAGGTCAACCGGGATATCGACATCGAGCTTCCCGAGTCGGTATCGGCGGAACGGCTGGCCCCGACGGATGAGAACCGGGTGATCGGCATCGATGCCGACGGCCTGGTGTATTATGAGGGCGAACCGGCGAGCATTCAGTCGCTGCATATCCGCATCCGAGATCTGGGGATCTCCGATCCGGACATGCAGATTCGACTCGATGTGGACCGGGAAACTCCTACCCACCGCGTGATCGAAGTTCTCGATCTCTGCCGGTTCAACCACCTTGGTAATGTCGGCATCCGCACGTACGATGAATTCTACAACCGCTAACCGTCGCATCCGGCTTCGTACCGTGCTTGTGGTGTCGCTCGTCCTCCAGACCGTGGGGCTGGTTCTTTTCGTCTCCTGTGATGCACTCCGCCGCACCCGTATGACCACGGAGCAGGAGGATGTCCTGGAGCGGAACCGGGAAGCCCGGGAGCGGCTTGAGCTGGTCGAGCGGAAGAAACGGGAACAGCGGGAACACACCGAGTTGAAAAAAGAGGATGCGGAACGCCTCGCTCGGAACATTGAACGGGAACAGGCGGAGAAGATGATCCGAAGGATCGAGGACATGCGATCGATCCGGGATGAGTTGGAGCAGGTTGAGGCGGCAAAGATGGAGGACATCACCCGCCGGGACCCGGCGGAGGTGAGCCTCAGCCTCTATGACCGGCTTCATCCTCTCGCCCTGGCGCTGGCGACGAACGCGGTGCACCAGGATACCACCCAACCGCTGCCCGCATCACCGGCGGTTGCCGAGGCCGCGAGCGTTTTCCTACGTCGGGTTGAGTCCGATCGAAGCCGCCTTTTGGAGCCGGAGGTATTCGACGAGCTCCAGGCCCTGCATGACACCACCCGTGAGCGGCAAGGGGATTACAACCATCAGCTTGATGATGCGCAGGCCGGATACCGGGGCGATGCGGACAGATTGCGCCGAGAGAATCATATCGAATACCAGGTGAACTGCGCACGTGACCGGATCAGCGACCTGCTTGGGCAGGCGAACCCGGTGATGTCCACGGATGTCAACACTGCCCCGCCGTTCTATGAGCCACCGGAATCGGGACCTACCGATGCCGCACCTGATCTGTCCGATCTGTCGGCGCCGGAACTTTTTCATGAAGCGGAAACACTGTTCGAGGCGATCCGGTCATCGTTCGAAGCCGCCCGTGCAGCCGACATGGCACTGGAAAACCGGATGCCCCTGACCGAGGCGTTTGACGCCGTAGCCGCGCCTCCCCCGCCGAGTGGTTTTTCACCCGACCAACTTCCCTTCCCCCCCGGTACGGTCGGCGAGTTGAACGAGTACCGCGAAGGCCTGACCCGCGCGGTACAGAATGTGAATGACCTCTGGCAGCGAGCCCATACCATGGGCGCCGCCGGCCGTACATTTGCCGGCATCGGAAGCGGGACCGGTGAACAGTCTCCGCCGGGAAGTGCACAGACCGATGGACAGGGCGGTGCAGGCGGAGGGGAATCAAGGGGAGCGTCAGCCGCCCGGGCAGCCGGCGGGGGGGATGGAGGACGGTTTGTCGACATGACACCCTTCATGCTTGCCGGCGGATCGGACGGCAGCGGCTACGGCGGCGGGGGAGGCGGCGGTATCGATATGACACACCGTAGTCAACGATCCGGGTATCAATCCTCCGGCGACATGGAAACGGTGGTTCGAGAGCCATCCCGGCTGTCCGAGCAAGAGATCATCAAGGAAGCCCTGCCGGGGCGGCGGTTCAGCCGCAGCAGCACACGTACCGGGTGGTTGTATATCGATACCTGGTATGTCATCGGCCCGTTTGAGAATCACGGACGGGTGGACTTCCGGCAGACCTTTCCCCCCGAAACCCTGGTCGATCTTGACGCCTCCTACCCCGGCAAAGCGGGCCGGACCGTCACCTGGCAATTCCATCAAAGCGATAACATCCGGGTCAAACCCCCGGACGAGAGCGAATCATCCACTTACTACGGGTATACCGAGGTGTATTTCGATGAGACCACGGAGATGATGATTGCGGTAGCCTCCGACGACACCGCTCGAATCTGGATCAACGGTGTACGGGTCTGGGAGGATGCCGGGAACAGTCCGTGGCGCCTCGATGAAGGCTTCAGGAAGGTCGTGTTTAACCAGGGCTTCAACACCATCCTCCTCCGCATCGACAACGGCCCGGTCACCTGCACCTTTTCCCTGCTGCTCTGTCCGCCGGACGCCGTCATGTAAGGCCATCGGCCTGAACCGGAAGCCGGAACCCGGCTGATCGAAGGGCGCCGGAAGGGCCATTTCAGCGCTGAGAACCCCTCGCCGGTGCCCCCGGGGAGGACTGAATCAATTCGCTTGGCAGCGTGGCTGGTACCCGCTAGATTGTGCGGCTTTCCGATCCGGAGTCACCATGTCATTACCCTATCGAAATATTGCCATCATCGCCCATGTCGATCATGGGAAAACCACACTCGTCGACAAACTGATGAAAGAGGCCGGCGTCTTCCGGGCCAACGAGGATGTGGAGGAGCGGGCGATGGACTCCATGGATCTTGAGCGTGAAAAAGGCATCACGATCAAGGCCAAGAACGCGTCGATGAAATGGAAGGACATCACCATCAACATCGTCGACACCCCGGGCCATGCCGACTTCGGCGGCGAAGTGGAGCGGATCATGGGCATGGTGGATGGCGTGATGCTGCTTGTGGATGCATTCGACGGGCCCCAGGCCCAGACGCGTTTCGTGCTTCGAAAGGCGCTGGACCACGGCCTGAAGTTGCTGGTGATGGTCAACAAGATCGACCGTGAATTCGCCGACCCCCATGGCGTGCATGACAAAGTGCTGGAGCTGCTTCTGGACCTGCACGCCAACGAGGAACAGTTCAACGCACCCTTTTTCTATGGAAGCGCGAAGGACGGCTATGCCGTCGCCGATCTTGACGCCCCCCGTTCGGGTATGGCTCCCCTGCTCGACGCGGTGCTCGAGCACGTGCCTCCTCCATCGGCCAAAGCCGATGCCCCCTTCTCCATGCTGGTCAGCAACCTCGACTGGAGCGACTACGTGGGACGAATCGCCATCGGCAAGGTGCGGGGCGGGCATGCTTCGGTCGGCGATACCGTATACAGCCTCCGCCGGAATGGAAAAACCGAAAAGGCGACCGTCACCAAGATCTTTCAATTCAGCGGAATGAAATCGTCCGAATACGGAAGCGCGGATGCCGGAAACATCATCGGGCTGTCGGGCTTCAAGGATCTCGATATTGGCGACACGATCTGCCGTGATGCAAACGCCACACCGATTCCCTTTACCGCCATCGACCCCCCGACCATCGAGATGCAGTTCTGCGTGAACGACGGGCCGTTCGCCGGCCGGGAAGGCAAATACCTGACGGCCCGCCATCTTCGCGAGCGTCTGAACAAGGAAACCCTGACCAACGTCTCCCTGTCGGTGCGGGATACCGAAGTTCCCAACATCTTTCGGGTCAGCGCCCGGGGTGAGCTCCAGATCGCAGTGCTGGTTGAACAGATGCGGCGTGAAGGATACGAGATGCTGGTGTCCCGGCCGCAGGTCATCATGAAGAAGGATGAAGCCGGCAAGACCCTGGAGCCGTTCGAAACCCTGTGGATCGATCTGCCCAACGAAACCCTTGGCGATACGCTGCAGATTCTTGCGGCAAAGAAGGCGCGGATCGACAACATGCACCACCACGGCGCGCGGGTACAGATCGAAGCCACCATTCCCACCCGCGGGCTGATCGGGTTGGAAACCGACCTGGTCAACCTGACCAGCGGCCGGGCGGTCATGAGCCACATGTTCAAAGAGTATGCCCCCCACTGCGGGCCGATCGCCGCCCGGAACACCGGAACCCTGGTTTCCATGGAGATGGGCTCGGCAACCGCCTATGCGCTGGAAATGGCCCAGGAACGGGGCCGCTTGTTCATTGGACCCGGCGAGGAAGTATACGAAGGGATGATCATCGGCGAGAATCCCCGGGCTGAGGATCTTCCAGTCAATCCGACACGAACCAAGCAGCTCACCAATGTCCGGGCCGCCGGGAAAGACAAGGCGGTCATGCTTGAGCCGCCACTGGACCTGTCACTGGAACAGGCTATTGAATACATCGCGTCGGATGAGCTGGTGGAGGCCACCCCGAAAAACATCCGCCTTCGGAAACGCATCCTCAATGCAACGATGCGCAAGCGGGCCGCTCAGCGTGAAGCCGATTCCATGACCTGAGCCGCCCTAAAGGGTGTCATCGGTCAGCGGGGAGATATCCAGATCGCCAAGGCTCTTGGGCATCGCGGCCATATCCTGCAACACATCCTTGTAATAAAGCAGGATCCGGTATCCCTCATAATCCCGCCGTTCCCCGAGGCGGGCTTCCTCATCAATCCGGTAATTTCGAGGGACGATATACGCTGCGGTAACGGTGCGCTCCTCACTGCGGCCCCAGGCGCCTTCGACGACAAGTGCATCCTCCGGCACAAGAACGGTGGTTGGCACGATGTCACCGGTCCCGATCACATGATCATAAAATTCGACAACCACCCGCACATCATCCGAATCGACCGGCCCCTCGCTTGATTTCGGCTTGAGGGTGATACGCAGCAGACGCATCTCGTCAAATTCGTCATTGGCCTGGAATCTCTCACGATCGATGGTTTCAAGGCGGATACGGCGGGGAAGCTTGCCCAAGGATACCGGTTCCTCTTCACCGCGGACAGTTTTCATGACCAGCTCTTCCCGGGCCAGTCTCTGGCGCTCCGCTGCGGCCTGCTGATACAGCGGGGTGCCCATGGATCGGTCCATGACCTGTTTCCACATGTCGCCCGCCTGCCGGAGCATGCCTCGCCGTTCATACAGACGCGCCCGTTCCACGTAGGCGGGAATAAAATCCGGGGCCAGCATCAGGGCACGCTCGTAGAGATCATCAGCTTTCCGCAGATTCATCCGGGCGCTCTCAGCCTCGGCCTCTTCCATGATCTCGCGGGCCTTGCTCAAAACCGGATCAACCGGAGGTGCTGCAGGGGCAGGTGGTTCATTCGCGGTTTTATCCTCCAGCGCCGGAGGAGCGGCGGCAAGCCCGTCGACTTTAACCTTCAGTTCGTCCACAGCCTTCCTCAACTCGCGAACCTCGTGCTGCACCGGCTCATCTTTCGGTGTCGGGTCAGCCGGCTTCGGGCTCTCCTCGGCTGGTGCCACGGGTGTAGGAGTCGGGACCGGGACCGGTTTTTCCGCTTCAATATCCGGCGCCGGTTCGGGTTCGGGTTCGGGCTCAGGCTCAGGCTCAGGGGTTGGCACGGCAACCGGCGGGGTCACGGAAGGTTTGGACGGCTCCCGCTTCACCTCCGGTTCATCGCCGGTTGATGCGGCAATTACCTCGGCAGCATCCGTTGCAGGACGCGGCGGTGAAGATAGATTGTCGTCGTTCTGAAGGCTCGGCAACACCAGCACGAACAGCAACTGGACCAGGAAAATGCCGAGTACCGCGGCCAGGGCGATCATCTGCACCTTGCTGATCCGTCGGGGGGTCTGGGCCGGGGCGGCGGCGTGGGCCTGCTCCTCTCCGGGACGGCTGAAGGCAAAACGGGTCTTCCCCACCTCGAACACATCCCCGGTTCTCAGGCGGTGTTCCTTGATCGGCTGTCGGTTCACCTCTACGGGGTTGATGGAGCCGAGGTCGACGAGGATGATGTCATTGGCCCGAGGTACCAATTCACAATGCCGACGAGATACCCTGTCATCGTCCTGGATATTGATATCACACGAACTGTCCCGGCCGATGACGAGTCGGCCCTGCCGGACGGTAAACGTGCGGCCGGCCATCGCCCCATTCTGAATCTGCAACTGGTACATAAAGACAACCTGATGGTTGCAGCCATCGTAGGAGAACCATACAGGATATGGAAAGCCGTTTTCGTCCCGTATTCCCGTATCCCCCACGGAGTTCCAAGCTTGACCCCCAGCCTGCGGTTCAGCAGGATGCGCGGACCATGAAAGCAACCAACGGCAAGACGTTTATGGAGGCCCTCTCCGCCCTGTGCAAACGGCGCGGCTTCATTTTCCAGGC
The DNA here is from genome assembly GCA_030432155.1 of bacterium. GTDB lineage: Bacteria > Verrucomicrobiota > Kiritimatiellia > CAIVKH01 > CAIVKH01 > JAUIHQ01. Next base: position 3,473 of record JAUIHQ010000129.1, on the reverse strand, counting down.
CTCGGAGATTTACGGCGGTCTGAACGGATTCTGGGACTACGGCCCCCTCGGCATCCAGTTGAAGAACAACATCCGGGACGATTGGTGGCGCCGCATGGTGACCTGCACCCCGGCCGGTCCGGACGGCGAGCCGGTTCAGATTGTCGGCCTGGATTCCGCGATCATTCAGAATCCGAAAACCTGGCAGGCGTCGGGCCATGTCGCGGGGTTCAACGACCCGATGGTGGACTGCCGGGCCTGCAAGGCACGTTTCCGGGCGGATCAGATCGACCAATACGAATGCCCGCGCAAACCCAGCAAGAAGGCCGGGGAACACACGGAGTGCGACCTGACCGAGCCCCGCTCGTTCAACCTCATGTTCGAGACCTATGTCGGCGCCATCAAGAACGATGAATCGCGGGCATATCTGCGGCCGGAAACCGCCCAGGGGATCTTTCTGAATTTCCGCAATGTGGTGGATACCATGCGGGTCAAGGTACCGTTCGGCATCGCCCAGGTCGGGAAGGCATTCCGGAACGAAGTGACACCGCGCAATTACATTTTCCGTTCCCGCGAGTTTGAGCAGATGGAAATGGAGTGGTTTTGCCACCCGGATGAAGCCGACCAGTGGTTCCGCTTCGGGAAAGAACAGCGGATGGCATGGTGGCGCGGGCTCGGGGTGCGGGAGGCATCGCTCCGGTTCCGTGATCACGAGCAGGACGAGCTCGCCCACTATTCCAATGCCTGTGTGGATGTCGAGTACCTGTATCCGTTTACGGCCCCCGATTTTGGCGAACTGGAGGGGATTGCCCACCGCGGTTGTTTTGACCTCACCCAGCATCAGGAACACTCCGGGACGAAGATGGAATACTTTGACCAGGAGAAAAACCTTCGCTTCCTCCCCAATGTGATCGAGCCTGCGTCCGGCCTGACCCGGGCGGTTCTGGTTGTTCTGTGCGAGGCGTACCGGGTGGAATGGGTTCCTACCTCCGACGACGGCGGTGATCCGGTGGAAGCCGACCCGAACGGGAAAGCACCGGAAGGGTATGAAGAACGAACCGTCATGCGCTTTCTTCCCAAATTGGCGCCGGTCAAGGCTGCGGTATTTCCCCTGCTCAAGAACAAACCGGAACTGGTGGCCAAAGCACAGGAGATCTACAACAGCCTCCGCGAACACTGGCCGGTTTTCTACGACCAGACCGGGGCCATCGGCCGCCGCTACCGCCGGCAGGACGAAATCGGCACCCCCTTCGGCATCACCGTCGATTTCGACACACTGGCCGATGATACGGTCACGCTGCGCGACCGCGACACCATGAAACAGCAGAGGGTGAAGATCGCGGAGCTTTCATCCATCATCGGAAATGCGGTCAGGGGCTGATCCCTATCGACCGCGACCTCCAGGAATCTCCCCGCATCCTGCTAAAACGCTCGACCGATTCGCGGCATTTCACGGTTATACGCACCCTGCTGCGGTGTGTATAATGTTGAGGTTCAAGAACGACGGAACAAACCACATGGGTCAGTATTTATGAGCACATCCACCCAGGACCTGGAGAAAAAACACAAGGCACTGATGAATCGCGTCCGGTTGCCGGACAGCGTTCTTCAGAAATCCGTGCCGCGCTCCTTCCGTCACTTCGACCTTCAATTCGCCCGCGAGTTGCTCAGCCCGTACCACCCGTGGGGAAGTGATGATTCCTTCGACGAACAGGACCGGTTGATCCGCGGCTTGCTGGCCGCATCCGCCGACGGTCGCCAGCTTGTCCTCGCGTCGGAGATCTCCCTTCTTGAGAGTCTGATCGAAACCGGTCGCGAGCTCGATCACGAAGGACCGTTCGGCATACGGGAGTTTGTCTGTCCGGTGGTCGTGCAGGGTCACATCGTGCATCTGATTCGCTCGGGGAAATACCGCCTCGAAGCGTTCACCGACAAAGATCTGAACGACATCGCCTTTCTGGCCGGAAAACCTCTGGCCGAGATCCGGGAAGCGGCAACGAATGTGCCGGTTCACAGCGGACAGGCAAGGGAGAAGGTCGCAGACCTCTGCCGGATGTCCCGGGACACCCTGGCGGCTCTGTTCAGTGAGCATATCCGCTGCCGGGAACTTTCCATGCAGCAGCTTCAATCCGAGCGGCTCAACGCCCTGGGAACCTTGGCCGAGGGGATGGCGCATCATTTCAGCAACCTGCTTTCGGTGATCCTCGGCTATTCCTCGATGATCCTCGACCGGGGTGAATGGCAGAACGATACCGAGGATGCTCTGCGCAAAGTGACTGAAGCGGCCCAACGGGGCCGGCGGTTCACCGAGGAGGTTTTGTCGGTATCGGGATCGATCGGCGAGGAAGATGCAACCCCGGCCTCCGTGCATGAGCGCATCAAGGGGGTGCTAACCCTGCTCGAATCCCGGATCGGTAAGGATACGACGGTCGACCTGCAATTGGAGGCTGAAAATGACCAGGTTCTCGCCCCCCAGGGAATTCTGCACCAGATCGCGTTTAATGTCGTCGCCAATGCGGTCGACAGCATGACCGGCGGAGGGTCGGTCACCATTTCGACCCGGAATGTGAAGCGGGAGCAGTTGATGCTGCGGATCCTGGTCCATGACGCCGCACGCGGCGGTAAAACCGGTACGGGCATGCCGATTGAGGAATCGTTGCAGACGGCGGCCGACGATGTCGGTCCGAATGTTGCGGCCCTGCTGGGTATGGTGGCCCAGTTGGATGGTACGGTGCGCATTTCCAATGAATCGGGCATGGAGGGTACGCTGGAAGTGACGCTGCCCGCCTTCACCGGCGACCGCGACCAGGTCAAACCCCGCAAAGTACGCCGACGTCTAGCCCCCAGCCGGATCTGGGTGGTGGATGACGATCCGGTGGTGCGGGAGATGAGCCGGCGGGTTTTGACCGAAGACGGACATGCGGTCAAGGAAGTAGGCAGCGGCGAGGAGTTGCAGTCCATGTGGTCCAAGGCCCGGGAGGAAGACCGGCCCGAGCTGATCCTGTTCGACTTCAACCTTCCCGACCTGTCAGGACTCGCGGCGGTCACGTGGCTGCGGGAGGAAGAAAAGGTCAAGACACCGATCATTCTGGTCAGCGGCTTCACCGAGGAGCACCCCCAGATCCGGAAGGCCCTCAAAAACCGTAAAACCTTCCTTCTTCCCAAACCCTTTTCCTTCCGCGACATGGCCGACCAGGTGACCGTCGCCCTCGGCGAGACCCTGATCGGAGAGTAAGGCCGCCCCGCCTCGCTCCACCCCGGCAATAGGCTTGAATCCAACCGCTCATCCTGTTTAATGTCAGCAGTTCCGGTCGTTCAGAACCGATACGCGGCAATGGGTCTGCGGAATCGGAGAGGTGTCCGAGTGGTTTAAGGAGCACGCCTGCTCGTCCCGATCAAATCGGGACGGGGAAAGTGTTGCACCGGTTAGTAGCAATACCGATGGTATTGCTAAAAAAATAGAAGCTTACATGGAGAGGTGTCCGAGCGGTTTA
>JAUIHQ010000128.1 GCA_030432155.1 bacterium | reverse complement strand
CCAGGAGCGGGGGATCTATGAAGATGATAGCGAGCAGGACTTCTTCTATGACGATGACATGGAAATCGAGGAACTGATGCCCGATCCCCTGCGGGAAGGGATCGACTGGGTCCGGGATGAAAACGGGGAAATCCACCATCCCCTCGCCCTCCGCTGCATGCGGTTCGGTCTCAAGGTCTGGCATGCCTGTGATGCCGCCGGCCTGATCTGCGAGAAGGAATCCGTTGTCCAGAACATGGTCGTCCAGATTCAGATATGTTCCGCCAAACTTGCCGGAGCCCTCAACAGCCTCGGGTATGACGATGATATCGACAATGGTTTCGTGGTAGCCGGCCTGAAACGGGCTATCAATTACCTTCACACCGCCCTCAATCTCGCCGCCCAGGCGGAGCACCAGAAATCGATGGATCCTACATTGCTGCGGGGCTACATCGAAGAGATGTTCACCATCCGCGAAGACATCACCGAGCTGATGCGGCATTATCGCAGCCGGATCGGCTAGGGCGGTTTCAAAAATGTCGTAGCCGCTCATCTCGTACTCGTGCACATACTCGTACACGCGATCCCCCTGTGCGTGTGTATAAGTATGTGTACGAGTAAGGTCGAAGTCGCCAATGAAAAGGATACGGATTTATTTAAACCGCCCTAGCGGCCAATCGATTCAAGCCCCCCAAAAGCGGTTGGAGCACGATCGGTTCGACGGGGGCAGGAATGCCCCCGCTCCGGTTGGCGGCCCACTGCTGATGGAGTTCACCATGACAAGCGGCCATCAGCTCGCCGGCTTTTCCCGCGTGACCTCAATCGCCACGCTGCGGGCAAACCGGAGCGCACCCGGTTTATCCACGGTCACCGTGGCCCGCCGCACCAGCGGGTCCTCAAGGCACACCCCGGCAATTCGCTCGGCCAGGGTCTCAATCAGATAGTATTCGCTGTTCTCGACCAGCGCGATGATCTGCTTGGTAATCGTGCGGTAATTTGCGGTGTCGTCGATGCCGTCGGTTTCCGCGGCTTTCGAGAACGGCCCCTCCAGCAGAAGGTTGACCAGGACATCCTGTCGGTCTTTCCGCTCCTCGGGGTAGACGCCGATGATGCACCGCAGGGTCAGGTCGCGAACATGTATACGATCCATGGTTATACTCCGTTGCCCAGCAGGTGCTGTCCGCCATCGATGAACAGAATCTGCCCGGTCATGCTTTCGTTCATCAGAAGGGTCATCACCGCATCGGCGATATCCTCCGGCCCGATGCGGCGGGCCAGAGGCATGGCGCCGCCCTTCTCCACAAGGTACTGCACGTCCTTGCCCGGCGGAGGCAAAATCGGACCCGGCGCCACGCCATTGACCCGGATGGCGGGCCCCAGCGCCACCGCCGCGGCAAGGGTGACGGCTTCAAGAGCTTTTTTGGAGGCGAGGTAGGAGATGCAATCAGGGTCATTCGATCGAATCCGGCGGTCGAGAAGATTGATCACCGATCCATGGGAACACGGACCGGCAAAGGCGGACATCAGCAGCATCGGCGCGAAGCAGTTCGGCCAGAAATCGTGCAGAATCCGATCCCCGGTGAGTTCCTCAAGCGGGACTTTTTCGAATACCGACGCATTATTGACAAGGATATCCAGGGGACCGCCCAGGCCTTGTGATGCTTCGGCGACAAGATTTCGGCAGGCTGTTTCGTCGGTAAGATCGGCCTGAACCACAACCGCAGTCCCCCCGGCCTCCCGGATCTCCCCGGCCAGCGCCTCGGCCTGGTCGCGGGAGTGTCGGCAATGAATGGCCATCCCTGCACCTTCCAACGCAAGGCGGCGGCAAATCGCAGCGCCGATCCGCACCGCGCCACCGGTGACCAATGCCCTGGAGCCTTTCATGTTCTTCATTCGTTATCCGTTCCGCTGCACTCGCTTTTCGTGTTTCAAAATGTATAATGAAACCCAAGATCATGAAAATGCCAACCTGGAAGTCTGCAATCGCCGCCTGCTTCATCACCCTGGCGGCTTTGAACGTGCCCGGCCAGACCGGCGCCGCTGTGTCGGCAACGGATCCGGAGCCCCGGCCGGATGCCGAAAACGGCTTGGTATACGTCATCCCCATCCAGGACATGATCGAGCCCGCCCTCCTGTATATTCTGCGGCGGGGACTGGAAGATGCCGAGGCGAACGGAGCCCGGGCGGTCGTATTTGAGATGGATACCCCCGGCGGGCGGGTGGATGTGACCGAGGAAATCGTGCAGACGATTATTGCCGTGGATGTTCCGACCTACACCTTTGTCCAGCACAACGCGATATCCGCCGGCGCCATCATCGCTCTCAGCACCGACTACATTTACATGACCCCCGGCAGCAAAATCGGGGACGCGATGCCGATCATGGCCGCACCGGGCGGAGGCATGCAGGAACTCGGCGAGGCGGAACGCGAGAAGATTGAATCGTATGTCGACACCCTCGTCCGCAGCATCGCCCAACAGAAAGGCCGCGACGAGGAAATGGCATCGGCCATGGTCCGGCGGGATATCGAGTATAAGATCGGCGACGAGATCATCTGCGCGGAGGGGCGCATCCTGACCCTGACCAACCTGGAGGCGGAAAGACGATATGTCATCGACGGCGTGGAACGGCCGCTGTTGTCGGAAGGTACGGTTGAGAGCCTGGACGATATGCTGCAGACCGTCGGCCTCGGGGATGCGGAGATTCGTCGATTGGAAGTCTCGGAGCTGGAGAAACTCGCGCGCTTCATTTCCATGATTGCCCCCATCCTGATGACCATCGGCATGCTGGCGCTCTGGATCGAGCTGCAGACCCCCGGAATCGGCTGGGGCGCGATGGTCGGCGTGGTCTGCCTGGGTCTCTTCTTCTTCGGCCATCACATCGCCGGTCTGGCCGGCAACGAGGAACTGCTTGTATTCGTCGCCGGTATCATTCTGCTGCTGATCGAACTTTTCCTTCTGCCGGGATTCGGATTTATCGGCCTGATCGGCGTGCTGATGATTCTCTGGAGCCTGCTGACATCCATGGCCCCCAGCCTGCCCGGCAACGAATGGGTGCCGGCGATGGACGACCTGAAGACGCCGGCCCGTAATCTCGCCCTGTCGCTGATCATGACCGGCGCCGGCATGCTGCTCCTCGGAAAATTCCTGCCGAAATCCCGGAGTATGAGCTGGCTGGTGCTCCAGGAATCGACCAGCGGCGATGCCGGATACACCGCAACATCCAGCCTGGCGGATCTGGTCGGGACGGTTGGTAAAACCGTGACTCCGCTCCGTCCGGGCGGTTCCGCTCGTTTCGGCGACCGCCGGGTCGATGTGATGACCCGCGGCGAATTCCTCGACCAGGGCGCGCCGGTCCAGGCCATCGAAGCCCACGGCAGTCACCTTGTCGTAACCCAGGCCCCTCCCGGAGACCCGACCGTATGACCGATCCGTTCCAGTGGTATCTCATCCTCCTTGTTGCCGGTCTGCTCCTGATTCTCGTGGAGTTTTTCATTCCCGGCGGCATTCTCGGCCTCGTGGGCGGCATTGCCATGATGGCGGCCATCGGAGTCGGGTTCTCCGCATTCGGCCCCACCGGGGGGATCATATCGGCCATCTCGATCATTATCGGAAGCATCGTGCTGCTCGCCCTCTGGATCAAATACTGCCCGAAATCGGCGCTGGGGCGAATGTTCACGCTTGAAACGGACGGCAGTACCTTCAAGTCATCCGACAACCCCTATGAGCCGCTGGTCGGAAAAACCGGCAAAGCGGTCTCCGACCTCCGGCCCTCCGGCATCGCCACCGTGGAAGGACAACGGGTGGATGTCGTTTCGGAAGCCGGCTTCATTGAGCAGGATTCCGACATCGTTGTCTTGAAGGCCGAGGGCAACCGTGTGGTCGTGCGTCAGGCGGATCCTGCATGATCATGCGCAGCCTCCTTCCACTCCGCACCATGATGACCGCCGCGTGTCTCCTGTCCGCGGCTGCAGGAGCCCGGGCAATCGACTGGGTGTCCGGTGAATCGGTGTCCAACCAGGCGGACGATGTGTACAACCGCCAGACCGCGATCGCCGCCGCCACCCGGATTTCCTTTGCCGGGAATGCCGCCGATGATGTATTCGCCGCCGCCGGCGAAGAGGTAACAGCCACCGGCACATTCAGCAATGATTTGTGGATGCTGTCTCCGGTCGTTCAATTCTCCGGCCGGGTCGGCGACCACCTTCGCCTCGCCGGCATGAATGTCACCGTCGACGGCGCCGTAGGCAACGGTGTACTCGCCGTCGCCAACAGTCTCTCCGTGGGTACCAATGCGATGATTCACGGCGATATCTTCGCCGTTGCCGATACCGCGCTTTTGCAGGCTCCGGTCGAAGGGAACATCAGAATTCTGGCCCGGAAGATCACCATCGGCGGCCAGATCGAAGGTTCGGTGCACGTGGAGGGCGATGACATTCTTCTCCTGCCAGGGGCCCGCATCGCGGGGGATCTTCATTATGCGACCACCAACCGGGATCTCGTGGTCAGCGACCGCGTCAGCATCGGCGGCGAGATTGCCCGTATACAGCCGGCCGTTCAGCCGGTTCCCGCGTCCGGACTCGATCGCCTGATACGCCAGTTCTTCTTCCTCCTCGCCGCCATTCTTGTCGGGATACCCTTTCTGCTGATCGCCCCCCGACTGACCGGGCGGGCGGTCCTGATCATGCGGGCTTCGCCTCCCCGGGCCGGATTGATCGGCATCATCTTCGTCCTCGCCACGCCCATCGCCGCCATTTCCGCCATCCTGACCCTCATCGGACTTCCCCTCGGCATCATGCTCGCCGCCGTATTCGCGCTGTTGACCTACGGGGGCAAATTCGTGACCGCCATCGTGGTGGGGTCGATTCTGATGAGGCACCGCGGCGGTATTTCGACCGTAACCGCGATTACCACCCTTGTTGCCGGCCTGATTGTGATCTATAGTCTCGCCATGGCCCCGTGGATCGGGCCGGCGATCATGGTGGCGGCGTCGGTGTTCGGCGCCGGAAGCCTGATCACGGCGTTGCGGGTGCGTGAGCGCCGGGCGAATCCGGCGGAAACAGGCATGCAGTCCATTTCACAACAACAACATACGGATCATCCGGAGGCATAACGTCATGGGTTCCCTGGTATTGAACATTCTATTTGTGATCGGCGGCATCGTCGTCCTGATCTTCCTCGCCATCGTCATTTCCTTCCTGAACGTGTGGATACGGGCCTGGACCTCCAACGCCTATGTAAGTTTCCGTTCGCTGATCGCGATGAAGCTCCGCGCCGTTCCGCCGAAGGTGATCGTGGACGCCCGGATCCGGCTGGTCAAAGCCGGCCTGCAGCTCAACACCAACGATCTCGAAGCCCACTACCTCGCCGGCGGAAATGTGATGCAGGTGGTACACGCGCTGATTGCCGCGGACAAGGCGAATATTCCCCTGAGCTTTCAGCGGGCGGCCGCCATCGATCTCGCCGGGCGCGATGTCTATGACGCCGTTCGAACCAGTGTGAATCCCAAGGTCATCGACTGCCCCGACCCGGCCAAGGGAACCGCCATGCTGGACGCGGTGGCCAAGGACGGTATTCGCCTGCTGGTCAAAGCCCGGGTCACGGTGCGGGCCAATCTCGACCGCCTCGTCGGCGGCGCCACCGAAGACACGATCATCGCCCGCGTCGGCCAGGGCATCGTCAGCGCAATCGGTTCCTCCCCCACCTACAAGGATGTGCTCGAAAATCCCGACCACATCAGCCAGAAAGTGCTGAACAGCGGCCTGGATGCCCAGACCGCATTTGAAATTGTATCGATCGATATCGCCGATGTCAGCGTGGCTGGCGTCTCCGGCGCCCGCGAAGTCGCCAACGTCGGCGCCCTGCTCGAAACCGAACGGGCTGAAGCCGACAAAAAACTTCGTCAGGCCGAGGCTGAAGGCCGCCGTGCGATGGCGATCGCGGCCGAACAGGAAATGCGGGCCAAGGTCCAGGACATGCAGGCCAAGGTGATCGAAGCCCAGGCCGAGGTTCCGATGGCCATTTCCCAGGCGCTCCGCGAGGGCAAGCTGGGCGTCATGGACTTCTACCGGCTCCAGAACATCATGGCCGACACCGCCATGCGTGAGTCGATCTCCGAAGGCGATGACGCGAAGCGGCCGAAAGGCGACGGCGGGAACGGCTGATCGCAGCCGTTCCCCTCACGGGACAACCGATGGATTGGCTGAATCAAATCCGCGCCGACGGCGGCGCCGCACTTGAAGCGATCATTTACTTCGTGATCGTGGTGCTGTGGCTGATCGGCCAGACCCTCTCCAAGGCCCGGCGAAAGAACAACCGAAAAGAGCCCGGGGAACCCATGACCGACATGGAACGGGATCTTCAGGAGTTCTTCGACACCATCTCGGGGAAAGAAGACGACGAGGACCAAGAGCCGGAAAAACCGGCCCCGGCCTATCGTCCGCAGACGCAGGCGCAGCGGCAACCCGAGCCGGTACGGCCCCGGCCTGCCAGGCCGCAACCCTCGCCCAAGCCCCCGCCCTCACGCCCCCGGTGGACGCCCCAAGCGGATCCGATACCGTCCCCGCGCATGCCGACGCTTGCCGAGCTCAAGGCGGAGATGGAGGAGCAGGATGTATACGGCACCGAGGCATCCATGCAGCGGACGATGGGCGGCGCCTTGTCCTCCGAGCTTCACCAGGCCGGATTGAAATTCAAAGCCGACACCCTGTCCATTCCCGCCATGCGGAACATCCTCAAACTGGGAACCCACCGGTCCGCCGGCACCCCGCCGGTCACCGGCGCGGATGCAAGGAGCAGGAACAGCGTTCGCCAAGGCATGGCCTGGAGAGTGATCCTCGGCCCGCCGAGGGCGCTCGAAACCACGCCGTGGCCGGACTGATCGTCAGGCGAGCTTGACCACGGATCGTTTCCGGTCGGATGTGAGGCACGCCTGCACGAATTCCTGGGCCTCGATCCCGTCCTTGAAGTTCGGATACACCGTCTTGCCGGACCGGATGGACTCGCAGAATCGCTCGTAGGCTGTCGGATAGGTCTTGCAGGGGACGGTCGCCCATTCCGCCCGGTCGATGTTCATGCGGCCCCGGATACACTGAAAGGAATGGGGGCTTTGTTCCAGGTCGAAACGAACAGCGCCTTCGTCTCCGTAAACAGAGAGCCGGAGGGTGTTCATGTGGCCGACCGCCCAACGGGTGGCATGCATGACCCCCATGGCGCCGTTCCGGAAGATAAGGTTCGCGGAAAAGGAGTCGTTCGCATCCAGAAGGTAGTCTCCGATCCTGTCGCCCTTGACCCCCTTGTCGAAGGTTTTGATCCGGGCGCCGACTTCCGCGGCATCGCCGACGGTGAACCGGAGAATGTCGTACAAGTTCGATCCGAGATCGCCGAGGGCGCCGAGACTGCCGTGCTTGGAACTGAGCCGCCAGAGCCAGGCCGGTCGTTTCCGCCAGTCACCCCAGCTCCGCGCCACCAGCCACCCCTGCAGACACACCGCCTCGACATGGCGGATGCTTCCGACTTTGCCTTCCTTGATATAATCGGCCAAACCCTGAAGGCCTGCGCAGTCCCGGTAGGTATAGTTCACCATGGTCACCAGGGCTTTGCGGCCCAGCGCCTTCTCCATTTTGCGGGCATTGGCCACGCTGTCGGCGAGGGGTTTTTCGCAGAAGACATGAACCCGCTCCTTGATCGCCCGAAGCACAACATCCGCGTGGGCCTTGTCGGGAACAACGACCGAGACCGCCTGGAGCTTTTCCTTCCGCATCATGTCCACGTCGCTGGTATACCAGGACGGAATCTTCCATTTACGGGCAAATTCCTCCGCCCGCGCTTCATCCACGTCGCAGCACGCCGCAACATTTACATCCGCCACGGAACGGAACGCATTAGCGTGGGCATTGGCCATGGCGCCGGTGCCGATGATACCGAGTTGAATCATAATCGCCTGTTCTCCAACCTTCGCTGACCGTCAGTATGGGAAAAAACCATTTCCCTGTCATCCGAATAGGTGATACATACGACGGAATTCCTTCTTCGCAAGGGCCGGAGTGGCGGAATGGCAGACGCAGCAGACTCAAAATCTGCCGCCCTCACGGGCGTGTGGGTTCGACTCCCACCTCCGGCACCACAAAGCCGAAAAGTAGGTCTTTGTTTCTGCCGGGGATGTAGTACAGTTTGTTCCCATGAAAACACAATACCTGTCCGCTATTGTTGCCGCTTCATGCCTGACCCTCACCCTGCCGGCCGATGTCCGGGCGCAATCGGAAAGTGCGTATGTGATTCCGTATCTTTCTGTGTATTCCTTCGAATGGACGGAATCGATTGATGGGCGGCAATTGCTTGAGGAGGATGGCTATCTGTTCAAGGGCGGGATCGAACTGGGTACACCGCTTTCGGACAAACCGGATCGAAGGATTTGCGGGGGAAGTTGATTACGACGGCGCGGTGTTCAACGAGGAAGGCGATACCCGACCGTACCGGTCAGATACCGCGTATGGCGGGGTCGGCGGCGAAACCCTTCTTTCTTTCGCGCTGTTTCAGTCCGGTGGACTGACCTTCTACCCGGAAGTCGGCGCCGGCGCCCAATACTGGCTACGCCAGCTCGATGTCGACGGCGATGCCGGGTATGACGAATATTGGCTCACCGCGTATGGCGTGGCCGGACTCCGGCTCGAGGCCGATGCCGGCAACGGCAGCACCCTTTTTCTACGCGGCGCCATTCTGATTCCTTTCTATAACGACGAGGAAGTGGAAAACATCGGCTTTGACGGTGTCGGCAACGTAAGCCTCGAGCCGGAAACGGAGATCGGTTACACCGCCGAGGCCGGCATCATGATGAATTCGTTCACGGTCTCGGCGTTCTACGAATACCTTGAATTTGGCGAGTCCGACCTGGACGACACCGGCCGGTTCTTCCAACCCGACTCCGAAACCACCCGGATCGGCGTGAAGGCGGGAATCAAACTCTAGCCGCCCCGCAGTTGCGGGGCGGAACGCTTAACGTTCAACGTTCAATTTGAAACGTTCAACATTCCGGCGACGAAGGAATGTGCCGATCGGTGATGGTATCCCGGAAAGCCTGTCGGCGAAGGGACTCCTCACCCGGCAGTTGCCGGGAACTGAACGCCTGAAACTCGAAACCCCGGCACCAGAGACTCCCGTTGGTCGTCACGGTGCGGGGCAAGCCCGCATCCCGCATCCCGCATCCCGCATCCCGCATCCCGCATCCCGCATCAAATATACTTGACAAATTCAATAATGAACATATATGCATGTTTGAATATGAAAGCACCGACGCAATGCCTGTCGACCGAGCTGCTGGTCCGGATGTCAGAGATCCTGAAGGTTCTCGCTCATCCGCATCGCCTGAAAATCGTGGAGATTCTTGAGCGCGAACAGGAAGCGCCGGTTCATCGTATGATGGAGGGCCTTGATCTTCCCCAGCCGGTGGTATCTCAACATCTCAACCAGATGCGACGGGTCGGTGTTGTGGACAAGGTGCGAAACGGCAAGGAAGTCTGGTATCACCTGTCGGATAACAGCGCACTGACCATTCTCGACTGCATCCGGCGAAAACACGGAGTCTGCCCATGAGCCCCCTTCCCCGCGCCATCGTATGGACCGTCCTCACCATTCTTGCTGCCGGCGGTTCAACCCGGGCCCTTACCCTCGACGAATGCATCGGGATCGCGCTCGAGAAAAGTCCGGATCTTCAGGCATCGTTTGAGCGGGTGCGCATGGCGGAGGCAGAGGCGACCCGGACCCGTTCCATCTACTATCCCATGGTCTCGGCGATGGGCCGGTACGAGCGAACCGACAACCCGCCGAATGCGTTCTTCATGAACCTGAACCAGCGAACCGCATCGACGACTGGCCGGCCCTGACAAGGGGCCGGCCAGTTCGCGTTCACCGGCCGGAGCGCACCGAGACAGGTGCGCGCAACCAGGACGCGGTCACCATCGGCGTCGATGCCGAACTGGTGCGCGAACCATCTCACGATCATCGGGCCCGCCGACGAGCTCTCGGCGTTCGCCGAGCAGGCCGAAGGCCGCATCGGCGGGCTGACCGCCAACGAAGTCGCCGGGCTCGTCAACGCGAAC
>JAUIHQ010000127.1 GCA_030432155.1 bacterium | reverse complement strand
GCCCGGACGGCCATATCGGATTTAACGAACCGACCTCTTCCCTCGCATCACGGACCCGGACCAAGACCCTGACCCCGCGCACCCGGCGGGAATTCGGCAATGATTTCGGCGGCGAATCAAGCGTGCCCCGTTACATCCTGACCCAGGGCATCGGAACCATTCTCGACGCCCGGGAGTGCATCCTCCTCGCCTTCGGCGCCGGCAAAGCATCGGTGATCGCCCAATCCATCGAAGGCCCGGTCACCAGTATGATGCCGGCCTCGGCGCTTCAGTTGCATCCGCGGGTAAAAACCTTCCTCGACCAGGAAGCCGCATCCCAGCTTCGCAATACCGCCTACTACCGGTGGGTATTTGAGAAGAAGCCGGAATGGCAGAAATTTTAACCGCACAACGGAGGGACAACATGGGGAACGCGCAGCCAATCCTTCTGGTTCTTGCCGCGGGCATGGGAAGCCGGTACGGAGGACTCAAACAGATCGATCCGGTCGGGCCCGGCGGTGAAGTCGTTCTCGATTACTCGGTGTATGACGCCCTGCGCGCAGGTTTCGGCCGGGTCGTTTTCATCATCCGCCGTGATATCGAAGAGGATTTCCGGCAGGCATTCGGCCGCCGCCTCGAAGCGCGTATGGATGTGGGCTATGCATTCCAGTCCCTCGATGATCTGCCGGTGAATCACGATATTCCCGCCGGCCGCACCAAGCCATGGGGAACCGCCCATGCTGTGTGGTCGGCCCGCGAACAACTCGACCGTCCATTCATCGTGATCAATGCGGATGACTTTTACGGACCCGATCCCTACCGGCAGGCGGAGGCGTTTCTGCGATCCGAGAAGGACCTCCACGAATGGCTGATGGTCGGCTACCGGCTGCGCCGCACCCTGTCGGACCACGGAACCGTGGCCCGCGGGATTTGCCGGGCCGGCGAGGACGGGTATCTCCAATCCGTCACTGAAATCACCTCGATCGCACGGGACGGCCAGGGTGCGGTATGGACGGACGACGACGGCACAAGGCATAACCTGACCGGGAACGAAACGGTCTCGATGAACTTTTGGGGGTTTACCCCTTCCCTGCTGCCCCCGCTGGAGGATGCTCTTTCCGTCTTTCTCAAGGCCGGGGGGCATGAACAGAAACGTGAGTGCTATCTGCCCATGGTGGTGGATGATCTGATTCAGGGCAACCATGCCCGCGTGCGCCTGCAGACCACCGAGGAAGCCTGGATGGGCGTTACGTATCGGGAAGACAAGCCGGCTGTGGAACAAGGGATCCGTGAACGGATTGATGCCGGCGTTTATCCCCCGGAACTCTGGACATGAAGGCGGCGGCCGAGGATTCCGGCCATGCCCTCATCCGGGATGTGCTCGATGCCTACGACCTGCCCGGTACATTCGGGCGGCACGAACCCATCGGGAGCGGACACATCAATGATACCTACCGGGTCCAGGTGACCGGCCGCACCCAGCACCTGTTTGTACTCCAACGGCTGAACACGGATGTATTCCGGCATCCCGAGAAACAGATTGCCAACATTCATGCCATACTGCCGCACCTTCACGATCATGCGGCCTCGCCCGGCCGACCGGCATTCCGAACCGTTTCCATCGTTCCGACACGCCGGGGCGAGCCGTTGCTGATCCACGAAGGCCGGACCTGGCGGATGATGACCCATGTCGAAAACGCATACTCCGTGGATGTGGTGCGTAACGCCCATCACGCCTACGAGGCGGCAAGGGCCTTTGGCTGGTTCGTAGCGTCTCTGCGCGACCTCCCGCCGGAGAAGCTGCACGACATCATCCCGGACTTTCACAATACACCGAAGCGGCATCAACGTCTGGTCTCTGCGATCGCAACCGACGCACACCGCCGCCTGGCCACCGCGCGGGCGGAAGCGGACTTCGCCCTCGCCCGCCGCGAAGATTGCCGGCTGCTGGAAGTCGCCCGGACGGATGGAACCCTGCCGTCCCGTGCGGTTCACAACGATACCAAGGTAAACAATGTAATGTTCGATCAGCAGAAGCATCACGCGGTTTCGGTGATCGATCTCGATACAGTCATGGCCGGCACGTCGCTCTATGATTTCGGCGACCTCGCCCGCACATCCATCACCCTTTCCCGGGAGGATGATCGCGACCTTTCCCGGATTCGCATTCAACCCGAATTGTTCAAAGCGCTGGTGAACGGATACCTCGAATCCGCCGGCGCAATCCTGAATGATAAAGAGAAGGCATGGATGTACGATGCGACGAGAATCATCACCCTTGAGATCGGCATCCGTTTCCTGACCGACTACCTGGAAGGCGATCACTACTTCAAGTGCGGCCGCCCCGGCCACAACCTCGACCGGGCCCGGGCCCAGTTCAAGCTTGTTCAGGAGCTTGAAGCAAATGAGCCGATCCTTCGCCGGATCGTAGATGCGGCAATCTGAGCCGGGCGATCCCTCCGCCCTGTCGAACCAGGCACATTCCGAACCGATACCTTGTCGACTTCTCATCCGATTCGTATCGCCAAAACCCGTCGGTTATGATATGAGGACTCATATAATATTGGTTTTGTCATGCGGCGATTTCTCCATCATGTTGCAACAACCCTTCTGGCGGTGCTTGTGCTGTTGACCGCAACCCGATCGGCCACAGGCGAATTGCGCATGTCGTCCAACCCCGCGGATCTATTCATCAAAGTATCAAAAGGAAAAAGCACGGGGTATTCCGGGACGGACTACGATGACAAAGAGCAAACGCTTTCCTTCGAAGTCGAGATCCGGAACCAGGAAATCTACCGCGACTTCAAGAATCTCACCGCCACGCTGATGATTATCGGTGAGAGCGCGGCCGTTAAGCTGTACCATCTCCTGGGCCGATCCGCTTCAACCTTTGATCTTCCGTCCCGGGGCAGTCACACCTTTGACGCCAAACCGATCCAGTTGAGCTTTGATGATCACCTCTATGCCAAACATGGGGTGAAATTCTACGGCTACGTCGTCCTTGTCCAGGATGAGAACAGTGAGGTGCTCGCATCCAAGGTGCTGAAATCGAGTTTGCTGGACTACGCGGAAGTGCTTCTGCGCATGAGTGAAGGCGCACAGTTTGTTCCATCCGAGCTGGAGGAACGGAAGCGGGAGCTTGCCCGGCAGGACCGCGAGAAGGGCAGTGATGCAGGGTCAACCGCATCATCAACGGCACATGATGGCGAGCAGCGGGTCGTGATCCTTCACAAGACCATCAACGTCTACTCTTCCAAACCGCCCCACCCCCGCGTCGGCATGTTGAACAAAGGGGCGGAAATAACGGTTCTCGGCCGGGCCTCCCCCACACTGTACCGTATACGTTTTTCGAGCGGAGATCGCGTCCTGGAAGCCCGGGCCCGGGTGGCGGATATTCCGTAATCACTTATCCGCCATGGACAAACATCCGGATCACGGCGCCCAGCCATGAATCCTGCAGAACAAGGTTCTCGATGGCATCAACCCGGGTCAGCGCCGCGGCGATGCCTGCGGACAGCGCGACGGTAAACCCGCGTACCGCCCCGAATGCAGCCGCAATCGGCGCCCCTTTGTCTCCCCACACGGCATTGACCCGGGTCACGATCAGGCCCCGGATCTTGCGCATCAGGTACAGAGCGCCGACAAAGACGGCGACAAACCCCACGGCGCCGGAAAACGCGGGCAGGCGATCGGAGACGGATGAAAGCACGCCGGTAAACAATGAATAGAGGCCGGAACCGGCGATCAAGGCGACACCCACCCGCAAAAGCCGGTAGGCTTCTTCCCCCGCTCCCCGTTTTTTCCCGCGCCAGGCGGCGAAGCCTGTGTATCCGATGGCAGCCAGATCATATGCATTCATCAGGAGATTCCTCTCGTATCAGGTCAAAAGACTTTCCCACAGACCGTCCGGGGTACGAGACCACGGGGTCCAGGCCAGGGCAACCCGGGTAATGCTGATATCGGACTTCCTCGGACGAATCGATACGGTTTCCACCTCGAGCGTTTCGGGCCGGATCTCCGTCTTCAACTCCTTGACCGCCTCCTCGAACTCTGCCTCGAGCTCCTTCATCTGTTGCTCGAGATTTTCCAGTGTTTCCTCGGCCACCGCGACATCCCGCTTCTCCTTGGAAATCCGGCCCGCCCCGCGGATCGCGCTTCCGGCACGGGTAACGGTGCCGGTGCTGACGGCCCGGCGACCGAGAAGCGCGCCGAGTACGGTGGCGCCGAAGGACACCATCGTGGATACGGTTTGAGAACCGACCTGGGCTTTTTCGGTCGCGAGTTTATGTTCAGCCTTGCGGTAGCGCTCCTCCAGACGGGCCAGCTTCGGTTCAAACGATGCCTTCACCTTTTCGATGTCGATATCTCGCTGTTCACGAACCGCCTGGGCCACCCGGACCTTGAAATCGCCTTCTCCTTCGCCCGGTTCAGAAACCAGTTTCGTTTCCGCGTGGCGGTACACGTCGAGGGTCATGGACTGATACAGATGACTCTTCAGCATTTTCTCCCAATCCTTGTAATTCCCGGGCACGGTCGCGGCGGAGGGTAGATCGGCAAATCCGCATCCGGCCGGCGCTTCGGTATCCAGCGGTGCATCACGGTCCACCATCACCCGCGCATCGGGCCACGCGATGGTCTGTGCGCCCCGGCCAAACGGCGCCAGCAGCTCGCGGGTCTGCCAGGTGTCAACCTTCACCCGGGCCAGGGCGAAATGGAGCCGGGCCGATCCCATCAGGAACGGGCGGTACATGATATCGGAGGGCTGTACGAATCGTGCGGGCCTCAGGAAGACTTCGGCCACATCCGGCGGGAGGACCGGACGGGTATCCACCGGTTTGACCGCACGGGCCGGTGCAGGCGTTTCCACCGCTCCCCGGGGAGCGGGCGGAGGTGTCGAAACGGCCTGGGCCGGCTTCGAGCCGGAAAGCGCCCGGATCTGCGGCAGCGTCAACGGTCCGCGAAGGTAGGACAGCACCCACCGGGTCTGGAAAAGCACCGGCGCTTTCTCGTGAACATTCCGCATCAGAAACACCCGGCTTCCGAGGTTGGAGAGCAGCCGGTCGAGCTCCTGGCGGTCGAGAGCCGGCCCCGAGCCCGCACTTTCCAAACCCTCGATGATCCGCATCTTGTCGCGCTCGGTCTGAAGCCGCCCGATCATCCAGGTGCCGGTGTTGGATAATCCCTTGTAGTCGAGATCCACCGGATTCTGCGTGGCGAGAACGATGCCCAGCCCGAACGCGCGGGCCTGCTTCAACAGGGTCAGCATCGGAGCCTTGGAAGGCGGATTCGCGGTCGGGGGGAAGTAGCCGAAAATTTCATCCATGTAGAGCAACGCCCGCAGGCTGGCGGTGCCGGGCTGGGAACGCATCCAGGCAAGGACTTCATTCAGCAGGATCGTGACGAAGAACATCCGCTCGGCATCGGACAGATGGGCGATGGAAAGGATCGAGATGCGCGGCTTGCCGGATTCGGTATAGAGCAAACGCTGTACATCGAGCGGTTCCCCCTGCATCCATGCCCCGAAGCCCGGCGATGCGAGAAGGTTGTTGAGCATCATCGCCAACCCCATCCGGTCCTTCGCGGGGAAGAAGGATTCCAGATCAAAGACCCCGATCTGATCAACCCCCGGCTTCTGGATGGCGGCAATCAATTGAGGAATATCCAGGCTCCGCCCTTCCCGCCATGCCCGGTCGAGAATGGTGGAAATCAGGATGTGTTCGCGGCTGGTGATGGGATCGGCGTCGATACCGAGCAGGCCGAGGATACCTGACACTGCGGACATGATCCGGTCGCGAAGCGCGGTGGGATCCTCGATCAGGGCGGGCGGTGGCGCATCGAAGGACCGGAGAACGGAAAGGGGCCGGCCCGAGGTGCTCCCTGGGGTGTAGATATCCATATCCACCGTCTGCCGGAACATCCGGATCCGGTCGGGCGTCTGATTCCAGTCGGCCAGCCCGCCGGTCCAGGTCTCCGCGGTTTTCCGCGCATAGTCCGGGACCGTCATCCCTTTGCGGGCCGCTTCGCCGGGGTCGATCCAGGGTTCGAAATCAGACGGCGCCAGGTCGGGAAAGCTTAGGAGCAGGTTTCCGAGGTCTCCCTTGGGATCGATGACGATGGCCGGGATGCCATCGATGGCCGCTTCCTCCAGCAGCGAGACGCACAGACCGGTTTTCCCGCTCCCGGTCATCCCCACACACACCGCGTGCGTCGTGAGGTCCTTGGCATCATAGAGGAGGAGCTCCCCGGTCCGTTTGCTCCCAGCGGGGTCCACCTGTTCACCGAGGTAAAAAACACCAAGCTTCTCGTAATCAACGGTCATATCAGCCCCTTATCGTGATCGATCAGACCATAAGACCATGCGCGGCAACGGACAAGCCGGATATACGGGAAAGGCGGAGTCGTCAGGGAGACAACCGCTCGAGGTTCCAGCCGCCGTCGCCTGATTTCGTATAGAGAAACCGGTCATGCAGCCGATAGGTGCGGCCCTGCCAGAACTCAAGCGCTTCCGGCCGGATACGATAGCCGCCCCAGTAAGCGGGAAGCGGAACCTCCCGGCCTTTGAATTCCTTCTCATAGGCATCGTACGCCGACATCAAGGCCGCGCGATTTTCCACCGGGGTATCCTGCCGGGATACCCATGCCCCGATCTGGCTGCCGCGCGGCCGGGAGTGGAAATAGGCGGCCGAATCCTCGCGTGAGAGTCGCTCCACCGGCCCGCGGATGCGAACCTGCCGGAGCAGGTCATTCCAGTAGATAACCATCTCCGCAAAGGGATTGGCATCGAGCTCGCGCCCTTTCCTGCTTTCATAGTTGGTGTAGAAATCGAAACCGTCCGGGCCATGGCGCTTGAGTAGAATCATCCGGACCGAAGGACGTCCCTCGGCGGAAGCTGTGGCCAGGGCGGCGCTGTTGGGCCAGTAGATCCGGGCCCGCCGGGCAAAGCGGTACCAGGATCCGAACTGGCGCACCGGGTCCGGATCAAGATCCTGTTCATCGAGACCCCGGACCAATCCGGGTATCGACATCAATCTGGCCAGCCATCCCATAGGCACAACCTCAGGTTCCGGCCTTGGAAAGTCAAGGCGACAGAGGTTCCAGGCGGTCACCGCGCTCGGCTGACCCGTCCAGCAGGCGGCCATGTGCGGAGAACGCCCGAACGTCTGTAACTTCGATGTAGCCTTTGACCGGCCCTTCGCGGCGCTCAATCACATCGCCGGTCAGAGGATCGGTGATGACCCGGCCTTCGCCCCGTACCGAATAGCGGCTGCCCAGGCGCATTCCGACATTCTCGCCGCCGTTGACCACGATATCTCCGCCTTCTGCCAGGGCAACCCGGGGCTCCCAATAGGTATCGGGAATCACCTTGAGGGCGCGCTTGACCACCGATCTCATCGCCTCCTCGGTTGCCTTGCCGAGGGGCGTACGGAAGAAGGCCTCACCGCCGAAATTGACATCCTTGTAATTGACCGCGCCGCCGAAAAGACCGGACGAAGCCTTGCCGGCCGACTTGAAGGATCCGATCACTTCGCCGGTTTCAACATCCACCACCAGCACATGGAGTGTGACCCGGGCCACCTGGCCCCGCCCCCACAAGCTGAATGTCTTC
Organism: bacterium; assembly: GCA_030432155.1. Lineage (GTDB taxonomy): Bacteria > Verrucomicrobiota > Kiritimatiellia > CAIVKH01 > CAIVKH01 > JAUIHQ01. The sequence continues at coordinate 2,641 of JAUIHQ010000127.1, read as the reverse complement.
GAAAGCCCGAACCAGCCCGAGGTGTCGCGGGTCACGGTGAAATCGGTCACGGCTCCCCGCAACAGATACTTCGCAGTCTTCAAACGTCCGAGGCTGGCCTTGCCTTCCTCCCGGAAAAGATTGTTGTTCTGAAGCTGCAGCTCCTGGATGACATCCCGCAGCCGTTCCCGCTCGAGGACAATGATCCGGTCGCTATCAAGCAATTCGGTCACGAGGACATCCGCCATGCCGGAGCCGAGTTTCCAGGTCCCGGTGAATCCGGACTTGTTCTCGAAATCGGTAACCGCCACCACCGGTTTCATCAACTGCTTCGTCCCCTTCGGTTGCAGGGAAGGAACATCGGGGTCGAACATGGGCGTGGCGCAGCCGGACAATGCAACGATCGCGCCGATCACGAGCACAGCCGACATCCACCCGTGGCGGATCGTTCTGATCAAACCGATGGTCATGGCCGCATGGTGGCCGGAGGAGACGGAATGTGTCGAGTGATTTTCGCCGCATCCCGCGGGGGGCGGGTCAGGCGCCAAGCTGTTTCAGAGCATCTTCCAGGGCATGCCAGGCCATGGTTGCGCACTTGATCCGGAGCGGATACTTCTTCACCCCGCGAAGGGCCATCAGGTCGTCGAGATCCTCTTCCGGCAGGTCGGGACCGCCTCGCATCATTTCGGTGAAATCCCGGATCCAGCCGCGCACTTCCGCCACCTTCAGCCCGATCATTTTTTCCGTCATCATCGAGGATGACGCCGTGCAGATCGCACATCCTTCGCATTGGATTTTGACATCGGAGAGCACTCCGTCCTCCACGGCAGCTATCAGCTTGATGTGGTCGCCGCAGGTCGGATTTTCTTCATCAACCATGGCTTCATCATCCGGAATCTGCCGGAAGTTGCGGGGACTTTTGTAGTGGTCCAGAATGATTTCCTGGTACAGATCGTCAAGTTGCACGATTGAAAAATCCTTTCACCCGCTCAAGGGCTTCCACCAACCGGTCCACATCATCCCGCGTGTTATACAGGTACAGGCTTGCCCGGGTCATGGCGGGATGTCCGAACTTCTTCATCATCGGCTGGCAGCACATGTGCCCGGCCCGGACGGCCACACCGTCCTGGTCGACAAAGTGCGAGATGTCGTGAGGATGGATGCCTTCCATGACAAACGAGATTGCACCTCCGCGGTTCGCGGCGTCCCCATAGATCCGCAGACCTTCGATGGTCCGCAGCGCTTCCAGCGCATAGGCGGTCAGAGCCTGTTCCGCTCGGTGGATGTCGTCCATGCCCAGCGAGGAAAGATATCCGACGGCAGCGGCCAGGCCGATGGCATCGGCGATGTTGGGGGTGCCGGCTTCGAACTTATGGGGAAGGTCTGCCCATGTGGCTTCGTGCCAGCTTACCTTGCTGATCATTTCCCCGCCCCCATGGAACGGGTCCATGGTTTCCAAGAGCTCTTCCTTCGCATAGAGGATACCGATGCCGGTCGGCCCGCACATCTTGTGACCGGAAAAGGCGAGGAAGTCGCAGTCCAGCGCCTTCACATCCACCGGCATATGGGGAACGCTCTGGGCGCCGTCCACCAGAACCCTGGCCCCTGCCCGATGGGCGTCGCGTATCATATCCGCCACGGGATTGATGGTACCCAGAACATTCGACATCTGGGTCAGGGCCACCAGCCGGGTCCGGGAGGAAAGGCGTTCCCGGTATGCGTCCAGGTCCAGCTCCCCGTTCTCGAGCACGGGAATATAGACGAGGCGTGAACCGGTCGCCTTTGCCAGGAGCTGCCACGGGATCATGTTGCTGTGATGCTCCATTTCGGACAGCATGATTTCATCGTCGGCCCCTACATACTTTCGTCCCCATGCATGGGCGACAAGATTGATGCTCTCGGTCGTACCCCGGGTAAAAATAACCTCGCGAGGATTCTCTGCGCCGATGAATGAACCGATAACGGTACGGGCTTCCTCGTACCGGGTCGTGGCCTCCTCGGCGAGGTGATGAATGGCCCGGTGAACATTGGCGTTGTAATGCCGGTAATATTCGTCCAGCGCCTCGATCACCAGGGCGGGCTTCTGCGAAGTGGCCGCATTGTCCAGGTACACGAGGGGTTTGCCGTCGCGCACGAAGCGGCTCAAAACCGGAAATTCAGAGCGGACCCGGGCAGGATCCAGGGCGGGTTTTCCGGTGTGACGGGTGTGTGCCATTATACCTTGATGAGGATCTTGTCCCCTTCAACCTTCACTTCATAGCTGGCGATGGGGCGAACCGCAGGCAGCGAAAGATGTTGGCCGTTGCGGAGGTCAAATCGGGCGCCGTGCAGCGGACATTCGAGCTCGTAGCCCTCGATATCCCATCCCTCGATGTTCAGGCGCCGCGCCATGCCCGAGGACTCCTCGAGCGGCGTCAGCACCAGATCCTCCGGCCCTTCGGTCGCCGAGCCCAGCACGAGCTGGAATTCCTGCCGGTCGAACGGGAACCGGCGCAGCACGTGATAGGTCGAGACCTCGCCGCGATAGCGCTGGTCGTAGCGCACCGCGCCGCCCGGCCCGACGACCACCCGGTCGCGGGCCTGGGTCCGCTCCAGCGTGAGCCGCGCCGAGTTGAACATCGTGATCTGGGGCGACCAGTCGGCCGCCTCGGCCTCGCCATTG
>JAUIHQ010000126.1 GCA_030432155.1 bacterium | reverse complement strand
GAGGCCGGCGGCGGGACCGTTGGCCGCAACCACCGCTCCGTCATAGCCGAGGAACTGCATGACATCCACACTGTTGGATACAAGTGCAATCGCGTCATTCGGGCCGTTCTGAATCCCATTGGCCGGATATTCAAATGCGATGGCTCCGTATCCGCAACCTTCATCATCGATGGTACCGGAAAGTACCAGCGTGTCATAGGTCAAACCGCTGCCGCTGCCACCGTTGTACAAAACGAGGCTGTAGACCGACAGGTCTGTGCCGGCCGGTCCCGCCACTTCGATGAACTCATTGGAGTCGCCGCCTGGATCGTTGTAATTGATTTCGTTAATCCAGACACTGCCGACTTCCGGCGGCGGGGCGTCGTCGTCGGTGATGGTCAGCGTAAACGTCGATGGCGAAACAATGCCTGCGCCGACGGCATTTACAATCTCCAGCAGAACCGTCTCCACCGCTTCTTCGGTGATGTCATCGTAAATTGTAATGATGATATTGGACGATGTGACCGCTCCGTTCAGCGTGATGTTGGTGGTGCTGATGGTGAAATCATTGGTCGCACCTTCGGTCGCCGTTCCAGAGAGGGCGATTTGAAGCGATACATTCCCTTCGGACGATGTCTTGGAAACCGTCACCGTGTGTGCAATGGCCGTTTCCGCCACCGTCGCCGATTCGGCAAGAAACCGCACATTGGTCACCGAACCGCCGGTTCCGGCGTGAGAGCCCGGCGTCATGTCAGCCACGTTAGCGCCGGCGGTGATGGTCCATTCCGATGCCGTCCACGTCACGTTGCCGACCACCACCGAAGCGTTCCGCTCGGCCTGCGAGTCTTCATACTCCCACGGCTGACCGGTTCCGTCCTGGCCGTACACGCCGTACGAGTCCACGAGGATTCCCGTGACATCGTCGCCGCCGCTATACAGGTAGTAACCATCGTCGCCGTTCCCGCTGATGTTGCTGCTGAACTGGTCGGGCGCCGGCGCCGAGGGGTAATAGGTGGAAAAACTTGTGTTGTTGGCGATCACGTATGTGCTGCCGGCTGCGACCGTTCCGGTGAGAGCTGTCGGGGTTGTATTGCCGCTGTCGCCGGTCTGGCGAACAAGGTTCCAGGAACCTGCAGCCAGATCAATGGCCGTTCCGCCGGCATTGAATAATTCAACAAATCGTCCGCCGAACTCATCCGCGGGATCCGCCACTTCCGAGATAAACAACGCGCTGCCGGCCCCGTCGCTCGACGCAATGGTCAGGATATACTGGAGATTGGGACCGTCATCCGCTCCGATGATGTTCACGAGGTCGAGGATGATATCCTCGTTGCCTTCCTCATCCGGGTCGTCGGTCACGGTGATGATGAAATTGTAGGTATCCTCGCCGGCGGCAAACGTCACATTGGTATCCGACGCGGTGAAGGAAAAATCGCTTCCGGCAACGGCGTCGCCGGAAATGGCAATCTCCGCCGAAGCTGACCCGTTGGTGTCATTGCGGGTAATTGTGACGGATACAACGCCGACATCTTCGGCGACGGTCGAGCCGACCGCGGAAAACTGGATGGTGGTTGCGCCGCCGCTGACCAGGGAGATATCCGCGTTGTCTACACCTTCGAAGCTGGGAAAGCCTCCATACGCATCCCGAAAACCGCGAAACTTGACGAGACTGCCAAGGAGGCCGGGATTGGACTGCAACCCCCAGGTTGTACGTCCGCCATCGGCCTCGAGTTTGAGCTGAAGGCAGTTGTTTAAACTGGTCTCGGTATCGGTATCCGCGACACTCACCCCGAAATCATTCACGAACGGGGCATCGAAATCATCATAGCGACCGCCGACAATGTAGCCCTGGGCCCAGTATTCCGTTGATCCTGTCGATAAGGCCAGGGCCTCCGCGATGGTGTAGGGATTCCCCTCGGAACCATCCCCGGCACGGACTGCTGCCGTTGCCAAACCTGTTACAAACAATAATCTCCACAACAACTTCATGTGCGTCCCCCCGCGTCATTCGTCACCCGGCGCTACCATTCAGCCGGTACAGTTTCTTGTTCTCTCCAAACGGTTTCATTATACCCTCCCGGGAGATAAATTGCCCGTTTAATGACCGCGAACTTTCCTTTAGCGTTGTATTAGAGCGCAGGACAATTTTCGGATCGGATTTATAAAGCCATGAACCTCATCATCTTCGACCAGCAGGACATCCGGGATGGCACGATATCCCTGACCGGGCGCAGCGCCCTGCATGTCACTGAAATTCTTCAAAAAACGATCGGGGATAGAGTGAGGTGCGGCATGGTGGATGGCCCACTGGGGGATGCCGTCATCACGGCGATCGATTCCGCTACCGTCACATTGACCGACTTTACCGCCGCCGAAACCCCGGAACGCAGCCGGGTGTCGATGCTGCTCGCCGCCCCCCGCCCCAAGGTCATGCAGCGATTGTGGCGGCAATTGGCCTCGGCCGGCGTGGATGAGGTCGTCATCACCAACGCAAACAAAGTGGAGCGATTCTATTTCGACGCCCACACCTATCGCACGGAAGGCTACCGGCAGGCCTGCCTGGAAGGATTGATGCAGGCGGTGGATACAAGGATGCCGAAGGTCTCATTCCAGCTGCGGTTGAAACCCTACATCGAACAGGACCTGGAGGCCGCCTTTCCGCGGCACCGCAGAATCCTCGTCCATCCCGGCAGCTTTCCCCGTCTCCGCCATGTCCTGACCGACACCGACCGCACATCTCCGGTCCTGCTTGCTCTCGGTCCCGAAGGCGGATGGACGAACTATGAAGTCGACCTGTTCACTCGGCATGGTTTTGCCCCGGCAACCCTCGGCCCCCGCATTTACCGGTCGGACGAAGCCGCCCTGATCGCGGTATACCTGGCCCACGAGGCAACCGCAGCCGATGCCGAATAGAGCGTGATTGTTGCAATGACCTTCGGATAGAATATCCTCCATATGCTCAACGAGTCCGCACCATGGTAAAAATCTGGGAACCCAAAGCCGCACAGGGATCAACCGGGCCTTTTCTGGTCCGCTTTCACTACCCGATCCTCCTGCTGACCATCGCGCTCGCCGCACTAGTAGCCTTCGGCCCCACCCCCGAAGGCTTGTCGGTCAGCGGTCAACGGGTCATGGGGATCTTCACGCTCTGCGCCATCCTGTGGGTCACCGGACTGATCCCTCTGCAGATCACGAGCATACTCGCGATCATCCTGCTGCCGATGCTCGATATCATGCCCAGCTCCGAGGCATTCGCCCTGTTCGGGAACAAGGCGGTGTTTTTCATTCTCGGCGCATTCATTCTCTCGGCGGCCCTGATCGACTGCGGCCTCTCCACCCGCCTCACCTGCCTTGCCCTCAACCGGCTGGGGACATCGCCCAAGGCCCTGCGCAACGGCATTCTCTATATTTGTGCCTTCGCAAGTTTCTGGATGAGCGAGCACGGGGTGGCCGCCATGTGCTTTCCGATCGTACTCGGCATCGTGAAAGCGTTCGGCCTCAAACCGTATGAGAGCCGGTTCGGCCAGAGCTTCTTCTTCGCCCTCGCCTGGGGCTGTATTATTGGCGGCATCGCCACCTATCTCGGCGGCGCCCGCAACCCGCTGGCCGCGGGTATTCTGTTCCAGGAGCGGGGCATCGAGATCAGCTTTATGCGGCTACTGTCCGCGTCGTTTCCGATTGTGGTGGTCATGCTCGGCGTTGCGACGTTTATCCTCAACCGTTTCTTCCCCGAAGAAAACGTGGATATGTCTCGCGCGATGAAATTGCTGGCTCGCGAACAGGAAAAAATCGGCCCCTTGTCCAAAAGAGAAATCACGGTCGGCCTGATCAGCTTTATCACCATTGTGTGCTGGATCGTATTTCACCAGAAAATCGGTTTGGCGAACATTGCGCTGCTGGCGGTCGCGGCGTTATTTGCATGCCGGGCTGTACGGTGGAACGAAATTGAAGCCAATGTGAACTGGGGAATCATCCTGATGTATGGAGGGGCCATTGCCCTGGGCTCTGCCCTGCACTCTACAGGTGCATCGACATGGATCGTGACCCGGATGCTGGGTGATATGAACCTATCCCCCCTTCAAATGATCATTCTGTTCGGCGTGCTCTCTCTCCTTCTTACTGAATTCATCAGCAACGCCGCGGTGGTATCGCTTTTAATGCCGGTGGGACTTGGTCTCGCCGGCGCGCACGGAATCTCTCCGGAAGCCATCACGCTTGCGGTCGCACTCCCCTCCGGACTTTCGTTCATCATGCCCATGGGGACGCCGGCAACGGCCATTGCCTACAGTTCGGGGTTTATCGGACAACGCACCTTCATCGGCTACGGATTGTTCATGAATCTATGCAGCTTCGTTGTCTATGTTCTTGTTGTCTGGTTGTACTGGCCGTTGTTGGGCCTGGCATGAGGACGGGCAGGAACACAGGCTGATGGAATTGTTTCTCCATACCGGACTGGTGGCCGACCCGGTGGCCAAGTGTCATCAAACCGGACCGGATCACCCGGAGTGCCCGGAGCGATATGACGCGGTCTTCGCCGGCGTATGCCGGAACGGCCTGATCGACCACCTGGAGAAAATCCCGGTGCGCGATGTCGTGGATGATGAACTCCTCCGCTGCCATACGGCAGACTACATAGACCAGGTCCGGCGGGATATCGCCTCCGGCGCATCGATGCTCAGCACCGGCGACACCCCCCTGTGTCCGGCGTCGTTTGAAACCGCCTGCTACGCGGTCGGCGGGGTGCTGAACGCGGTGGATGCGGTGATGAAGAAGCGGGTGAAGAACGCGTTTTGCGCGGTCCGCCCCCCGGGTCATCACGCAACCATCGAGCAGGGTATGGGGTTTTGCGTGTTCAACAACGCCGCCCTCGCCGCGCGTCATGCCCAGCAGATTCACGGCGCGGATCGCGTCCTGATCGTGGACTGGGATGTACACCACGGCAACGGCACACAGGATATTTTCTACCGGGATCCCTCGGTCTTCTATGTCAGTTGTCACCAGCATCCGCTCTACCCCGGCACCGGCCGCGAATGGGAAACCGGGCAGGGAGCGGGCGAAGGAGCAACTCTGAATCTTCCCGTGCCCCCGGCCACCCGGGGCAGCGAGATCATCGACCTCTTTCACAAACGGGTCGTGCCCGAAGCACATCGTTTTCGTCCCGACCTGGTGGTGATTTCCGCCGGGTTCGATTCGCGGATCGACGATCCGCTGGGCAGCCTGCTGGTGACCGACGAGGATTTCGCCGAGCTGACCCGGATTCTCCTCGGCATCGCGTCCGACCACTGCGAAGGCAAGCTGGTGTCGGTACTCGAAGGCGGCTACAACCTCGCCGGCCTGTCCGCCGCAGTCACCTCACATGTCCAGGCTCTCGTCGACGCCTGACGCCGCGACCCGGGTCCGCCACCGGACAAGCCCCTCGGTCACCGCATCCACATACTCCCGGAAGATGCTCGGAAGCATCCGACCGGCAATCTCGCGTTCCCCCTCATAGTCCCCGGCCTGCAGGCGCGGATACACATCCGCACTGTTCATGAAATACGGTTCCAGAAACACCACCGGACCATCGATTTGCCGGTTGGCAGCCAGGTTCCTGGCATAGATATAGGGATTGGCCGCCACCGGATACATGACGCTTCCGGTTCCAGCCTCCACGCGATATGCGGGGGGGATGCCGGTCCGGTGGGCGAAGGCGTAGGCAATGTCTGTGGCCAGTTCCCTCTCGGCTTCGTGATCACCGGCCAGCAGCTTCTTCATCAGGCGATACTTCTGCTCATCATCCGCCAGCTCGCCCGGCAGGTAGTTGCCGTGCACGAAAAAGGCAAGGCCGTTGTCGTGGGAAAGCGCGCGGTCATCCCCGTAACCGGTCGCATTGAAATGAATACACAGAGTCAGATCCGGTTGAATGTCCCGGTTGATGATCCATGCGCGGTCATGAATTTCCGCGGTACGGTAGAACAGCTTCTCCCGCCGCTTCCGGGCCTGGTCGAGCCGCCAGGCATCCCGGAACAACGGGGGAAGATTCGTCCATGCCTCCGGCACCCGGACATCATCAATTGAAACCTCGTTGATGAAATCCTCCGGCCGGGAGGACGTAACCGGCTCCAGGCTGTCTTTCGATAAAACCGCCTTCGCCCCCAACGCTTCCAGCCGGGACTTCAACTGCCGGGCCACATACAGATTCATCGCCCCTTCCTGTACCGGCCAATCCGCCCGGTCGGCGTAGTAGAACCGCTCCTCCATCCGCGCCCATTCCCCGCCGATATGGCCAGGGTCGAGGCAGATTGTCAGGCCGGCCAGCGGCCGTTCGGGATCCGGAATCTGCGGCTGTTCCTCGGGTTCAGCGTCGTTCTCCTCAAACTGCAGGCGAAAAAGCGGTTCCCCGGTATGGGTCATGGTGGAAAACAACAGAATTCCCCCGTCCCGGTATTCGAGATAGGGAACGAGCCGGCCCTCCGGGGCGTATACCCCGTCCAGAAGCGCCTGGAACCGGTCGGCAGAGATCCCGTGCCCGGTCCCGGGTAAGGACGACCAGTCCGGAGCAGACACGTGGGCCGGCTCGCCGGACACGTGAACGGCCATGATCATCCAGACGGCACAGACGATTGATGAGAAGTCATGTTTCATGTAGGATCATCGTTTTCCAATCACAACCGGAACGCAAACAAGAAACATCGCCATGACTCTACGCTGCCGATTCGCCCCCAGCCCCACCGGTCACGTTCACATCGGGAACATGCGGGCCGCCATCTACAACTGGCTTTTTGCCCGTCATCATAACGGCTCGTTCCTGCTTCGCATCGAGGATACGGATCGGGAACGCTCGACTCCCGAAGCAGTACAGACGGTGCTCCGGGCGATGGATTGGCTCGGGCTCACCGTCGATGAGGAACCGCTGTACCAGTCAACCCGGCGCGATGCTCACCTCGAAGCGGCCGAGCGACTGCTCGCCGAGGGCAAGGCGTACAAGGAGGACAAGGGCGGAACCGGGCGCGGCGAGGCGGTCATCTTCCGTATGCCGGGCACGGACGTGACGTTCCGGGACGAGATCAAGGGGGAGCTCACCAAGAAGGCCGAGGATATGAAGGACCTGGTGATCGTCCGCTCCGACGGCAACCCGGTATTCCACCTTGCCAACGTGGTGGATGATATCCACATGGGGATCACCCACGTCATCCGCGGCGATGACCATATTGAAAACACCTACCGCCACGTCGCGCTGTACCAGGCCCTCGGAGCGGAGGCGCCGGCCTTCGCCCATCTGCCGATGATCGTGAACGCCCAGGGCAAGCCGTATTCCAAGCGTGACGGCGCGGCCTATGTCGGTGATTTCCGGGATAACGGGTATCTGCCCGACGCCCTGTTCAACTATCTCGTCCTGCTCGGTTGGTCGCCCGGGGATGACCGGGAGAAACTGACCCGCGAAGAGATCGTTTCCCTGTTCGACCTCGACCGCGTCCGCTCCCATGCCGCCCAGTTCGATATCGGCAAGTTCGAATGGCTGAATGCGGAGTACATGAAAGATCTGGATGAAACCATGTACCGCGCCGAGCTCGCCCACCGGCTGCGGGGAGCAGGATACGATGTGAATGCGGAGGATCCGGGCCTCGTCCGGATCGTTCCCCTGATGCGGGAGCGGATCAAGAAATGGTCCGAGGCGGTGGATCACTGCGTGTATTTCTTCACCGAAGATTTCCCGTTTGATGACAAGGCGGTACGCAAGCGGCTTCTCAAGGATGGCGCGATGACCGCTCTCGCCGCCATCCGCAGCGCGTTCGCCGATGCTGCGGATTTCACCGCGGAATCCCTCGAAACCGCGTTGCGCGAAACCGCGGAGCGGGAGGGCCAGAATGCGGGTGTATACATTCATCCCGTGCGGGTGTCGGTGACCGGCCAGGCCGGCGGCCCGTCGCTGTTCGACCTGCTCGAGGTTCTTGGCCGTGACCGGGTACTCGGCCGGATCGACCGGGCCCTGGAACACTATGGATGAATGCATCGTCGACATCGGAAACACCCCTGATCACCCTCGCTACGCGGGTAACCATCCTTCGGATTCTCGGCGTTCCGGTGTTTATCGTCTTCGTGGTCTATTACCTCTCCAGCCTGAAGGCCGGGCAACCCGACGAGACATACCGGCACATCGCCGCGGCGGTGTTTTTCCTCGTTGCCCTGACCGATGCTCTCGACGGCTACCTCGCCCGTTCGCGAAATGAAACATCCCGGCTGGGGACCATCCTCGATCCGATCGCCGACAAGGGCCTGATGCTGTCCGGCCTGATCCTGCTGACCCGCCCGAACATCCCCGAGCTGTCCCCGCATATCCCCATCTGGTTCACCGCGCTTGTAATCAGCCGGGATGTCATCCTGGTGGCCGGCGCCTTCATCATTCACCACGTCGCAGCCTCCGTGCATATACGCCCGCATCTCATCGGCAAGGCCGCGACCTTCTTCCAGGTCGTCACCATTCTGCTGGTCCTGCTGCAGTTGCCCGGGATGCATTTTACCCTGGTGGTGTATGCAGGCGGCATCTGCACCGCGGCATCGGCTCTGATCTACATCATCGCCGGCATTCGCCAGCTTGAAACGTAAGCCGGGAACAGCAGCAGCCCCGGTGGGAGCACCGGGGCTCCATGCCGGGTGATGTGCATCAGGATCCGGAACATACAGCGCCCCCGATCACCCCCACCCCAATCCAAAATCCCCCGGGAGGGCGAGCGGCTCGCGAGCCGGGGTGTTCGAAACCAGGTTATCCGATTCGATCGATTACGATGACGAGCATGATTACGATCATGACCGGGATACCGAGCCCATGAGAACAAGCGGCATCCTGCCGTGTCGGATCCATCAGGGTAGCGGATCCGATGTCATGCGAACCGCGGTCGTGGTTCGATCGAGCGGCACAAACAAGTCGATGGTGGCGCCGAAACCGGGAAAAGGACCGGCCTGAATCGTCCAGGTCGGGTTGCCGGGATCGTCCGTGGTTTCGATCGAGTATAGTTGGTTGTCACGCGTATCCACCGAGAACCTGATGTTGGGACCGACAATGACCGGCGACTCAAGCTCCGGTGTTACCATAAAGTCGTTGTCGTTCACGGTGACAACAATATTGCTGGTGGCCAACCCGTCATACGTGCTGTCTCCGCTGGTCGTGGAAAAAAGCAGGTTCACGCTTTCCGTGCCTTCAATTTTATCATCGTCCAAGGCGGTAACCTGAAACACCAATGAACTGGCCCAACCGGCAGGGGTGATGATGCCGGGGTTGGGGGTGACATTGATTTCTCCGGTGAAGGATGGTGTAACCGTAACATTGGCTGACGGCGTGGTGGAAAGCGAGACGCTGACCGTCTCATTCGTGATGCCTTCGGTCACGATGGTCGAGCCACCCGGTTCCGTTGCCGTAATGGCGCCGCTGACCATGGGAATCGAGACTTCAAGATTATCAAAATACACATCAACCGAGGTGCTATACGGAAAGATCACAAGCTGAATCGTGGCCACGGCATCGAGATTCGTTTGACCGGCCAGCGGAATGCTGAGGGTGGACCAGGAGGTTTGGGCCGCCCCGCCCACATTGGTCCCCGAAGCGATCGGTGAACCATTGCTTGCCAGAAGTTGGATCAGAACATCCGCTGAAGGATCGCTGTTCGCAGTGCCTCTGAAACGGATACTGACCTCGCTTGCCGAGGACCAGTCCACGGGCGTTGCAAATCCGTTTGTGACGATGGCAATGGGAAAGGCTGAGTAGGTCGCCTTGACCCTCATCGCCTGATTGCCGCTATCGACCGGCCCGGTCACCAGCTCAACGTCAGGATCCCCCAACGCGGCCACCCACGTGGCCTGAAGATCCGCGGTGTTCCCGTAACTCTCGAAATCATCCACCGTGTCCGCGACCACGAGCGGCGCCGCCAGGGCACACCACATCACCGCGCAAAACGAAATGCGAAACCTCCAATTCATCCTCACCTCCTTGCACCGAAGAACCTACCGGCACATGTCGAGGATGTAAACAGGTTACAGCCCGAAACTCGGCCTTCCAGTTGTGGGCTGGTTTTCAGGATCGAGTGAGGGCTCGCTGGAGATCATCATGTTCAAAGGCGCTGGCCATACGATCCATTTCCGCGGCAGGGGCACCTACTTCCCGCGCAACCTCGCGCCATCGGGACGTCGCAACCGCAACCTGCCCGAGGATCGCTCGTCCCTCGGAAAGGGACAGCGCAAAATATTCAGCCGCTGATTCGAGGAGATCGATCGAACAAGTGCCCTCGTGCAAGTCGATGTTCGTGGTCAGCAC
>JAUIHQ010000125.1 GCA_030432155.1 bacterium | reverse complement strand
TTCGTGTCAACCCAGGTCCTCGCAATGACTCAGGAGCTCTTCGATGCCCTCAAGGAGCGGCGTGTCGTTTTTTTAGAGGCGAGGGCGGCACGAAGGATGCGGTTGGAGGAGAATCGGCTTGCCGGGGGCAGGAATGCCCCCGCTCCGTTTGGTACCTCGCCGCCAATGAAGTTCACCACGCCAACAGGAACGGGGGCTTTCCAGCCCCGAAGCTGGACGTGGGAAGGATGCGGTTGGAGGAGGATCGGTTCGCGACACCTTGCTAGGCCCGGGGATGGGTTTTTTCGTAGACATCCTTGAGCCGCTGAACCGTGACATGAGTATAGATCTGGGTGGTGGACAGATTCTCGTGACCCAGCAGCTCCTGCACGCTGCGCAAATCCGCGCCGGCATCGAGCATATGGGTGGCAAAACTGTGCCGCAGGGCATGCGGGGAAATTGTGGAAGAAAGTCTGGCCGCGGGCAGATATTTCTTCAACATGCGTTCCACCGAACGCGCACTGAGCCGTCCGCCCTCCCGGTTAAGGAACACCGCCGGCGGTCGCTTCGTACCCGGACCGGTCGATGCCAGCCACCGATCCCGATGCTCATACGCCTGGCGGAGACGATGAACGGCCGGGCCGCCCAGCGGACAGAGCCGTTCCTTCTTACCTTTGCCCCGGACCCGAATCAGACCGGAAAGCAGATCGACCCGGTCATCCGTCAATCCCGACAGCTCGCTGAGGCGGCAACCCGTGCTATACATCACCTCGAGGATCGCGGCATCCCGGTATGCGGCATAGCTGTGCCAGGGATCCGATTCACCGCCCTTCTCCTTCAGGACCGCCACCGGGGCATCCATCAGTCGGTCGATGGCCGACCGGTCGATCACCTTCGGAAGGCGACGCGAAAGTTTCGGCAGCACAAGTCCCTCGAACGGGTTCCCGGCAACATACTCCTCACGCACCAGAAACTTGTAGAATGACCGGAGACTCGAAAGCTTTCGCCGGGTCGTTGCCGGCGTGCTGCCCGCCTTCTGAAATCCCACCAGGAACTTGCGAGAGGCAAACCGGTCGACCTGCTTCCATGCAAACGGCGGCAGGGCTTGCTCGCCCCAGTGCTGGAGAATGAACTGCCGGATATCCATCAGGTAATTGTTCACGGTGTGAGGGGACGCCTCTCGCTCCGTCTCCAGGTACTGAAGAAAATGCGTCAGCGCAGGATCCCCCGCCCCCGCGCTCCCCGCACCCTCAGATTTCGTTCTGCCGGATCTGCTCATGATGGTCTCACGATCGAGCATACCGCAAACGGATGATGGTGAAACGGAAATTGGACCGACCCTTCCTGCCTCCGTTTTCCGCCGGCGCGGGCAAGTTTACCCGTGAACGATCCGGGCAAGCAGGAGCTTGCCCCTCCGGATTATGAGGTACGACGATCTGGTTTTCTATGAACGGTCCGGAGGGGCAACCTCCCGGTTGCCCTCGGTTCAGGCATCACCGAACGCACACAATCCGTATATCTTCGCAATGGCGACGGGATAATAACGCATGGAAGATGAGCGGCTCTCAAGAGTACAGAGTGGCGCGCGAAGCGCACCGGCTATTCATTTCCGTCTTCCGCCTTCATCCTTCCGCCAGCCAACCTACCCTCCGGCTTCGGCCTCGAGGCGGCGGCGGGGGATGGCTTTGATGACGGCGTGGACGAGCGTAGCGAGGGGGATGGCGAAAAAGAGACCCCAGAAGCCCCAGATGCCGCCGAAGAAAAGTACTGCGGCGATGACAGCAATCGGGTGGAGATTCGTCACCTCCGACAACAGCACCGGCGCGAGGACATTCCCGTCGAGGAGCTGGATGATGGAATAGGCAATCATGATAACCAGGAACTCCGTCCCGATCCCCCACTGAAAGAATGCAATGAGGCCGATGGGAAGATACATCACCGTCGCCCCGATATACGGCAAAAGCACCGAGAGGCCGACGAAGACCGAGACCAGCATGGCGTATTGCAGATCCAGCAGCACGAATGTGATATACGATGTCACCCAGACAATCAGGATTTCCCAGAACTTGCCCCGTACATAGTTTCCGATCTGCAGGTCCACATCGTGCCAGACCTGTTCGGCAAGTGTGCGGTTATCCGGAAGGTGCTTTTTCACCCACGACAGGATCCCCTCCTTGTCCTTGAGGAAAAAGAACACCATCAACGGGACGAGCACGAGGTAGATGATCAGGGTGACGAGCGTGCCGATCGAGGCCAGCGAGTAGGTCACGAACCGCTGGCCCATGGTCGTTACCTCCAGCTTCAGCGCCGTCATCATCCGCACGATCTGATCCTGGGAAACAAATTCCGGGTACCGCTCGGGCAGGAGCATGAGCTGCTGCTGCCAGCTCGCGATCATCGTCGGGAGCTGTTGAATCAGCTCGCCGGTCTGGGTGAACAAATTCGGGAGTAGGATCAGGAGGATGCCGACGAGGAAGGCCAGGAACAACCCCACCACGAGGATCACCGCTCCGAGACGGGGAATTTTCATCCGCTCCAGCTTCCGGACCGGGCCTTCGAGAAGATAGGCAATGATCACCGCGGCAAAGATCGGGGCAAACAGGTTGCCGAAGAACGCAACCACCGCGAAGCCAACGATCAACAGGACCGCAAGAATCACGATCTGCGGATCCGAGATATGGCGGTTGAGCCAGTTGACTACGATGTTCATGTGGTGCCTGTGCCTTCAGTGTACCGCAGCCGCGGCACGACGCAACCAGAACCGCCGGAGCATCACTCCGCCTTCGGCTGCTTCTTGTCGCGGAAATAGTCGAGCAGGATGCGGCGGAAGTTACCCTTGGCCGGCTTCTCACCTTTCCATTGCCCCACCCGCTCCCGGGTCATGTCGAGATAGGTAAAGTCCTCTTCAACCGTCGGCTCGATCACCGTACCCTCAAACCAGTCGTTCCAGGTACAGATCTGGACGATGTCCGCCTCACTGTTTTCGATCACATCCCACTGGTATGCATAGGTATCACCGCCGGCCCGGTCGGCATATTGAGGACCGCCGCCAAAGCCCCAGCTCCCAAGGCTGTCGAATCCCGGCCACACCCCGCCGATGTGGATCGAGGTCAGGCCCTCGGCCTCCCACTGTTCGCGCTGCCGGTCCCGGTCCTGCTGGACCCGCTTGATATCGTCCAGCGACATCCAGGTTGTATACGGATCCTTCGCGGTGCCGTTCAGCCAGATCCAGTCATATTGACCGGCAAGGACGTGCTTGTAGGCCGGGGTGAACCAGGACGAGACGAGTACCGGGCGTTCGTTCTCATCAAACGACTCCAGCCACGGACGGAGCTCACCCGGCTGCAACCGGCTCACCCCTTTGCCGGGGATGTCGTCTTCATAACTGAAAAAACCGATCAGCGGTTTGCCGTTCACCTTGACCTGGACCGGCTCCATCATCTCCAGCCATGCATCCAGATCCGAAAGGCTGGCCTGTACCGCATCCTCCCGGTTGGTGATCGTGGGATTCCACACCCAATGGCCCTTGTCTTCATAGACGATGGCCCCTTTCAATCCATGGCGCTGCATGGCGTCGACATACAATTGCACGGCATCGCCGCGCCATTCCGTATCCGGGGCGAACACGACATCAAACCAGAAGCCGTCGATCCCCGCCGCTTTGGCCAGCCGGCAGTGGGCTTCCGCGGTGGCCGGATCCAGCATGTCGTACAGGCCCATGGCCGGGGTGAACACCGAGGCGATCTGCGGGTTGCCGTCTTCGCCGACAATTTCCGGATTGTTGGTCACGGCCTGATTCGAGTGATTCCACCCATGCCACTCCCCCGAGATCCGCTTATTGCGAAACGAGACCATGACGTGGGCGTATACCTGCTTCTCGATCACCTCATCCTCCGAACCGGCCGTGCCGGGGTGCGGGCTTTGGCACGATGCCAGCAACAGCGAGGCAAGAGGCAGGACGGCAAGACTACGCAAGGACAACTTCATCGTTTGTTCGGCTCCCATTTTTTGACAAATCGTTTCTGCTCATCGGTCATATCGGTAATCAATGACGTCGCAAGAATATCCAGCGCGACATCTCCCGAACAGCCCTTGAGCTGTTTCAGTACACATGCCGCCACCACCCCGGTGCGGCCCACGCCGGCATTGCAATGGATCACGATATTCTCGAACGACAGGCCGCGGATGATCATCGGAACGAGATCCGTGATGTTCGAAACCTCCGGCGCCGTCATATCCGCGATCGGCAGGTGCGAGTAGCTCAACCCCCGCTTTTCATATTCCTGGAGGACATTGCGGCGTGCCTTGCGCATCATTTCATCCATCGTCACCAGAGCCACCACCCGCTTGATATGCAGTTTGCGATACTCGCGAATCAGCCGATTGAACGAGTCATAAGGTCCGTACGGCATGGGGCTTGCGTAAAGCGTATGAGGCGTCCCGGTCGGGATCCGTGTCACATTCGTGCTGCGTTTCAGCGTGGCAAACATGGCGACACTGTGAACGAGAGAAGACCGGTTTTCAATAGCGGAAGGCGGATCCCGATTCCCCAGCCCCACCGCAGCCAATCCCGGACTTGACCCGTCCCCCGCCGTATCGTACACATGCACCCCTGCCAGCTTCACGGGGGCGATTAGCTCAGTTGGTTAGAGCGCTTGCTTGACATGCAAGAGGTCACAGATTCGAGTTCTGTATCGCCCACCAGCCTTCGCTCTTCGCTTCCGCTCAGAGACTACGGCTTGGCATGCCGACTCATCGGAAGCGAAAAGTGAAGGCTGTCACGCCGTAGCCCGAGGGCGAAGGCGGACAACTGGCCGAGTTCCTCCTCAGGGGGCTGCCCTCGCTATTTCCTTATCTTATCCTGAGTTAGCGCTATTTTGGCGGCTGTTTTCTGGTTTAGAAGGACTGTTTTCAGGTGATTTTCTGGCTTTAAGCACACGAGCACTTACGCTATGACATTCCGATGCCAAAAGCGGAACGATATTTTGTAAGAGGAAGGCACTACCACCTTACCCACCGATGCCACAATCGCAGCTTTCTGTTCAGGTTTGCTAAAGATCGGGATGTGTACCGGGAGATGCTGCGGCAACGATTGGTGAAATATCAAACACCCCTGCTCGGGTATTGCATCACCTCGAACCATGTTCACCTGCTGGTGACAGCCATGAGCGACACGAGAATCAGCAGCCTCATGGAATCGCTGGAGGGAGATTTCGCGCAGTACTATAACCAGCGCAAGAACCGGAGCGGCGCTTTCTGGGGGACGAGGTTTCATGCGGTCGCAGTCGAGGGAGGCGAATACCTCTGGTCCTGCCTCAACTACATTGACCTGAACATGGTCCGAGCCGGAGTCGTGAAGCATCCGTCAGAATGGAGATGGTGCAGCTACAACGAAATTGTGGGCGACCGCCAGAGATATCGTCTGATTGATACGGAGCGAATCGCGAACCTCTTCGGCCAGATTCGTGATGCCACCCCCTTTAGAGAAAACTATCGCCATAGCATCTCGGAAAAGCTTCAGAAATGCGACCTGAGCCGCGTCTCCATGTGGTCCGAATCACTGGCCATTGGCAGCGCGGGATATGTTCAGGATATTGAGGAACGAATCTACAACCGCCGCAAGATGGATCGCGCACCGACCGACTCAGACGCCGCAGCTACCTGGGTGCTCAAGGAAGAACTTCCTGGTTGCGCTTAAACGCCACTTTTCGTGCCAAAACAGTGCGGCTAAGGCCCATCGGGAGTACAAAGCAAGACACAACACCCCTGATCACAAGAATTTAGCGAGGGCAGCCCCCGGAGCAGCAGAAAAGGAAAAAAGCCGCAGCCTTCGAGCAGTACCTCAAGTCAGGCTCAGGATTCTCCTTCGCCAAACGTCATTTTTCAACCGATTATTTGATAACCGGTGAAGCAGCAGGATCAACCATCCGGCGAGACTGAGCGGCGGCGGGATTTTTTTTCGCTGTGCTTTCGCTTGTCGTCGAGCATCCGGGCTTTCTGTTTGCGGGAGCGGCGGCGCTTCTGGCGGCGGACTTTTTCCCGCTCCTGTTGCCTCGCCGATTTCTCCCCCCGGATCTTTTCCTCGATCCGGTCGCACAGCTCGCGGCGGGCGAAGAACCGATTGAGGGCCTGGGATCGCTCCTGCTGACATTTGATTTCGACGCCGGTCGGCTCATGGAACAGGTAGACACAGGAGGACGTTTTGTTGACCTTTTGCCCCCCTTTTCCCGAGCCTTTGACAAACCGCTCCACGAGATCCTCGTCCCGGATCCCGAGCTTCTCCATCCGGCGCGTCAACTCATCGCGCTTGGCCTGGGTAATGATCGATGCCATGATGATGAGACAGTGTAACGAAATCACACCCGAAGCGGCAAGCGCTGCACCGGGCCGGCCCCGGCGGGGCGCCTGCCCGGGTGACCCTTTCACCAATTTTCTTTGACTCCATGGCCGGACGCGCTATTCTCCGCGTTTCGTCCTGAACAGGACCTTTCACGGTGGGTGTAGCTCAGTAGGTTAGAGCGCCAGGTTGTGGCCCTGGAGGTCGCGGATTCGAGTTCCGTCACTCACCCCATTTTTCAACCGTATATCGGAATACCGCCAACATTGACCGATCATCCCCCACTCCCCGTTGCCTGGACGATCGCAGGCTCGGACTGCGGCGGCGGGGCGGGCATCCAGGCGGACCTACTGACGTTCCACGACCTTGGCGTTTACGGCTGTTCTGCCGTGACCACCGTCACCGCACAGAACACACTGCGCTTTTCCGGGGGGCGGCCGGTCAGCCCGGACCAGCTCCGCGCTCAACTCGTAGCGTTACGCGAAGACCTGGCGCCGGGGGCGATCAAGATCGGGATGATTGGCGATCCCGCCCTCGTACCGGTCATCGAGGAAGCAGTCAGCCGCCACGACTGCCCGGTGATCCTCGACCCGGTATTCGCCGCCACCCTTGACCGGGAGGATGTTCAACAAGAACTGATCACAGCGATTCGTACCCGCCTCCTCCCCCTCGCCGATCTGGTGACACCCAATATGCACGAGGCAGGACTCCTGACCGGCCTCGACCCGGCTGGGGATCCCTCGGAACTGGCTCTTGCCCTGTGCAAGCTCGGTGCAGCCTCCGCCCTGGTAAAAGGCGGTCATGCGGAAGGATCGATGTCGGTGGATACCTGGACCGATTCCACGCGGACGTTTTCCATGTCCCTGCCCCGTATCGCGACCCGGGATACCCATGGCGGCGGCTGTACGTTATCCTCGGCCGTTGCCGCGAACCTCGCCGGCGGCTGGCCGATGGCGGATGCCCTCACACTGGCGCGGGCGTATCTGAACCGGGGCTTACGAAAGCCGGCACGGGTCGGAGCCGGTCGAAATCCGGTGGGCCATCACGGCTTTCCGGATGATCCGATCGATCTGCCGGACATCATCGACGGTGTTTCGTGCCCACCCTCCCCCTTCCCTCTTGAGGAACAACGAAGGGGCTCGGTCTACCCGATTGTCGATACCGCGGGATGGGTGGAAACGCTCTGCAATCTGGGAGCAGGGATGATCCAGTTGCGGATTAAGAATCCAGCGGGCTGCAAGCTGAAAGACGATATCCGCAGGGCCGTTGAGGCAGGCCGCGCATCGGGCAGCCGGGTCTACATCAACGATCACTGGCGGGAAGCAATCGCCGCCGGGGCCTACGGCGTACATCTCGGACAGGACGATCTTGAGGATGCCGACATCATGGCCCTGCATAACGCAGGTATACGCCTCGGGATCAGCACCCATGGACCGTTTGAAATCGCCCGCGCCAAGACGCTCCGTCCCTCCTACATCGCCATCGGCACCCTCTTCCACAGCCCGTCCAAGACCTTCGAGCACAAGCCTCTCGGCCTGGATACCTTCACCCGTCTGCGCCGCCTGACCCCCGGCCCGGTCGTGGCCATCGGAGGCATCACCCGCTCCACCGCCCCGGACGTTTTCCGGTCCGGCGGCGACATCGCAGCCGTGATCTCGGATATCACGAAGGCGGAAGACCTGGAGAAGAGGCTATTGGAGTGGGAGGCATTGATGCCTTCCGGCAACATCGAACAGCCAACGCCGAACGACCTCTGATTTCAATCGCAAATACGTATCGGTATACATGCGCCAGACGATTTGGTTTCAGGTTTCAGTGTTCAGGTGTCAGGAGGGCCTGAAACCTGACACCCGAAACCTATTGAGGAAGACTGAAATCATACCGATACGTTCTTCCAACTGGTATTACGCACCATGTCCAGAGAAAGGAGCGGGCTTAAAGAGGCAGGATGTGTGGTTCGTGTCGAATGGTGGACCCGTGCCGATGTCCAACCTCGGTCAACCACCCAGCATCTGCACGGCTGCCTCATGCACCGCATCCGGTGTAAGACCGCTCAGGCACCGGATATCTTTTTCGGGGAGTTGGCAGGTTCGGGACAGGCAGGGGCAGCAGGGCAATTCGCTACGCTGAAGAATCCGGTGATGAACCCCGTAGGGTCCGGTTCGTTTGGGATCGGTCGCACCGAACAGGGCGAGCGTCTTCACTCCGGCGGCGGCGGCCAGGTGCATCGGTCCGGAATCGACGGTGATCACAAGCTTCATGGTCGCCAGCCATCCCCCCAGCTCCGGCAAGGTTGTCTCTCCGCAGTGGTTCGTCACCGGGCCGCCGGACAACTCCCCGATCTGAGCCGCGATCTCACGATCGCCGGATGCGCCGAACAGGTGGATATCCGCGCCGACCTGTTCCCGGAGTCGATCCGCAAGAGCGGCGACATGCGCCGGGGGCCAGTTCTTCGTCATCCAGCGCGAGCAGGGGACAAGCCCGATCGGCATCGATGTATTCACGACCGGAGGCGCCGGAAAGGAGACCGGGAATGTCACGTCACCCACCGGCAGCCCCAGCGCTTTCACCATATCAAGGTTCTCTTCCACCGCATGTCGGTTCTTGTTTCGCGGGCCGCTGACCGCATGATACAGGAACCGGGATCCCTCCCGTGCAAAGGAGGGACCCATGATGTACTTCGTACGAGCCTGGCGAGCGGCCAAGGCGCTCTTCAGCAATCCCTGCATGTCCAGCACCAGGTCGTAGCGCATGGCCCGCAGGTTCTTTCGGAACGATGCCAAGCCGGCCAGCGGGCGCTGCCGGGGAAACGGAATCACGCGATCCATATCATCAAAGCACCGCACCAGGTCGGCGTAGGCGTCGTTCACCGCCCAGTCAAAGGTGGCGCCGGTGGCGGCTTTGATCATGCGGATGGCGGGCAGGGCGTGAAAGAGATCCCCCAGCGAACTCAACTTCACCACAAGGATGCGGGCGCCTGAAAGATCCGGCAGCGCGGGCATCGGCATGCCTCAGGCGTTGTTCGCCGCTTCGAGCAGGGTGATCATGACCGCTTTCTGAACATGGAGACGATTCTCAGCCTGATCGAACACCACCGAAGCCGGGCTGTCGATCACCTCCGCCGTCTGTTCATAGCCCCGCATCGCGGGAAGGCAATTCATGAAGATGGCGTCCTTCTTCGCATGGGCCATCAGTTCAGCATTCACCTGGTAGGGATTGAATACCTTGACCCTCGCTTCCGACTTGTGCAAGGGGATGTGGTAGCTCATCCACGAGTCGGTATAGACAATATCCGCATCCTTCGCGGCTTCGGCGGCATCGGTGGTGATGTGGACCGAACCGCCGGTTTCCGCTGCGGTTTTTTCCGCCGAGGCGGTCACCGTATCCAGAGGAGCATATTCAGCACCCGAGGGGCAACCGATCGAGATATGCATGCCGACCTTGGCGCATCCGAACATCAACGAATGAGTCACGTTGTTGTTGCCGTCACCCAAATAGGCAAGCTTCAACCCCTTGAGGTCCCCTTTCTTCTCCCGGATGGTCTGGAGATCGGCAAGGATCTGACAGGGATGGGCGTAATTGGTCAGGCCGTTGATCATGGGAACGCGAGACAGCGCGGCCATTTCTTCGATGTGCTTCTGCTCGAACAGCCGGCACATGATGATGTCGGCATACCGGCTCATCACCCGGATCATGTCGGCGATGTTTTCCTTGCCGGAGCTGAGGGGCGAGGTGGCGAGATCGTAGAAAATTCCGTGCCCCCCCATCTGGTTGGCCCCGGTCTCAAACGAAACCCTTGTGCGCAAACTCGGCTTCTCAAAAACCATCATCAAGGTCTTGCGATGCATGGCCTGGTGGTAATCTTCCGGCGACGCCTTCACCCGGGCCGCGAGATCGAGCACGTCATGAATCCGCTGCGCGGTCCATTCTTCCAATGTCAGCAAATGAAGCATCCGTCTGTCCTTTC
>JAUIHQ010000447.1 GCA_030432155.1 bacterium | reverse complement strand
TCTTCCGGGAAGGCGTGACCATTCACCGGGGAACGGCGGAAGGCTCGGTAACCGAAATCGGCAACCATGTCTTCATGATGGCCAACAGTCATGCCGCGCACAATGTGAAGATCGGCGACCATGCCGTTCTCGCAAACGGCGTCCTGCTGGCCGGGCATGTGGAGATTGGAGAGCGGGTTTTCATCGGGGGAAATTCGGCGATTCATCAGTTCTGCCGGATCGGCCGGATGTCCATTGTCGGCGGCCTTGCCGGCATCACCAAGGATGTTCTTCCGTTTTCGTTAATCGGACCGGTCGCGCAGAACCGGGTCGGGGGGCTGAACCTGGTGGGCATGAAACGGGCCGGGTTGTCGCCGGATGAACGCAAGGCGATCAAGGCGGTCCATGCCGTTGTTTATCACAAGGGGCTCAATGCCTCGCAGGCCGCGGAATCTCTTCGGGCGCTCAACGACAATCCCTTTGCCGGGGAATTCGCAGCGTGGATCGAAACCTCGAAGCGGGGTATCTGCCGGTTCGGACAGGATGGGGAAGCCTGATCGCGGGGGAGGGCCGTTATCCGTCCGATCTGTCGGAATTTTCTTCCTGCTCGATCCGGGCGACGGCATAGGTGAGGGCTTCCAGCCGGTCATTCATGAAGGAAATGCCGCGCCGCCCCCCGGTCAATTCGAGCCGCTCGAGCCGGCTCATGACATCGCCCGATGCACCGACGACAATCACATCACGGTCGTCGGCGACCGCATCCTTGATGACGTTCTCGAGCGAAAGGGCCACCGTGGTGCTCAGCAGCGGTACATCGCTGACATCGAGGATGAGAATATCCGAGTCGGCCATCGCCGCCTGCTCACGGGCGATGGCCTTGGCCACCCCGAAGATCATGGGCCCGCTGAGGTAGAACAGTACGATCCGGTCGTGGGCCCGTTCAAACAGAGCCTTTTCTTCAGGGTTCATGACCACGTTGTCGTCGGCCAGCGCGATGGTCTTGACCTGCTGGGACTGCACCTTGGACAGGCGCTCGATGGTAATGATGTTGGCGATGAACACGCCAATACCGACAGCGGCGATGAGGTCCACGAACACCGTCAGCAGCATGACGCCATACATGATGATGGTCGCGGTCATGGAAACGCGGTGCGCCCGCTTGAGAAAACTCCAGTCGAGGATGTCGACCCCGACCTTGACCGCGATCCCCGCCAGCACCGCCATCGGGATATGCTTGACCAGCGGGGCCGCGAACAGGATCACCACGAACAGAAGCAGGGCCCGGACCACACCGGCCATCGGGGTGCGGGCCCCGGATTGGATGTTCACCACGGTTCCCATCGTGGCGCCCGCGCCGGGTAATCCGCCGAACAGACCGGACACAATGTTGCCGACGCCCTGACCGACCAGCTCCCGGTTCGAATTGTGCTGGGTACGGGTCAGGGAGTCCGCGATCATTGCGGTGAGCATGGTGTCGATCGCGCCGAGTACGCCGAGAACAAGCCCGTCGACCAGGACCTGGGTCAGCAGCTCGGGCGGAAACCCGGGCAGGATAAAGGAAGGCAGACCCATGGGTATCTCGCCGATCCGGCGCAGCTCGCTGTGGCCGGGGATGATGAATGCGAGGAGTGTGCCGAGGACAAGGATCGAGAGAGTCGGCGGTATTTTCTTCCGGAACTTCTCCGGCATGGCAAACAGGCCGATGATGCTCAGGCTGCCGAGAAACAGCTCGCTGAAGTGCATGTTCATGATCATGCCCGGGAGGGCGGACAGAACGCCGTGAACTCCGCCCGGCGGAGTCCCGTAGCCCAGCATGGGCGGCGCCTGGAGCAGAATGAGCAGGATGCCGATGCCGGACATGAAACCCGAAATGACACTGTAGGGCATCAGGGTGATGTAGCGGCCAAGTTTGAGGACGCCGAGGGTGATCTGGATCACGCCGGCGA
>JAUIHQ010000124.1 GCA_030432155.1 bacterium | reverse complement strand
ATGACCCAGGGCAAGGCGGTTGTTTCCACCGATGTCGGCCAGCACCAGATGTGGGCGGCTCAGTTCCTGAAGACCGTCCGGCCGGACGATTGGCTCAGTTCCGGCGGCGCCGGCACCATGGGGTACGGATTTCCGGCCGCGATGGGCGCACAGTTCGGGCGTCCCGGCGAACAGGTCTGGGCGATCGTCGGTGACGGCGGTTTCCAGATGACGATGTGCGAGCTGGCTACGGCCTGTGTGCATAAGCTGCCGGTCAAGGTGATTGTCCTGAATAATCACTACCTCGGCATGGTTCGTCAGTGGCAGGAGCTGTTCTATGACGACCGCAAGAGCGGGGTGGACCTTGAGGGGAATCCCGACTTTGCCAAGCTGGCCGATTCCTTCCCCGGCGCCAAGGGTTTCACCCTGAAGCGCGGGGCGGACATCCGCAAGATCCTCCAGCGGGCCATGGATTACAACGACGGCCCGGTGGTCATCAATGCCGAGTGTGAAAAAACGGATAATGTCTACCCGATGGTTCCGGCGGGCCGGGCCATTGAGGATATGATTGTGGAGCGCCCGAAACACCGGATGGAAAAACCCACCGGTTCAACCTGAGGATATGACGATGACGACTGCAACAGAAGCAAAGCCGGAGACCGCTCTTCACACCCTGAGCGTGTACGTCGCGAACAAGCCGGGCGTTCTCGCCCGGATCGCCCAGACGTTTGCCCGCCGCGGGTTCAACATCGAGTCGCTGGTCGTGTCGCCGGCCATGGACGGGACCTTTTCCCGCATGACCATAGGCTGCAGCGGCAGCCCGGAGGGTCTTGACCAGATCATCAAGCAGGTCAGCAAGCTGATCGACGTCATTTCCTGCACCGATCACACCGGGGATGAGGCCGTGGTTCGCGAGCTCGCCCTGGTCAAAATCCTTTGCAATGCGGAAGAGCGGTCGCAAGCCCTGCAGATTGTGGAGCACTTCGGTTGCAAGACTGTTGACCTGACGGATACGTCAATGATCATCATGGCTTCCGGCGCGTCCGACAAGGTCGATGCCTTCGTCGGCATGATCCGAAAGTTCCACGTTGTGGAACTGATCCGGACCGGCAAAGTCGTCATGGCCCGCGGCGAACAGGCAACCTGACCTCCGGGCCGGCTTCACTCCAGGATAAATGCCGAACGGGGCGAGCCGTTTTCCCCGATGCGCACACTGCGAATCACCGCGGAGATTCCGTTGGTGAAGAGGGTTTCGAAGTCCCAGGCGAAGTACGATGTGGGTGCTGTGAGATCTTCGGCCGGAACAACAACGGAAAGCGAATAGGCGCCGGCGGCGGAGAGCGACGAATTCGTGTAACCCGCTTCCTGAATACCGGCCAGCAGTGAGTCGAGTGTCGCGCCGTTGCGGGCTTCGATATCCAGCATCAATACCAATCCATCGGGATGACTGGTCGGACTGACGCCTTTGATGGTAATGAGCCCGGCAGAGCTTTCGGCAAAAACTGCGGATGCCGTTCCGGTCGGGTTCAAGCTTGCGAACGGCGTGGTGAATGCGATGGCCAGCTCGGTATCGTCCTTCGCCGCCCAGTTCGTGATCCATACGTTGGTGCTGGCGGGGGGCGTCTCGTCTCGGGAGCCGTAGGTATAATTCATCAGCACGAATCGGTTGGTGGCCGCGAGCAACACCCCGCCCTTGAAGCCGACGGGAAGCGTGTTCAGTCGGCGCACCTCCCAGTTCATCTTGATGGGTGCGATATGGCCGGGTGAGCGAGTCAGCATATATTCCACTGCACCAAGTGCATTGTACACGAATGTGTTCATGGTAATGACGGGATCCGGCCCGATCACGCGCAGCACACTGCCTGTGCCGTCAAGTGTGCCCTCCCCGGAATACATCAACAGTTCGCCGCCGGAGATCTCGTAGCGGCAATTGTTGCCAAGATTTATCGCGCCGGCCCGGACGAAGCCCCCCCGTTGAATCATCCGGGACGTGACGCCCGAGAGACTCAGGTGACGCTTGTTCTGAACATCCACCGTGCCGCCGTTGACCTCGATCTCGACAACGGATGATTCGGACGACCCGCCGACAATGCCGTCCACCTCGCCCCGTATCGTCAGCGTGCCGTCGTTCACGACCAGGCGCGCATGTGTACTGGAATCAAGGGAATAGCGGGCCATGCCGATCGTCGGCAGGCTGGCCTCGCCGCCGTGCATGATCAGTTCCCCCCGGTAGGGATTGGTGCTCCCGTTCTGGCCGAGAGAGATGTAGTTGACATAGAATCGGTTGTTCTGATTTCCCTCGCCGAGAACATGCAGACGGCCGCCGTCGAGGACCACGCGCGGCACCAGATCCGAACCGAGGCGGAAGATGCGGAGTACATTGCAGGTAAGCGATGATCCGGGGCCTATGTAGAGGTCGCCGGCCACCTGCAGGGTCCCGCCCATGGCAATGTCGCCTCCGTTGGTGAGCGACACCAGGCCCGGGTACCGAACATTCATGCTGTTGGCGATGGTAAGGTCGGAATGCACACGGAGATTCACCGCGTCGATGTTGCCGGCGAAACTATGCTCGATCCCGGAGGCCTCCGCACCGCCGGGCTCGCCGACATGAACTTCGAATGTAACCCCGGGCGCATCCGCTATCGGAAGGCGCGAGACCCCCGATGTCAGTGTCGGCGGGGCGCCCGCCTGCCAGTTCGCTCCATCAAACCAGTTCGTCCCCGGCGCCGTGGTAAGCCAGTGATTGGCATACGCTGTGTGCGCTCCGCCGATCAAAAGACCCAGGGCTGCCGTGCCGATCCATCTGCCTGCCGCCGTTCCGCGTGTATACATCCGCATAATGTTCTCCTCTACCGGCTTATTCTAGCAGGACTCTACATATTCCGGTCGCTAAAATCTTGGATTAGTCCGACTAAAACCTGTTCATAATCTTACATTCTATGATTAGGGATTGAACCTGTTGTTCCGTGGCGGACATTCTATACATTGTGAAATCATTCTATAAATCTTTACCATGGTGGATGCGCCGGGCCGTTCGTCTCGCGTTTCTTTTCTCTGTATCGGCATCGGTTGTGCACGGCGATTTCAGTGCACTGATTGTCGGGACCAGCCGGACGTCTTCCTACTCGCCCGCGATGGAGTCGGCCTACATCGCCACCAACGTCGTCCATCAGTTCCGGGAAATCCTTCTGCAGGATCCGGCCGTGACGGGGACCGTCAACGTTTCGTTTCAGGATATGAACACGAACCGCGTGGTCAGTACGATGGTCAGCCAGAATCCCTCAACCTACAATTTCACCTACCAGGTTTATTCCCTGGCTCAGTGGTATTATTGGCCGGACAGCCGGGATGCGCGATTCGCGGCATGGAGCCAGCCGTGGGATGCCGTACTTTTGTTGGATGATCCGTATGTCATCGCCAGGGTTCCGGGGTTTCATCTGGAAGGGGTGGATCGGATCAGCCGCAAGGTTGAGGAGGGCGGGGGCCAGCCGTACCTGATGATGATGTGGCCGGACGCCGGCCTCACCGCCTCCACGAATGCCGCTCGCTATGCCGAGGTCGCGCGCCGTGTCGCCCGGGGTGCGGAAATCCCCTGCGTACCGGCGGGCGCCGCATGGGGCGTGCTGACCAACGATCACCCGGGCCTTATCACCACCGCCGCCCATCCGTCGTTCGAAGGCGCGTATCTCGCGGCAGCCTCCGCGTACAGCCGCATATTCAACCGAAGCGCCACCAACTCTTCCTATATACCGCCCGGCTGGACGCAGAGCGATCGCGACATCGTCGCGGATGTGGCGCATCAGGCTGTACTCGATGAAGCGGTGAACGGTGTGGTCTCGGGCCGGTTCAACCAGGTTGAACTGACCGGTTTCGGGGATGTCCGCACCCGGCATCTCAACGCGCGGCATTCCGGATCGAGCACCGAGACACGGATTATGGACCAGATCGAATGGGTCCGCACATTCGCCGGCATGTATGAGAAAAGCGGCGCGAAGGCGCATTTCAGCGAGGGACGTCACGCACCTGCCTGGAGTTCCGATGCAGACAACTATGAGATCAACACGAATCTGCAGGACTACTCCTTCGCGTTTCCGTTGCAGAATAATGCCGGCGACCTTACCCACCGGTACGGGATTGATGTGGGTCCGTGGGGTCCTCGCTATTTCTATTCCGACCTTTGCGTGAGTTACCAGCAGGTGTTCTTTAACGATGTACCGCTCGGCGGCCGTCTCTCCCCCAATCGCCTTCTGTGGGCTCGCGCCTACGATGTGGCAAGCAACAATGTATACGCCCTCGGCCCGGACAACTGGCACCTCGACCTGACGCACAACGAGTGCATCGCCGCCTACATGG
The DNA here is from genome assembly GCA_030432155.1 of bacterium. Lineage (GTDB taxonomy): Bacteria > Verrucomicrobiota > Kiritimatiellia > CAIVKH01 > CAIVKH01 > JAUIHQ01. Next base: position 5,973 of record JAUIHQ010000124.1, on the reverse strand, counting down.
TATCCCTGATCACCGGACGAAACCCGATCGGCGATCCGGTTCCACACCCTGATTCGTACGCGGACTGGCTGCGTCAGATGCGGCAGGTCGGTTATGAAACCGCCTGGCGACTCGCGACGTTAAACGGCCGGGTGCCCGGATTTGAGGTGCTGCCGCGCGCACCGACCGCCGAAACACTGGCCGTGCACGGCTCGGAACCGCTGACCGTCCGTTTTCTGTATGCGCCAACCGCCGAGGTGCAGGTCGCGATCAGCCTAACGGACTCAAACGCCGCTGTGGTCAATCCGCGTGTGCTGACGTTCACCCCGGAAAATCACGACCAGAAACAAACCGTGACTGTGACCGGACTGCCGGGGGCCGAGACAAACGCATCGTTTGAGGTTGTCCTCACGCCGCAGTCCGATGATTTTGTCTTTCGCGATTTTGAGGACCGCTGGTCCTTTACGACCGTGCGCACCGCGACTCAAGCCCTGGCACAGTCGTCCGCCCCGGATGCGTCGTTGACTGCGGGCACGTCGCGCCCCCTCGTGTTGACGCTGGGCGCCGGCCTCGACACGAACTTGACGCACCTGACCGGTCCCGCGCATGGGACCCTGACATGGGTCGATGGCGAACTGATTTATACGTCGAATGATGGTTACACAGGGGCGGACAGCTTCGTTCACTACACCACCATCAACGGCACAACCACCGTGGGGTATGTGACGCTGGATGTCGTCCCGCGTCCGCTGGACGTATATGGCAACGGGCAGTGGATCGCGCCCGGCGACGCAACGCCCGGCGCGGCGGATCACACGTATTTCGGAGCCCTTGATCCGGCCGGTTTGCCGGTGCAGCATACATTCACCATCACCAACCCGGGCCCCACGGTTGTCACCTTGAGCAATATCCCCGTGGTTGCCGTGACCGGCGATGCCGCGTTTACGCTGCATACCGATGCGGGCACGGCCACGCTGGCTCCCGGGGAGGCGACGACATTTGTCCTGCAGTTTGATCCGGCGGCCGCGGGCGCCTTCACCGCCCTCGTCTCCATCGCCAACAGCGGCGAGGTGAATGCACCCTATGACTTTCACATTGCCGGTACGGGCGTGGAAGCACCCTCGGTGTCGGCCGACCCGGCAACCCTGATCAGCAACCGGAGCGCGCGGCTGAACGCGACGCTGGGTGCGGGAATCGCAGGTGATCTGACGTTCTACTGGGGCCTGAGCGACGGCGGGACGAATGCGGGCGCGTGGGAGTCAGCCGCTCCGTTGAGCGGTGTCGGCGCCGGGTCATGGCACCACTCCGCGATGGGTCTTATCCCTCACACCGGATTTGTATTCCGCGTATTCGTCTCGAACGCAGCGGGCGCCGCCTGGTCGGATGCCGCGGCGTTTACCACGTTGACCGCCGCCGCGGTCTTCGAGAGCAGCACCCTGCCGGTGGCGCTGGCTCATGAGGAGTACGAACGAAACATTCTGGATCTGGTGACTGACAGCGACCTGCCGTATGACACATGGACGGTTGCGGCCAGCAACGGCCCCGCATGGCTGAACGTTGCGCCGGACGGGGTGCTGTCGGGTATGCCTCTCGACTCGGATGCAGGCAGCACGTCGGTGGCGGTGCGCGTGACAGACCTCTACGGGAATGTGACCGAAGCAGCGCTGACGCTGAACGTGGCATCCAACCCGGCGGTGTTCGTTCCATATGTTGATGACTTCGAAGTCTACCCGGTCAACACCTCGCTCGTCGGCTCCAACGGGTGGTCGGCTCCGCGTGAGGAGCTGGGCATGGTGGTGCCGCGCACATATGTAACACAACCTGGCGTGCTGCGCCCGCTGCCTCTGTCGCCGCCGACACAGGTCCTGCAGGCGGGTGAACCTCTCTCGGTTCGATTCCAGCAGACGGAGGCGCAGCGGGACATCTGGTTCGACAGCATGGTGAGCTTCACATGGTCGGATCCGGCGATGAAATCGGCGCTGGATGAGGAGTCGAATGTGCAGGTGGCCTGGTTCGCGGGAACGAACGGCACGCTGTACGTATATCACGGGTCTGAAACCGGCAATGTGCTCAGTTCATTTGGAATGGGGATCACCAACGGGCAGTGGTCACGGGTCACGGTTCGACTGGCCTATACGAACAGCGTCCGGAACCGCGCGATGTTCCAGTTCCAGCTCGATCGCGGCGACCCGCTGATGTCGCCGCAGGCGTACGATATGCCGGAGTCGGCAACACCATCGGGTACCGGAACGTGGTTCCTGTGTGCAAACGCCTCGTCGCATCGGGATCGATTGACCCGGTTCCGGGTCGCGGGCCTGGGGATGGTGGACGATGTCGTGGTGGCGACGAACGAAATTATCGACCCGGAGGTCGGGTCGCTGAAGGTCAACCTGGGTCCGTCGGAAGTGCTTGAACATGCGCGATGGCGTCTTGTAGCGGGCTCGGACACGACCTGGAAATCCAGCGGGGATGTCGTCGATACGCTGGTCGCGGGTACACAGACTGTGGCATTCGCGCCGGTGCGGGGCTGGCAGCCGCTGCCGCCGACGGATCTGCCGATCCTGGCGGGATTGCAGACAACGTACGACACCAACTATACCGTTATGGCGGCGGATGCAAGCATACAGCCGGTGGTGCGCTACACGTTTGATCATGACTGGCCGGGGAGCGGGTCGGTCGCACTGGATACGGGAACAGGGGACCCGGCGGATGCCGCTTTCCTGGGATCCGCCGTGCGAGTGGGCGACACCCCGGGCGGCTTCTCGATCAGTGCCATGAGCACCGAGGGAGGGGCGTTGGGCAATCATGTCGGTGTGACGGCGCCGTCAAAAATTAACGGGATGTCGCAGTTCACCGCGACACTATGGATGAACCTGCGGTCGAATCCGGTGAATCTTGACCGCATGCTTTCCATGCACAACGTGCTCGACGGATTTGAGTTTTACCTGGATGACCGGGTGGCCAGCGGTACGTTCAGCCGAACCAATTTCAACGTGGCGCTGGTGGTGGACAGCGTGGCGGTACGATGCACGGCGCCGGTTCAGCCGGGGGAGGGATGGGTATTCCTTGCGGTGAGCTACGACGGGACGATAACGTCAGACAACGTAAACTTCTATGCGGGGATTCAGACCGCTGCGGTTATGCGGGTCGGCGATACGGTGGGCCGGAACTCGGGATGGGTGGACCCGACCACGGGCGAACTTCGGATCGGCGGGACGACCAGGGTGGCGGATGACCGTACGCCGGATGCATGGTTTGACGATGTCCGGATCTACGACCGGATTCTGACCGAGCAGGAATTGCAGCAGGTTCGGCAGGCGGGGATTGAGTCATCGGCCATGGGGTCGGTGCGGGTGGATCTCGGACCGGCGGCAGCGGTCAGCAACGGGGCGATGTGGCGGTTGACCGGGGGCGTGCAGACCAATTGGAGGGCCACCGGCACAACCCTGTTGAATCTTGCGGTGGGCGAATACGGCCTTCAGTTCGCACCGGCGTCAGGATGGACGGCGCCGGCCGATAAGACGGTGGATGTAGTGGAAGATCAATTGACCGCGCTTGCGTTCAACTATCTGCAACCGAGTTATGCGATCTCGGATCCAGCGCTGCACTACACGTTTGACGAGGCGGCAAGCGGTCAGGTGACTGCAGAGGATACGGGCGCAGGAGCTCCTGCGGACGGTGTCTTCAGCGGCGCCGCCGCGAGGACCGGAAATACCCCGGCGGGGCGCTCCGTCGGTGCGATGAGCACGGCGGGCGGCACGCAACCTGATTATGTCGCGACCCCGGCTCCGGGCAAGCTCAACGGCCTTGAAGCATTCTCCGTATCGATGTGGATGAACCTGCAGGCGGATCCCCTTCATTTTGACCGGTTCCTGTCCATGAGTGACGGCGTGAGCGGGTTTGAATTGTTTTTCGAGAACGATTCAGCCGGGTTCGGGCGCAATGAATTCGGCCTGACCCTGGTGGTGAACGACGGGCTGGTTGTGTCGTCCACCCAGGCCCGCCCCTCGAACGGCTGGTTTTTCGTGGCTGCGACCTATGACGGAACGCTGACCGCGACGAATGTGCATTTCTACCTTGGTTATGAAACCGGTGCGGCCGTCCGGGTAGGGTCGCCGGTGACGAGGAACGCCGGCGTTGTACAACCGACCACGAACGAACTGCGTGTTGCCGGAACAACGCGGACTACTGTCGACCGTACGCCGGATGCATGGATTGATGATGTCCGGGTGTATGCGCGTGCGCTGAACAGCGATGAAATCGAGGCCGTGCGCCAATCCGTGCTGGTAGATCCGCCTGAACGCTACATTGAAGACATTGCATTAACACCGGGCGGCGTGTGGATGTCGCTGCCTGCACAACACGGTGAAATCTTCATTCTCCAGACCGCGACCAATCTGATGGACGGCGGGTGGCGAAACGTCCGGACGAATGCGGCGTTTGATCATTCCATAGAAATGCAACAGGCGAATCCCGAGGAACCATCCCTCATCTTCCGTATCCTGCGTCCTTGAGTGTGTCCGGCTCACCACGATCGATCGTCGGATCCGAAGGACATGAATCTTCCGTGACGCTTGCAATCAAGTGTGTTTTGACTGTTACGGTTGAGATTCGGTTGCTCGGCCAATCTCAGCGCAAGCTGTTCACGACGTCTTCCAGCGTCGTCTCGAGGGGGATGTCGGGTTTCCAGCCGGTGTCGGCCAGGATTCGTGAGGCGTCGATGCGGGGCTGGTAGTCGGTCGGCCGGTAGCGGTCGGGATCGACTTTGCATTCCGCTTCCGCGCCGGTGATCCGACACAGGATCGTATACATCTCCCGTATCGGGATGTGGGCGTCGCCGGCGACGTTGTACCCGGTACCCGGCACGCCTTTTTCCATCAGCATGCGATAGGCCCGGACGACATCCCGAACATCGAGAAACTCCCGGATGCTGTCGAGGTTGCCGACATGCATCACCGGCTCCTGCTGCCCGGCGGCGATATCGAGAAGCTGGCGGGCAAAGGAGGGGGCGACGAAATCCTCGGACTGGCCGGGACCGATGTGATTGCTGGGCCGGGCCGTCACCACCGGCATCCGGTACCGGGTATGATAGAGAAGGGCCATCTGATCCGCGGCCAGCTTGGACACGGCATACAGGGTTTCCGGGATCGCAAGGTCATCTTCGCGGATGGGGTGACCCCGGTCCTGTTGCCCGTAGATCTGGGCCGATGTGACGACTACGGTTCGGCAACCGGGCGCCTCGGCCCGCAAGGCTTCGAGCAGATTGACGGTACCGATCGTGTTGACGGAAAAAACCAGTTCAGGATCTTTCCAGCCCATGGGCACGAAGGCAATGCCGGCGAGGTGAATGCAACCTTCGGGTTGAATCGCCCGGATGGCGTTCCGCATCGCCCCGGCGTCCCGGAGATCCGCGAGGTGCAAATCGCCGATCGCCGGTTTCCGGGTGTCGGTCTGGTCGAGGGTCACACAGGCATGGCCGGCCCGGTCAAGCTCACACAGAAGGTGACCTCCGACGAATCCCGTCCCCCCTGTGACGAGCACACGCATAAACTCAGCGGTTTTCCCACTTCACCCGTTCGACATCGGCATCCACCATCATCCGGATCAGCCCGTCAAAGGTGACGTCCGGTTTCCATCCGAGTTGCTTTTCGGCCTTGGTTGCGTCGCCGAGCAGCAAGTCCACTTCGGCCGGCCGGAGAAAGCGAGGGTCCACCACCACGTAGTCCTCGTAATTCAGACCGACGTGAGAGAAGGCCACTTCGAGCAGCTCGCGGACCGAGTGGGTCTCGCCGGTGGCGATGACGTAGTCGTCCGGTTCATCCTGCTGAAGCATCAGCCACATCGCCTTGACATAATCGCCGGCGAATCCCCAGTCGCGCTTGGCGTCGAGATTGCCCATCCGGAGTTCCTTCTGGAGCCCGAGCTTGATCCGGGCCACCGAGTCGGTGACTTTGCGGGTCACGAACTCTTTGCCCCGGCGGGGGCTCTCGTGGT
>JAUIHQ010000446.1 GCA_030432155.1 bacterium | reverse complement strand
TTCAGCACCCTGCCTGTCTCACGCGAAACCTTCAGCATGGCCGCGGCTTCCTCGATGGTTCGGGTCAGGGGTTTCTCGCACAGCACGTGCTTGCCGGCCTGCATCGCGGCAATACTGATCTCGGCATGCACATGGGGCGGCGTACATACGAAAACAACATCCACATCATTCCGGTCCACGACGTCCTGCCAGGACGCATCGTATCCGCACCCGAAAGCGTCCGCGGCGGACCGGGCTTGATCCTCGTGCAGACTGGCGATGGTAACCAGCGAAGCGCCTTTCACCGCTCCCACCGCCGGCGCACGCCGTTTACATTGCAGTCCCGCACCAATGATTCCTACCCGCATAACCTTTATGCTCCTTTCGCCCGGACCACCCGGCCCCGGCCGATGTTCATGTAAACCAGATCTGCTGATTCCACGTCGTTTCCATCCCAGAGATTCGCGGTATCGAGAACCGCCCGGCCGGTCATGGCCGATGCCAGGTCCGACCAGTTCAAGTCACGATACTCGTTCCAGGGCGTCATCAGCACGACGGCTTCCGCACCACGAATCGCATCGGCGGCATTGTCGAAGAAATCAAATCCCTCGAGTTCCGCCAGCTCCGCCCGGTCGGCCTTGGGATCCGTGGCCCGAACGACGGCGCCTTCCTTCTCCAGGTCGAAGATCACTTCCAGCGATGCGCTGCGGCGCAGGGTACTGGTGCCGGGTTTGTACGTCAGTCCCAGCACCGCCACCTTCCGGCCACGGACGGAACCTCCGAAATACGTCGTCAGCTTCCGCAGGACCAGGCCGTTCTGAACCTTGTTTGACGACCACCCGCCGTCAAGCAGAGGCGTTTCGATGCCAAACCGGTCGCCGAGTCCCCGCAGGGTCTGCATATCCCGGGCCAGGGTACCGCCGGAAAAGCCGAGGCCGGGGTACAGCATTGCCTTCTTCCCCACCCTCGGTTCCAATCGCAGAATATCCGCCAGTGCGAATCCATCCGCCCCGACTTCGTCACACAGGTTGCCCAGCTCGTTGGCGAAGGTGATGGAGAGCGCGAGATAGGCATTAAGCGCATGCTTGGACATCTCCGCGGTTCGCAAACTCACCCGCTTCCATTCGACCCCGCAAGGCGCCATCAGCGTTTCAATCCGTTCGGCCGACACGTCGTCGTCCGCGCCGATCACCGGAAGCGGCGGAGACCGGAAACGTTCGATTGCCTGTCCGAGACGGAGGTTTTCCGGAGAATAACCGATACCGAACGACAGGCCCGGACGAGCCGCGGCAATCCGGTCCCGAATGGCATGACAGGTTCCCACCGGTACCTGGGCTGTCACATACAGCGTGACATCATCGGCCAGCGCCGGGGCGATGGTATCCACATCCGCCATCACCCCGCTGAGGTCGCTGCGGTCATCGGCATCCACCGGGGTATCCTGCATCAGCAGGACATAATCCGCATCCTTCACCGCCCCGGCGAGGTCGGTGGTGAACGAGAGCCGTCCCGCGGTCACCTGCTCGCCGATCAGATCATCGAGATCCGGCTCAAAAATCGGCGACCGCTTCCCGCGCAGCGTCGCGATCTTTTCCGCATCACGATCCGCCGCGGTCACCGAATACCCAAAGCCGGCCAGACAAGCCGCCCCCACAATCCCCTGATGCCAAAGTCCAACAATCGCTACATTCATATATCAACCACGGAATACACCGAAATTCACGGAATCAGATTACATATCGCTCATATTCAACCTTGGGATAATGGCCGAAATTAATCAAGAATCCGAGCCGAAGTCCGGTAGCTCTCAAATAATTCATAAGTTGAGCGCGATGTTCATCGGCCAAGGCTTTTATAGCCTTCAACTCCAGAATGATCTTCTCGTAACAAAGAAAATCCGGTTCGTAGTACTGTTCCAATTTCTTCCCGTGAAAATAGATCGATATAC
>JAUIHQ010000123.1 GCA_030432155.1 bacterium | reverse complement strand
TACAAGATGCTGCTCGAGATCATCTTCGCTAGTTCTTCGAAGTGGTCTTCGAGCAGCATCTTGTAGCGGAACAACACCCGTACCCGCTCGATCGGCGGGGTCTCCGACCAATCCGCGAATGCTTCATGGGCATTGCGGACCGCCTTATCCACGAGGTCGCTTCCGCACATTGGCGTTTCGGCAATCTTTTTCCCGGTGGAGGGATTGTAGACCGGCTGGGTTTCGGCGGTCTCGGGTACGAACCATTCCTTGCCGATCAGGACCGGCACCGGCTGAAGCGCGGCGGTTGCTGTCATCGTGTCATTCTCCTTCCGTCGTTCACCGATGCGTATCGGCGGACAACATCTCTATCGCTGTGACCCGGATTACGGATGCGCGGGGATCGGGTCGATCTCCCCCTTGGCCAGCTTGTCCTGGTAATCCTTCCATGACATCGCGGGCCGGCCGGTTTCGATATCCACCATGGTGATGCATTGATCCACCGGGCAGACAATCGAACACAGGTTGCATCCGACACATTCTACTTCCTTGATTTCGGGAATCGGCTTCCCGGGCAGGCGGCCGGGGCCGAGGCCGCGTTCGCCGGGATCGGTCAGGGCGATGGCCTGATGGGCGCCGTCCTCACAGGCAATGTAACACAGATTGCAGCCGATGCACTTGTCGTAGTCGATGGAAGCAATCCGCTTGTAGTTGAGGTTCAGCACCTCCCACCGGTCCACCGACTGCACGGCCTTGCCGACCAGATCGTTGACCGATGCCATGCCCTTGCCGTCGAGGTACTCGCTCAGGCCGTCGATCATGTCCTCCACGATCCGGAAACCGTAATGCATGATCGCGGTACAGACCTGGACGCTGGTTGCGCCGAGGGCGATGAATTCCGCCGCATCTTTCCAGTTGCCGATGCCGCCGATGCCGGAGATCGGAATGTTGACCTCGGGATCGGCCGCGCAGGAATGGCACATGTTCAGGGCGATGGGTTTGACTGCGGGGCCGCAGTATCCTCCGTGGGCGCTTTTGCCGTCGACATACGGCTCGGGGCACAGGCGGTCAAGGTTGACCTGGGTTACGCTGTTGATGGTGTTGATCATCGAGATGGCGTCCGCCCCGGCCCGCACCGCGGCTCTTGCGGGCTGGGTGATATCGGTGATGTTCGGGGTGAGCTTGACGATCACCGGAATCTCCGCCGCTTCCATGACCCATCCGACGATGGTTTCGATCACGTCGGGATTCTGACCGACTGCCGATCCCATGCCGCGCTCGCACATGCCGTGGGGGCACCCGAAGTTCAACTCGACCCCGGCCGCACCGGCATCAGCCGCGCGCTTCATCATATCGTGCCAATTCTCCCGGGTGTCAGTCATCAGCGAGGCGATCACCGCCCGGTCGGGCCACCGGTCGGCGCACTCCCGGATCTCCTTGAAGTTCACATCGATCGACCGGTCGCTGATCAGTTCGATGTTGTTGAACCCGACCATGCGCATCCCCCCGATGTCGTGGGAGGAGTAGCGGGAGCTGACATTGACGATGGGATCGCCGATGGTTTTCCACACCACGCCGCCCCAGCCCGCTTCGAAGGCGCGGTGACATTGATACGCGGTGTTCGACGGCGGCGCCGAGGCCACCCAGAAGGGATTCGGACTCTTGATGCCCGCGAGATTGATGGAGAGGTCGGCCATGATCAGCTTCCTTTCTGCCCGCTTGCGTAGGCACGTTCCAGTTCCGGCACCCGCACCGGGTTGTTAAAGCCCGAACCCATCGGCTTGCCCGTCACTCCGATCCGGGTCGGCTGAACCGGTCCTTCCACGGCTTCTCCGGACAATGCCTGGTGAATACCGCGGGCGGCCTTTTTGCCTTCGGCCACGGCGTTGACCACTTCCCGGCCTCCGTTCACCGCGTCGCCGCCGGCGTACACCCGGTCCACCGAGGTCTGCCGCGTGGTTTCATCCACGTCGATTTTTCCGTTGGCCGCGAGCTTGATGCCGGGGAAGAGCGATTCCAGCAGCTCACCCTGCTTTTGTTGGCCGAGAGCCTTGATCACCATGTCGCAGGGGACATCGAATTCCGTTCCCGGCTGCGGTCCGACGCCGCCTTTGCCGTTGGGCCTGGTCCGCACCAGCCTGATGCCGCTTACCGCGCCGTCGCCGAGAATCTTCACCGGGGCGGCACGAAAGATAAAATCGCAACCATCGGTCTTGGCGATGTCGTATTCGTACGCATACGCCGGCATATCGCCCTCGTCGCGGCGATAGATGATGGTTGCGGTGTCCGCGCCCAGCCGTTTGGCCTGGGTCACCGCATCAATCGCAGTATTGCCGCAGCCGATCACCACAACATGCCGACCGACCTCAACTTCATGCAGCGGCCGGGTATGAAATTCCTCGATGAACGCCAGCGCTTCCACCACCTCGGGCAGTTCCTCGCCCGGCACCCCCAGCATGTGGGTGTGACCGAGCCCGATTCCGACAAAGACCGCGTCAAATTCTTTGAGGATCTCGTCCATCGCGATGTCCTTGCCGACTTCGACGCCGCACCGGAATTCCACCCCGAGGCTTTTCACCAGCGCAACCTCTTCAAGGCTGACCTGGGGAGGCATCTTGTAGTAGGCGATGCCGTAGGTGTTAAGGCCGCCGGCTTCCGGTTTCTTCTCGAAGATCACTGCTTCATGGCCGAGGCGTACCAACTCGGCTGCGCAGCCAAGACTGGACGGTCCGCCGCCAATCAATGCAACTTTCTTACCCGACGGTGGAACCGAAGGATTCAGTCCGTTCACGCCTTTGCGATACACATGGTCGGTCGCGTAACGCTGAAGCCGCCCGATCTTGATCGGCTTCTGGTCGCGATCGAGCAGCACACAGGCGCCCTCGCACAACACCGAGGTCGGGCAGACGCGGGCGCAACTTGCGCCGAGGATGTTGGCGGACAGAATGGTTCTCCCCGCACCGGTGTTGTTGCCGTTGGCGATCTTCTTGATGAAGCCGGGGATGTCGATGCCGGTCGGGCAGGCCATGATGCAGGGCGCATCAAAGCAATAGAGACAGCGGTCGGCTTCGACCTTGGCTTGCTGGTCCGAATAGGCCGGTTCAATTTCCGCCATGTTGGCGGCGGCCGCGGCGGCGTCGAGTCTGGGTTTCAATGTCATAAACGGCGTCCTTGTTGCTTTCCGTTTCCTGTCATGCGGCTTCAAAGGGTTTGTATGTCATGCCGTGGGCTTCGGCCACGGCCTGGTATACGACATTCCCTTTCCACGTGTTCACACCGGGAATCAACTCCGGAACCTGCTGGAACACATCCGGCACGCCGAGGTTGGCAATCTTCAGCGCGTAGGGAACGGTGGCGTTAGTCAGGGCCTGGGTCGCGGTACGGGCATAGGCGCCGGGCATGTTGGCCACGCAGTAGTGCAGGGTATCCTCTTCCACATACACCGGATTCTCGTGCGTGGTCGGCCGGGAGGTTTCGCCGCAGCCGCCCTGATCGATCGCAATATCCACAAACACCGCCCCCGGTTTCATCACCCGCAGCATGTCCCGCTTGATCAGCTTCGGCGCCTTGGCCCCGGGTACGAGAACCGCCCCGATCAACAGGTCCACACTGGGCAGCATGTCGAGGAGGTTCTGCTCGTTGGAATACAGGGTATGGGCCGAACCGTGGAGGCTGATGTCGAGGAACCGCATCTGGTCGAGGTCCACCTCGAGGATCGTCACATCGGCTCCGATCCCCGCGGCCACGCGGCCGGCATTGATCCCGGAGGTTCCGCCGCCAATGATCAGCACATTGCCAGGCAACACCCCGGGCACACCCCCGAGCAGCACGCCTTTGCCCCCCTGGGCCCGGCTGAGATAGAACGCGCCGACCAGGGCGCTCATCCGTCCCGCAATCTCGCTCATCGGTTCGAGCAACGGCAAACGTTTGCCGACCTGTACCGTCTCATAGGCGATGCCGGTGGTCCCGGATTCGCAGAGCCGCTTCGTCAGCTCCGGCACTGCGGCGAGATGGAGATAGGTAAACAGAATCAGGTCCTCGCGCAGATAATCGTATTCCTGCTCCAACGGTTCCTTGACCTTGATCACCATGTCCGAGGCCCACGCCTTGTCGGGTGAATCGACCATGACCGCACCGCCCGCCTCGTATTGCGAATCGGGAAAACCCGCGCCGACCCCGGCGCCCTTCTCCACCCGGACTTCGTGACCGTTGTTGATCAGCATCCGGGCGCCGGCCGGGGTGCAGGACACCCGGTTTTCCTTGACTTTTACTTCGCGGGGAACGCCGATGATCATGATACACCCTCCGTTTCCGAGAAGGCCAGATCGAGCACCTCGAGAAGGAAGTCGATGTCCTGTTCGTTTACGCACATCGGCGGCGTGATGCGGATAATACTGCCAAACAACCCGCCCTTGCCGATCAACGCCCCGTGATCCTTGGCCGCCTCGAAGACCGCGGCGGTCCGGGCGGAAGCCGGTTCCTTGGTTTCCCGGTCCTTGACCAGCTCCAGCGCCACCATCAGCCCTTTGCCCCGGACCTCGCCGATGGTCTCGTACTTGTCCTGGAGCTTGCGGAGGCCGGCGAGAAAACGCTCGCCCATTTTCGCGCAATGGTCCTGCAGGTTGTCGCGCTCGATGATATCGAGCACGGTCTTGCCGATGATGCAGGAGACGGGATTGCCGCCGAAGGTGTTGAAATGGATGCGCTGCTTGACCACCGCGGCGATTTCCGGGGTGGTGACCACGGCGGCCAACGGGGCGCCGTTGCCGATGCTCTTGGCCATCGTGACAATATCCGGAATCGCGTCCTGGGTTTCGAAACCCCAGTACTTCTCCCCGGTACGGCCGAACCCGGCCTGGACCTCGTCGGCGATGCATACACCGCCGGCCTCGCGAACAAATCCGTAGGCCTGCTTCAGGTACCCATCGGGGAAGACCACCACCCCGCCGACGCCCTGGATCGACTCGGCGAAAAAGCCCGCGACCTTTCCCGGCGTGGCAAACCGGATCGTTTCCCGGACATCCTCGGCGTATTTGCGCCCGGCATCCGGGTCATCGTGACCCCACGGCCCCCGGTACGGATCCGCGTTGCGGGCATGGTGAATACCGAAGGAATGCGGGTAGTTGAACTTCCATGTGTGGTGCGAAGTCAGGCCCATGGTCGATGACACCCCGCCGTGGTAGGCATTGCGAAGGGCGATGATGTCGTAGTTGCCGGTGTAGAGCCGGGCCATCAGCATCGCGAGGTCGTTAGCCTCGGAGCCCGAATTCACAAAATAACAGACCTTGAGCTTGCCCGGCATCTTCGCGGCGAGGGCTTCCGCATATTCCGAAATGACATTGTTGAGGTAGATCGTGGTGGTGTGGGAAATCAGTTCCATCTGCTTCCGCGCGGCCTCCACCACCTCGGGATGGGCATGGCCGACACTGACCGTAACGATACCCCCGAACGCATCGAGATACCGCCGCCCGGTCTGGTCGTAGACATACTGCATCGACCCTTCCACGATCATGATCGGGTTTTTGTAATAGAGGAACAGCCCCGGATTGAGATACTCCCGGCGCAGCTTCATCGTGTCGTCGAATGAGGGGCCGGTATAGGGCCGGGGTTTATGATCATACGGCGGCAATTGCGGTTCTTTCATTCAGCACCTCCCCTGTTCGGCATGATCTTCATGGCGATCCAATAAATCACAAACGCAAGAATGAACCCGGTGAACCAGGCGTAGTTGTAAAGATTGGTGAAAAAGGCGGAAACCTCGAGGGGCGTGACCCGGGCGAGGAAACCGGGAATGTTGGGGAGAATGGCGATCCCCAGGGCGAGGAAGGCGGCCGGGTTGTACCCGCCGACATACCGGTACCGCCCGTGATCCTTGTACAGCCCGGCCAGATCATACCGGGTGCGGTGGATCACGAAATAGTCGCAGACCAGGATCCCGCCGATCGGACCGAGCAGGGCCGAGTAGCCGATCAACCAGGTGAAGATGTAGCCGCTGGGATCGGCCACCAGCTTCCACGGCATCATCAGGATGCCGATGATCCCGGTGATCACCCCGCCGACGCGGAGGCTGATATGGCGGGGGAGGAAATTGGAGAACGCGGTCGACGGCGCCACCACGTTCGCGGCGAGGTTGGTGGTCAGGGTGGCGAGGGTCAGGGCGAACATCGACACGACCATCAGGACCGGACTGTTGAACCGGGACAGCAGCTCCACCGGGTCCCAGATCGCCTCGCCGAAGATCACCACCGTGGCGCTGGTCACCGCAACCCCGATGAACGCATAGAACGGCATGGTGGTGTTCAGCCCGAGGAACTGCCCCAGAACCTGGTCCTTCTGACTGCGGGCTTCGCGGGTGAAATCAGGTATGTTCAGGGACAGCGTGGCCCAGAATCCGACCATGGCGGTCAGGCCGGGGAAAAAGACCGCCCAGAATTCGCCCGGGGTTTCGAACTGCGCCGGCTGGCCGAGCATCGGGCCGAATCCGTCGGCCTTGACATAGGCCCAGATCAACAGCGCCAGCCCGAGGAGGATCAGCAGCGGCGCGCCGAGGTTTTCGACGATGCGGATGCTCTCCATCCCCCGCCAGAAAATCCCCACGTTGACCGCCCAGAACGCGAGGAAGCAGAGGAACTGGGCGATGTTGACCTCGATGAACTCATTGCTGAACGCGGTAATGACCGCGCTGTCGGCAAGGCCCGGCCACTGAAGCAGCAGCAGCTTGTAGATGGCGAAACCGCCGATCCAGGTCTGGATCCCGAACCAGCCGCAGGCCACGATGGCACGGAGGACCGACGCGATGTGGGTGCCGTAGACCCCGAACGAAGCCCGGGCATACACCGGAAAGGTGATGCCGTACTTCGTACCGGCATGGCCATTGAGAATCATCGGGATGAGAACAATCAGGTTGCCGAGCGCCACGGTGAGAATGGCCTGCCACCAGTTCATGCCGCCGGAAATCAGACTGCTGGCCAGCATGTAGGTGGGGATGCAGACCGACATGCCGACCCAGAGGTGGGCGATATCGACGGTGCCCCAGCGGCGCGCGCCCGATGCAATCGGCGCGAGGTCGTCATTATAAAGAGGCCCGGCCTGGATGGCCGCGACCTCTTCGGTCGGCAGATCGGATTGAATCTCCCCCTTGATCATACAAAGTCTCTACGGTCAGTTTTCCGGCGCGGTGATCGCCCCGTAACTTTCGGGACGCCGATCGCGGAAAAACTGCCAGGTGTTGCGAACCTCGAGGATCTGATCCAGATCCATGTCCGCCACCACCAGCTCATCCTTATCGCGGCTCGCTTCGGCGATCATCTGGCCGCGCGGATTGCAGAAATAGGACTGACCATAAAACTCGCCGATGTCCCACGGCTTCTCGTGCCCGACCCGGTTGATCGCGCCCACGAAATACTGGTTGGCCACCGCGTGGGCCGGCTGCTCCAGCTTCCACAGGTATTCGCTGAGGCCGGCCACGGTGGCCGACGGGTTGAAGACGATTTCCGCCCCGTTCAGGCCGAGGCACCGGGCGCCTTCGGGAAAATGCCGGTCGTAGCAGATATACACGCCGATCTTGCCCGCGGCGGTCTCAAACACCGGGTAGCCGAGGTTGCCGGGCTTGAAGTAGAACTTTTCCCAGAAACCGGGGTTGCAGTGGGGAATGTGATGCTTGCGGTACTTGCCGAGATAGGTACCGTCGTGGTCGATCACCGCGGCGGTGTTGTAATAGACCCCGGGAAGGTCCACCTCGTAGATCGGCACCACCAGTACCATGTTCAGGCGCTTCGCGGTCTCACACATCAACTGCGTGGTCGGCCCGTCGGGAATCGGCTCCGCGGTCTGGTACCACTTGATGTCCTGCTCCGCACAGAAATACGGGCCGTAAAAGATTTCCTGGTAGCACAGGACGTTCACACCCTTCTTCGCCGCCTCTTCGGTCAGCGTCATGTGCTTGTCGATCATCCCCTGCTTGATTTCGTCAAGCGGAGCATTCCCGTCATGGGTGACCTTTGTCTGAATCAAACCTCCTCGAACATTCCTGGGCATGACGGACTCCTTTCGTATGGGTAGACTTCACCTGCAGTCGGGCCGGGTGAGGAACCCGGTCGGGCTGGCACCACAAGCGCGAACGTATATCGGTTGCAGTTGCACCAGATGTAGTATCCGCGACAAAGCAAAAAAACGTCAACCTTTTTCCGGGCTCGTACGTTGTAATCCTTTGGCGGAACGATAGGATACGACCCGGCGCTCACAACCGGAACAACACGGAATCGAAATACAATGAAAACATGTTGCACGTTTTCCATCCGCATCATACAGGATCGTCCTCGCTCCCTGACCGGAGCCGGACCAGCGGTTGAAACTTAACTTGAGTGCGGTGATGGACTGCCCCATCATGCGGCGAAGGATTATCGGTACATGCTTTATCGCCTGGTCGTTATAACCGGCCCCCTGAAGGGGCAGCGGATCACCGTCGATCCCGATCCGATGAAACTCGGACGGGACACCGACTGCGACATTGTTCTCCCCGACGATGAAGCGGCCCTCGTGCATGCCCAGATTGAACACCGCCCGGAGGGTTTGTTCATCCGCGACCTCGGGTCGATGAACAAACTCATCGTGAACAAGCGCGAGGTTCAGGAATCACGGCTGAAACACGGGGATACGGTGGAAATCGGCCGCACCCGATTCCTGGTTCAGGCGGTGGTTCAGGCCGAGGTCCAGGGTCTGGAGGAAGAGGCGGAACAGCAGGAGAAACGGTCTTCCCGCCGCAGTGTTATCGCCGCCCTGGCTGCCGCCCTGGTTATCGGCGCGGTCCTGTACTGGCTGATCGGGCATGACAAGGAACTTCCGATCCAGACCAGCGAGGCCTCGGTTCCGGCGTCCGCCAATCCCGCCGTGGACCTAGAGCTGGAGCAGCTTAAAGAAGATCTTCTCTCGATCCGGCAAGCCGTTGACTCAATAGCCGATACGACCGGGATTACCGCCGCGGCGGAGCAGACGCTCACAAACAAGGCGGAACCGGATGAACCGGCTCCCGCGGAACCCGCAGCTGAGGTGGACGAAACCGAAGCCATCATGACCGCCGCACAGCAGGCCATCGCATCCGGCGATTTCGTGGTCGCGGACAAAATGCTGGAACACCTTCAATTGACCCGACCCGATTACCTCCCCTCGTACGAGATCCGGGCCGGCCTGTATGAACAATGGGGCATGCCGGGCAAGGCCCGCGAACAGTGGACGGTGGTACTGCAGCGCACCACCGAGTCGCCCCTGTACCGGAAAGCGGTGGCCGAACGCATCCGGCTCGGGCATACCGAGAGCCTGCGCACCGGCCAGGCCGGTGACGCCCTTAGTATTGCCTCCGTCGATCAGCTCCGGTTCCGGGCCGGGGAGGAATACGACGAAATGCGGATCATCAAGGTGGATATCCGGTACGACGCATCCAAGGGCACGATCGATCCCGAGGGTTTGCGGTTGATTGCCCACTTCTTTGAAGAGGACCGGGAGACCGGGGAGGTCCGGATCAGCGAGGCCATGCCGGAGGCTGAAGCCACGCTGGAAAGCATACGGCACGAAGTCATTCCGGTCTTTTCCGTCGCCGCGACCTACGTCGTCCCCCGGGGTTACTACGACCGGCAATCCCGGGACATTCGCTATCACGGGTTCCTCCTCCAGCTCCGCTACAAGGATGCGGTGCTGGCCGAATACGGGCGCCCCGCCGCGCTGGAGGAAACCTACGGGGGCGACCAATTCGACCGGACCGGCTCCGACCAGGCCCGGGTCACCTCCGCCGATACCCCCTGAAGCCGACATGCGCGACAAAATTTCCGCCTGCGTCATTGTGTTCAACGAGGAACGGAAAATCGGTCGCTGCCTCCGCAGCCTCGACTGGTGTGACGAGGTGATTGTCGTCGACAGCTTCAGCACCGACCGTACCGTCGAAATCGCC
This sequence comes from bacterium, assembly GCA_030432155.1. Taxonomy (GTDB): domain Bacteria; phylum Verrucomicrobiota; class Kiritimatiellia; order CAIVKH01; family CAIVKH01; genus JAUIHQ01. The sequence continues at coordinate 437 of JAUIHQ010000123.1, read as the reverse complement.
CGCGAGTACACCGACAGCATCTTTCAGCATGAGTGGCTGGGCTATGTCGGGCAGCGGAATATGATCCGGGACAAGGCCAAATACCCGTGGATCCTCTACCTCGACTCCGACGAGGAAGTGAGTCCCGGCCTGCGGGACGAGATCCTCGCCGAATTCGAAAACGGCAACGACAACGTCCGCGGCTACGAATTTCCCCGCCTCGTGTTTTTCCTCGGGCGGTGGATCAACCACGGCGAGTGGTACCCGGATGTCAAGCTGCGCCTCTTTCACCGTGACTACGGCCGGACCGAGGGCATCGAGCCTCACGACAAGGTGGTGGTGCGGGGCGCGGTCAAGCGGCTGCGCAACCCGGTCTGGCATTACACCTACGACGACATCCGCGACCAGCATGACACCCTCAACCGGTTTTCCAGCATCACCGCCCAGGAGAAATTCAT
>JAUIHQ010000122.1 GCA_030432155.1 bacterium | reverse complement strand
CCCTTCGGCTTCATGCCCTTCTACCCCGGGCCGGGCCTGGGCGGTCATTGCATCCCCATAGACCCCTTCTATCTTTCGTGGAAGGCCAAGGAGTTCGGTATATCAACCCGCTTCATCGAGTTGGCGGGCGAGGTCAATACGTCCATGCCGGACTACGTGATTCAACGCACAATGATCGCACTGAACGATCGTAAAAAATCCCTCCGTGGTAGCCGCGTATTGCTGGTCGGTCTAGCCTACAAGAAGAACGTGGACGATGACCGCGAGAGCCCGACATATGTCCTGTGGAACAAGCTGCTGAAGCTCGGTGCGGACATAAGGTACTATGACCCCTATTGTCCGGTGGTCCGACCAACCCGGGAGTACCCGCAGTTTGCCGGAACGCCCAGCGTTCAGGATACGGACATCAGTGACAACTTCGACGTCGCAATCATCGTGACAGCTCATGACTGTGTTGACCACGATGCCCTCGCCGCACGGTTGCCGCTGGTCGTCGATACGCGCGGAGCCTGCAAGCCTGCCTCAAACATCGTTCAAGCCTAGCGATGCTGCGCACGAACCTTTTGCTCGCAACATTCTACGCATCAGCCATGAAGCTTGTCTGCCCTGAGCACCCCTTCCATGCGGTAGGCACCGCAACTGCATTTCAACAGCGATGACCTGCCTGTGTGCTTCCATCTTCTTCGACATCGGGGGCCGACCTCACTGCGTATGCCCGACTCTGCCAACCTGCCACGGTCCCCCACTGTACCGCCATACATTGCCAGCCGCCCTCAAGCGCGGCAGTCGCGCATTTGACTGGTTTGATAGCACCACCGATGGTACAGATACCGGCGTTTTTGTCATGGCCTCTCCCTGGCCGACTAACCCTGCATGGAAGAAGGAACAACGCACATGAAAATTTTGGTTACCGGGACTGCCGGATTCATCGGTATGCATACTGCCCATCGCCTGATTGCCGAGGGCCACGAGGTATTCGGTCTCGATAATTTCAACCGATACTACGACGTCGACCTGAAACGCGCCCGACATGCATCGCTGGTATCCACGGGAAGCTTTGAATGCCTCGAGGCAGACCTCTGCGATGCAGAGGCCCTGAATGCGTATTTCGACAAGCACAGGTTCGATGTTGTCTGTCACCTCGCCGCCCAGGCCGGCGTCCGATATTCGCTGCAACATCCCGAGGTTTATGAGAATTCGAACCTTCGAGGTTTCTTGAACATACTCGAGGCCTGCCGCCATCACGACACGCCGCGCTTGGTCTATGCCTCCAGCTCAAGCGTGTATGGCGGAAACACAAAGCTGCCATTCTGTGAAACCGACCCTGTCGATCACCCGGTCAATCTCTATGCCGCGACGAAGAAGGCCAACGAATTGATGGCACATACGTACACCCATCTCTTTAAGATCCAGACCGTCGGCCTGCGCTTCTTTACCGTCTACGGACCGTGGGGACGACCGGATATGGTCCTCTGGCTCTTTACCGAGGCCATGCTGGCCGGACGCCCGATCAAGGTATTCAACCATGGCAACATGCAGCGTGATTTCACCTATATTGATGACATCGTGACGGGGATCGTGGCGTCACTTACCAGCAACAAGCTAAATGCCTACGAAATCCTGAATATCGGAAATCAGAACCCTGAAAATCTCATGGACATGATCGATATCTTGTCCGCCGCACTGGGTTTAAAACCGGAGATGGAGATGCTGCCGATGCAGCCCGGGGATGTACCGGCCACCTATGCGGATATCGACCGAATACGCACCAAGCTCGGCTTCGAGCCAACCACAACCATTTCCGAGGGCATCCCGCGCTTCGTGGAATGGTATCGAGCCTATACCCGTGGTGCGTTCCGCCCCGGACATGATAGGAACATGGTTTAGACCTGATTAAGAAAACCGTGGCCGCACCTGGCAAAGATGAACACATAAGCTCTACCAAGACGGATCATCCGTTTTTAATTCGTTGGTTACAAACCGTCCCGGCTTGACATCGGATCCGGCCAGGAACGTGATCGCCATCCGTAGATGGTCCCCTTGATCATGCCCCACCAGGCAGCCGGCCAGCGCCGGGGATGGATCACGTTTTCTTTTCGCAACGGCCCGTGCCGGAGAGCCTGCCAAACCGACGCCGTGAACGAACCGTCCCGAAATCCATGGCGAAAGGCATACAACATGAAATTCCCGGCATGCATCCACTCCGGCCACAGCCTGACCCCGCTGACCCCGCACCCCCCGGTCTTCATCGTGAGATGAATCAGCCAGGCGTCGGGATCATACCAGACCCTGTATCCGCTCACGATCAATCGCCGGCAGAAATCCATGTCTTCGGCGAGGGCCGAACCGACGAAACGGGGATCATACCCTCCGACCGCCAAGGCAACGCTGCGGCGAACACTATGGTTGTTTCCGGTGGTTGTTCCCGCCGGTCCGGCAACATCAGCACCGCAGTGGCGCCTTGTCCCCTGTTCCGGATGATCCATCGGCGGGGGATGATCAGGATCCAGGCAGTTGTAGGTCTCACCGGAAACCGCAGCGATGGACGGGTCATCATACCAACGCAGGTGTCCGGCCAGACAATGATCCGAAAGCAGCACATCATCATCGAGAAACAGAACCACCGGCGCCCCGGCATCCAACAAGGCACGGTTTCGCGCTTCGGTCAGCGACGGCGGTTGTTGAAGGATATACCGAATTCGGCCCTCATCAGCCCACCGCCTCAACTGAGCGGTCGTATCCGGTTCATGGTCTGTTGTCTGGTCGATGACCAGCAATTCCATCACCGCAGGATCCATCTGCGACAAAACCTGCCGGCAGGTATCCAAGAGAACACCCTCTCGCTTGTAAGTCGGTATGGCTATCGAGAGCTTCATTCGTACGCCGGAGGTCGGAGATCAGAGGTCAGAGGTCAGCGGTCGGATGACAGATGTCGGAGGCATGGAATCAGAGCGTTCAAAGCAAAAAAACTCTCTTACAGAAACAAGTCGAACCAAGAACAACATACGCTATCGCCCACCGTCGATCGGCGCGACAGGTTCCGGCGGGACGTCCAATCCATCCGCCATCCGAATGGTATTCTCCTTCCATTGCTTCCGGTCCCAGGATTCACGAGCCTTTTCCGGTGTGAGCCCGAATTCCACCTGGTCTTCAATGTACTGATCTTTTTGATGCTGATACTCTTGTGATGCATCATACCAGTCGTATTCCGGCTCACTGCCGCAACCGGAACCGAACAGGGGCAGCAGGCCCGCCGCTACCACAAGCAGAATCGTACGCTTGTCGATTTTCATGAAGAAACGATACCATTTATTCTGGTCGCGAGCAATCACGGGCCACCGCCGGATCGGGCGTTAGCCTTTGAGCGAAATACGTTTCGCTCAAAGGCGCTTATGAAGCGAGCAGTCCGCTGCTCGTGCAATATGCGGGTTAGGTGTATTCCGATACGGGAGGGCAGGAGCAGACGAGGTTGCGGTCGCCGAAGGGGTTGTCGACTCGGCCGACCGCGGGCCAGAATTTCCGTTCGAGCAGTCCGGGCACGGGATAGGCCGCCTGCTCGCGGGTGTAGGCGTGGGTCCATTCGTTTCCGCAGACTTCGCGGGCGGTGTGAGGCGCGTTCTTCAGCGGATTGTCGCTCCGGTCGGCATCCCCGCGGATCACCGCCTCGATTTCCTCGCGGATCACGATCATGGCGTCACAGAACCGGTCGAGTTCTTCCTTCGGCTCGCTCTCGGTGGGCTCGACCATCAGCGTGCCGGGAATCGGCCAGGATACGGTGGGAGCATGGAACCCGAAATCCATGAGCCGCTTGGCGATGTCCTGTTCGTCGATGCCCGATTTGTCCTTGAGCCCGCGCAGATCAAAAATCAGCTCATGGGCGACCCGGCCCCGGCTCCCGGTGTAATGCACCGGATAGTGCTTCTCCAGCCGGGCCTTGATGTAGTTTGCGTTGAGAATCGCGGCCCGGGTGGCGGCGGTCATCCCGTCGCGGCCCAGCATCCGGATGTAGCCATGGGAAATCAGCAGGATCAGTGCACTGCCCCAGGGGGCGCCCGATATGGCGTGAACCGCGCGGTCACCACCGGTTTTCACCAATGCATGGCCCGGCATGAACGGAGCGAGATGGACGGCGGCGCAGATCGGCCCCATCCCCGGCCCCCCTCCGCCGTGGGGGATGCTGAAGGTCTTGTGCAGATTGATGTGACAGACATCGGCCCCGATACGGGCCGGCGACGTCAACCCGACCTGGGCATTCAGGTTGGCTCCATCCATGTAGACCAGACCTCCGTGCTCGTGAATCAAGGCGCAGAGATCCCGGATCTCATCTTCGAACACCCCGTAGGTCGAGGGATAGGTCACCATCAACGCGGCCAGCCGATCGCCCACCTCGTCGATCTTCTTCTTCAGATCGGCCATGTCCACTCCGCCCATGTCATCGCAGGCCACCACCACCACATCCATCCCCGCCATGACCGCGGACGCGGGATTGGTGCCGTGGGCGCTGGAAGGAATCAACACCACGTTCCGGTGCGTGTCGCCGCGGCTGTGGTGGTACGCCCGGATCACCATCAACCCCGCGAACTCACCCTGCGATCCGGCATTGGGCTGCAGGGAGACCGCCGGCAGCTCGGTGATATCCGCCAGGGCCTTCTCCAGCTCGCCGAAGATTTTCGCATAGCCTTTCGCATGACCGACCGGAGCAAATGGATGCAGGTCGGCAAAGGCCGGCCAGGTGATCGGGATCATTTCCGCCGCGGCATTCAACTTCATCGTGCACGACCCGAGGGGGATCATCGCCGCATTGAGCCCGAGATCCTTGTCCTCCAGCCCCTTGAGGTACCGCATCATCGCCGTCTCCGACCGATGACGGTGAAAGACCGGGTGCTGCAGGTACGGCGAGGTCCGGATCAGGTCCTCATGATATACCAGCTCCGGCGCCGCATCGGCCTTCTTCCAATCCACTCGGGGCGCCTTCCCGCCGGCAACCGAGGCGAGAGCCTTTACAACCTTTTTCAGATCAGCAAGTTCCGTTGTTTCGTCCGGGAATATGGCCACCGTCCGCTCATCCACGGCCCGAATGGCGATCCCCACCCGGCTCAACAATTCAACCAAGCCCTTTGACACATTTCCTAAACCAGGCGGCGCCTCAAGGCGAATTCCGTCGAAGTAGTAGGTGTTTTTCTGCACAAATCCTAAGCCACGTGCTGCTTCATCGAGGATCCGTGCATACGCGTGAATCCGAAGGGCGATCTGGCGAAGCCCTTCGGGTCCATGATATACCGCATAGAACCCGGCGATATTGGCGAGCAGAGCCTGGGCGGTGCAGATGTTGGACTTGGCCTTGTCCCGGCGGATGTGCTGCTCGCGCGTCTGGAGGGCCATGCGATAGGTTCGCCGTCCGGCCGCGTCCCGCGAAACCCCGATGATCCGGCCCGGCATTTCACGAACATGGGCTTCACGGGTGGTGAAAAAGGCGGCGTGGGGTCCGCCGTATCCCATGGGCACTCCGAATCGCTGCGCGCTGCCGAATACCACATCGGCCCCCATCTCCCCCGGCGGAGTCAGCAGGGTCAGGCTGAGCAGGTCGGCCGAAACCGCGACCAGCATGCCGTGGCCGTGGGCCCGTTCGATAAACGTCCGGCAGTCGGAGACATTTCCGTTGGCGTCGGGAAATGTCAGCAGGGCGCCGAAGTACGCATCGCCGAACTCGAAGGACCGGAACTGACCCACCTCGAGATCGATACCGAGCGGCTCGGCGCGGCCGCGCAGAACATCGATGGTCTGGGGAAAGCAGGTGTCGGCGACGAAAAACCGGTTGGCGCCCGACTTCCGATTCGTCCGGCCATGGATCCGGTGGAGCATGGTCATGGCTTCGGCAGCGGCCGTCGGCTCATCCAACAGCGAGGCATTGGCAACGTCCATACCGGTCAGGTCGGTCACCATGGTTTGAAAGTTCAGCAGCGCTTCGAGCCGGCCCTGGGCAATTTCCGCCTGATACGGGGTATACGGGGTGTACCAGCCCGGATTTTCAAGCACGTTGCGGAGAATCACCGGCGGGGTGACGGTGCCATGATACCCCAGCCCGATCATCGGCCGGGTAACCTTGTTCCGACCTGCCGTTTTCCTCAGCTCGGCAAGGTATTCGTGCTCCGGAATGCCCGGCTTTACCGTGAGGGGTTTGTCCCGACGGATTGCCGCGGGAATGGTTTCATCCACCAGGACATCCAGCGAAGCGACGCCGATGGTGTTCAGCATCTGTTCGATATCCACCGCAGAGGGTCCGATATGCCGTCTCGAAAAGTCGTACGTGTCGGTCATGAAGCTCCTTTTGCCATGCGAAAGTGCATCACTATACGCGGATCATCGTGTGAAACAATATCGTTTCGGGGATGCCACCACCGCACGCCTGAGTTCAACATCCATACCACTGCATATTGCAGAGTGAAATGGCAAGTAGGCGGCGGCTGACCGCTGTCGATTCTTCGATATTGCACAAGGATTACGATTACGAATGCGAGCGGGTGGTGTAGGGATTGCGGACCGTGACGGCGTCATACACCTGACCATCCGACAGATCCTCCGTATAGAGCACATCACACCCCGCTCTTTCCGCCGCCGCGATGATCTGCGCATCCCAAAAGCTCAACTGCCAACGCTGCTGCAGATCGATTGCCCGCAGCACCAGCGTGGCGTCCATATCCACCGTAGTCGCGGTGGAGAAGAGCAGAATCTCTTTCCGGATATCCGATGCCGGCAGGGGCACGGGGACCTTCATGGTCATGGTGACGAAAAACTCGCTCAGCCCCTGGGGGGACAAAACAGCCGTTCCGTCCCGCAAATGGGTAAACAGCAACTCACGACTCATGCGTTTCTTTTCGGGCGACATCCGGTCATGGGCATAGACCAGAATATTGGTATCAAAGAAGCATCTACCGGACATGAAGATCCTCCCGGGTCCATGTCCGGCGCCCGACATCAACCTCATTCGAATCGAACAACTGCTCCAGCTCTGCAAGCTGTTGTTCCATCCGCAGATCCTCCCGGGCCGCCAGTTGTTCCAGCATGTCCCGGATCAAGGCGGTCAGCGACGTATTCTTTTCCAGGGCAATCTTTCGCACCTTTTTGACGATGTCCTCGTCAATTGCCAGCGTTACATTGGTCATGCGGCCACCTCCACATATTATGTGATACACATAATACGTGCTGTGTCAAGGATATCCAGATCACCCCTCAGGGCGATGTATACGGCCATGAGGGGTCAATGCGGCTGAGGGTCTGCAGAAATTCCGAAGCTTCCCGATGGTTACCGGACACCTGCAGATAACCCGCAAGGTTGCGCAAGGCGCTGATATGAAGGGGGTTGACTGCGAGCACCTTGTGGAAGCAGGCTGCGGCCTCATCCCGCTTCCCCCGTTGAAGCAGGGATATGCCGAGGTTGTTCCGGGCCTCGGTGAAAGACGGGTTCAACGCGAGGGAGGCCCGGTAGTGTGCCTCGGCGCCGACGTGGTCGCCACGCCGCGACGCCAGCAGGCCCTGGTTGTACCTCACCATGGCGGATGGAGGGCCGGCAGCTTCGGCCCGGGCAAACCAGCGGTCCGCGGTTTCAATGTCGCCCTGCTCCGCGGCCAAAGCCCCGGCATTGAGGCAGGCCTCCTGCCGGGCCAGGGGGTTGTGGGGATCGGAAGAGGCAAAAAGCTCTACGGCACGTTCGAAATCACCGCGGACCGCCGCCAACCGGGCAAGGGCACTGAGGGCGTTACGGTCCCCGGGACGGATTGCCAACAGGCTCCGGTATATCGCCTCCGCCGATTCGTGCTCCTCCAGCGCTTCCATCAAAATCCCGCAACGGACGGCGGTTTCGACGTCGCGGGGATTCGATGCCGCCCGTTCAGCCAGGTAATCCCGAACCGCGGCGAGATCCTCGCGCCGCATCCCCCGGCGCAATCGCCGCAGGGCGTCGGTCAACGGCGCAACCAGCTCTTCCGCTTCGGACATCAGGGCATAGGGCGGACGAGTGAGCCGGGCATGAATGGTATCCACCAGCCTCATCTCGTCCCACCAGGTGAACAGCAGGCGCTCCCGGCAGGTTCGGTCCTCCGGAAACTCGGCGCCGGGAACCAGCGCTTCCGCCATCGCCCGCGCCAGCTTCAGGTTCCCTTCAAGGGACAGGTGAACATGATCGACAAACAAACGTCCCTGGGCCTGGTACTCCCGATCGAACAGTTCCTCGGCATCCATGAACACATCCGCCGACTCCGCACGGGACCGGATTTCCTCCTGGATCCCGGAATCCGCACGAAACCTCAAGCGGTCGAGATCCCGCGACAGATGATACAGAGACCGGGCAGCGTCCCACTGCCCCGCCGCTGCGGACTTCCTTGCTTCGGCGTATGCGTCGGCTGCGGATGGATGTTCGGTTGCAGACTCACCGTCCCGGTTCTTCGCCGGTCCATCCGGGTGAAAAGGAGGAAAAGTTAGACGGGTGGCCATCGTAGCGAGAACGGTGCGGGCGCCGGCGTGATGCGCGTTGTCCAGGATCGCCTCCAGATTGGCACCGAAACGCTCCCGGGCACGCACCACCTCCGGATCGTCCACCTCATACAACCGCTGCTCAAACATCTCCATGCCGCGCCACGATGCCCCGGCCGCGGCGGGCCGAATCCGGTATGCGACGTCACGCAAAAACTGAACCAGCCGGGTGGAGCGCAATGCCATCGTGAGCTGGGGACGGGCTTTGCCGAGGCGGGTGAAAACGTTGTCCTCCCGGTCGGGTCCGAACGGGCCGACGATTTCATTGTTGCCCGCATACACCACCACTACATCCGGATCGAGCAACGGCAGGTCGCCGGCGATGCGCCGGATGACCGAGGAGTCGATGGCGGTCATTGCCGCATTCACCACCGTCACCTCTCGCTCCGGCATGGCGGCCTGCAGCATCACCTCGAGGCAGCGGGCAAGGCCGAACGCGGGCATCGGGTCCCCCATCGCCGCGGACTCCCCCAGCACCACGACGCGATAAGCATCGGGACCGGGTTCGGTGTCCACACAGATCGCCGCCGGCAATCGCGCGGCGCCCGGCCGGAAACACAACAGGCTGAAGGCGGAATTCTCCCGCAGGATCGGACCGTCCGGCGACATTTCCGTCCGGACGAAGCTGGACGCATACCCGTACCCGGCCGCGGCGAGTAATGCGTTCAGCAGGAGCGGTGTGAGGATGGCGGCGGCCGCGGCCAGCAGCAGTCGCCCGGCAAGACGGGACCTGCATCCTTTAAGGTTGTTCGCCATGATGGGTTTCGGTAGGGTTCAGCCCGACCTTACAACGCAGGATCATACGTTCTATGTCCACGGAAAAGAAAAAACCAGTTTCAGTGATCACGGGTGGTGCGGGCTTCCTGGGTTCACACCTGACCGACCACCTGTTACGCGAGGGCCACAAGGTCATTGCGATTGACAACCTGATCACCGGCAACCTCGACAATATCGCCCATGTGCGCGAAAACCCCGACTTCTCCTTCATCGAACATGATGTGACGAAATACATCGAGGTCCCCGGGAATATCGATTTCATCTACCACTTTGCATCGCCGGCGAGTCCCATCGACTATCTCGAACTTCCGATTCAGACCCTGAAGGTCGGGGCTCTCGGCACCCACAACGCCCTCGGCCTCGCCCGGGCCAAGAAAGCGCGGCTTCTGCTCGCCTCCACGTCCGAGATCTACGGCGACCCGCTGGTTCACCCCCAGCCCGAATCCTACTGGGGCAACGTCAACCCCATCGGACCGCGCGGGGTCTACGACGAGGCCAAGCGTTTTGCCGAAGCCATCACCATGGCCTACAACCGATATCACGGCGTCGATACCCGGATCGTCCGGATTTTCAACACCTACGGACCGCGCATGCGTCCCCATGACGGCCGTGTGGTGCCGGCCTTCATCACCCAGGCGCTCAAGGGTGAGCCGATGACCGTGTTCGGCGACGGTAAACAAACCCGCAGCTTCTGTTACGTATCCGACCTCATCAACGGCATATACCGGCTTTCGCAAAGCGACGAAGTCAACCCGGTCAATATCGGCAATCCCCGGGAGATGAGTGTTCTGGAATTCGCCGAGAAAATCCGCGAGCTCTGTAAGAGCACGTCCCAGATCATCTTCAAACCCCTGCCGGTGGACGACCCCAAGATTCGCCAGCCCAATATCGCCAGGGCCCGGGAGATCCTGAGCTGGGAACCCCGCATGGATCTGGAGGACGGACTCGGCACGACCATTGACTACTTCAAGTCTTTGATCGACAAGGGAATGCTGTAGTCAAATCAACCCGGGATACAGGTTGTGTCCGAGGATGCGGGTCTGGTATAAGGGAC
>JAUIHQ010000121.1 GCA_030432155.1 bacterium | reverse complement strand
CACAAACAGAATATCGCCGCCCTTCATTTTGATGTTCATGCCCATATCGGCAGAGCCAAACAACGCGGCAAGATCAACCGGGATAATACTGTATCCGCCGGATCCGTCCGATCGGAGAATCCGCGCCGCCTCCAACTTCGCCTCCCGGGATACGCCACCCGCAGCCGCGACCGCCCGGATCATATCCATGCCCTCAAAATATTCGTGAAAACCTGGCGCCTGTACTTCACCAAGAGCGAGAAATTCGGCGCCGCCATCGAGACTGACCTGCATTTCCGGCACATAGACGATATCCCGGGGACTCAGATATTGGTCACGGCTGAAGTCAAGGTCATCAAACATCTTTTTTACGTTCACGGTGATGGTTTCCAGCTCCATTCGGCCGCCCGGCTTCCACCGGAGGATTTTCACATCATCCAGAGCAGCCCGTTCGGTGGCACCGCCCTTCATGGCGATGATTTCCACCAGCGTGAGCAATTCATCGCCGCGGAATGCATAGGAACCCGGTTCATTGACGGCGCCGAGCACCATGATCGACCCCTCGACAAATTCCGAAACAGCCACCTGAACGGTGGCGGTTTTGAAGTAACTGTCAGTCATCAGATCCACAATGCGCGATGACGCTTCATCCGTGGTCATTCCCGCAATGCGAATTCTGCCAAGAAACCCCAGGCGAATCGTACCGTCACCCGCAACAGGGTAATTTTTCGAAAGCTCCGGAGCTTCTTCAACCACGATATCCAGCAAATCACCTGGTGCAAGGGGGCGTTGATAACCTTCGTCGGCTGCATGGCTCACGGGAACGAAGACAAGAAGGATCATTGCAAGAATGGCAATGATTCGCTCCCGGCCGCCGCGGCCAACGCAGTTTCGCGCCGTACTAGAAAACGTACGTGTAGGTGAGGATAACTTCATGCTCTTCAATGTCGTCATTCGGGAACAGACTCGACTGCTCCAGCGAATAGATATATTCCAGACGGCGGTGCAGGTTAAGCGAAACCGGCACCTCATGCCAAAGGGTAAGCTCATACTCCGTGATATCTTCATCCGGTCCCGTCACCGGTCGTACCTGTTCAAAACTGTACGAGCCATCTAGGTTAAGATTCCAGAGAAGGAGATGCTTGATGCTGATTTCGTATCCAAACTCCGTCGTATCCGTATCCTGATTCGTCCCCAGCGTATCGGCAGGCTCCTTCACCGCATACACCCGATGAACCCAGTCTTCCTTGATGAGATGCTCGAGGGTTGCGCCATACTCCAGGGCGATGTCATCCTCTTCCCGGGTTTCTTCGTATTCGTAGGTTACGTAGTAATCAAATGTCAGTACCGGGGCAATTTGGCGGGTATCCCGAAGGTCGAGGGTGTGAGTAATCTCCCATCCCGTGCTGCCCCCCTCTTCGCTGTCCTCGTTTTCCAATCCGAGGCTGTAGGTCAGCTCCGGCCTTCGAAAGAGAAGTTGCCGAAAGTCCAATGTAATGGTCTCCGTGGCTTTCCAGTCCGTATCATCATCCGGAACGTTGATCTTATCTACCTTCTCATTCTCATACTCATACCCGACACCCAGATTTTCGAAAATCATGTAGTCGATTGAGAAATTGTGTGCCCACTCATCTGTTTCTTCCAGCCGGAAGTCCTCATCATCGAACCGTTCTGCATCGAATGTATATTCATAGTCGATTGATGTTCGCTTGGTATTGAAACCGACTCCCCCATAGTACCCGTATTCCGTGCCAATCTGCCGGCGTTTTTTTACCCCTCCAACGACGACCTTGTCATCAAGCGAATCCGAAGTGCGGTCGTAATAGACACCGAGGCGCAACGTGAAGTAACGGAAAAACTCACCTGTATAGTCGATGGCTCCCTCAAGAAATGGATCCTCTGAATTGTCCAGGTCAGGTCGATTGAAGTGCTTCTCTACCGTAAAACCGAGGTCGATTGAGAGATCCGAGTCCTGAGAAAGTTCAGCCTGGGAACTGAGGGACATCCCGTACCGCAGGTAATAATCCTCACGCTCCGCAGTAGATTCGGATGGACGCTCCTCTTCGACATTGGTGGTGTAAATAGCTTCCACATCCGCCTGCGCCGAAAAGTCAAACGGCCCGAGACGCAGGAACTGAGCTCCGGCGTTTCCGCTGAAAAGGAACAGCGACAAGGGAGCGGCCAGCGCCCGGGCTAATCGGCGATTGGATGCGGAGACCAAAACAACATCACTTCAACGGCTGAGGTTTCAACGTGGTCGCGGGTAGACGGACGGTGTCCGTCTTATCGGGTGTCCTTGACGGCCTTGTACTCCGCCACCGGCACCGATTCGCCCGACTGACCGGCAAAGTCGCCGGGCTGTCCCCACTGGACCAGCTTCTCATTTTCAAAGAATACCCAGTAGGTCTTGGGATTGATACTGACGGAGGACCGGTATTCCCAGACCTGCATGGATTGCCCGTCCTCGTAAACCTTGGCCGCCCGGATGGTGTAGGGCTCCCCGATCTCATCAATCACATCCTGGGGCGTCATACCCAGGTTCAACTGCTTCACCTTCGTGGACGGTGTGCTGCAACCCACCGCTACCGCCATCAACAGGGCCGCGAGCACCATGATTCCTGACTTCATAGGATATCTCCTTTTTGGACAAGCTTTAACAAGGTCGCCGATTGTTGACGAATCGGCCCTGTTTGCGCAAGTTTAATTCCTGTTACATCCTCGGGGTTTCCACCCTGCCCGGTAGAGCGCTCAACCCCGCAGCCGGAGGAACCCATAGCGCAACAAGATCAACCGAAGTCAGGTCTTGATGGATGGAGCGTAAATGTGTAGTTTCCTACCTACTGGACGGAATTCATGAACTGGCGCCGCATATTCTATACGTTACTGGTCTGCCTCGTGGCCTTCTCTGCGGGGGCAACGGTCATCGCCGTCAAGGGCTGGCGGCTTTACGACTCCACCACCGGCATCCGGGATCAGGTTCGCTATCTGATCGAGAACGGTGAAACCATCGGTCAGGCCCCGGCCTCCGATGCACTTTCCAGCTCCTACATCGGCGATATTTTCGGCGACGACCCCGAGCTGCGCGAAGAGCTGAACAAGGCCGTGGCCAAGGGAATGGAAGATGATCCCAGCCTCAAAATGGGGGAAATCGCCGCCATGGCTGTGACCTACCGGCGCAATGGCGACGACCAGATCAAGGATCTGGTGGTGAATGTGTTCGGCGATCTGCCGCTGGGCGAACGGGAAATCGGCTTTCATCGTGACGGGTTTTTCAAGGGCCAGGTGGACCGCAACCTCTGGCAAACCGGCCAGTCGGCGCTGCAGTTTCTCGGCCGCGATCTAGCTCTGCTGTCCGAGAATGAGGAAGCGGCGAACAAGCAGAACGAGCTGATCGAGGCGATTTTCTCCGGGGAAATCATGCCGCTCGCCGACAGCATATCCGAGGCGCCGCTCTACTACACGATCGTTTTCCCCGACCCCAAGAACCTGACCAAGGGGCCGCTGCGCCGACACGTGAAAGCCATCGTGATGAAAGGATATCTTTCGCCCCAGTCCGGCTGGGTGGAAATTGTCGCGCTGGCCAAGGATGACCAATCGGCCAATTATGTGGCGGGCTTCATGAACGATCTCCGCACCGCTCTGGTCTTCGCCATGCGCACCCGCTTCCGCGGCGTCATGCAGGACACGGCCTGGGGCAATTATGTTCCTGTCTGGTGGGCTTATGAAATGGCGAACACCCTGGAGGAAACAACTCTGGTTAAAGACCGCAGCACGGTGGTTCTCCGCTCGGAATATCAACGAGTCATGGTAAACGCCTCCCTCAAAACCATCGAACGCTTCGGGCGCGATCTCAGTCGGCTCCGGGGTGTGGAAACCGAGAAATTGGACCCCAGACTGGTGGATGCCCGGATGCAGTCGCGCAGCCCATCTCACTATTGGAGCGACGCACACCGCTGGGGACCTAACTGGCCGATCGGCGTGTCGACCAATGCCGGTTCCGATGCGGAATCCGAGATTCCCTCCGAGGACCTTCCGCCGGTCACTCAGCCCTTGTAATCAGTTACCCTGTATAGGGTAACGAACCCAGAACCCCCTGTGTACAAACGGATTCTGTTTAAGCTTTATCAGAATTCGGTAAGACCGCTTTAGCACGTGATTTAAGACTGGTCACAAACTACTCTCCCTCCTATAGTTCTGAGCGCTTATGTTCGTGAACTCGAGTCATAGGCAGGTTCCAAGAGACCTGCTGAGTCTGGGGGTTTGCCTGATGCGCACGATCCTGCCATCCTGGGCAGGCGTATTCCTTGTCATGAGCCATGCCGGTGCAGCCGAATTCAATATCCGGCCCATTAGCGATGAGACCCTGATCGGCCGGGAACCCACCATTTCATCCAACGGACTCGCCGCGTGGATTTCCTACAACACAAATGATGTCGCGACAGAAAACTCGACGGTCATGGTGTACTGGCAAAATGATCTTCAGGACATCGTCGGGGGAACCGCCGGCGGTATCTACGGCGCAACCAAACCCATAGCCTCGGGTACATCAGTTGTTTTTGTGGCAAGCATTTTCGGGCGACGGAGCGCACCGACCTGGGAACTGGTTGAAGTCGAGAACCGTCATGAAGAGGGCCAGCGTGAGGTCCCCGCCCTCTACGCGGCATTTGAACGAGACGGTGCGCAGGTCCTCGAGCCGATTATTGATCCCGATGCAACAAACCTTACTCGGACCATCACCGTAACGAACGAAGCCGGGGAGGTTGTCGAGGAACGGACCGAGCCGATCAAGACGTTGCGTCATCCCAGTGGCGAAGCGGAAATCTGGCGTTGGAATACCGGCGCCCTGGAGCTCGACCGCATCACCGTGGATCTCCGCAACGATTTTCTTCCCTCGTTCGATGACGACATCATCACCTGGCAGAAAGCCAAGGGTTTTCCGTTCGGCTGGGAAATCATGGCCCGGGTTGCGACAAATTACATCCAGCTCACGACAAATTATTACTACGACATGGGGCCGGTCGCCCAGGGCCGCAATGTCGCCTGGTACGGGTGGGATGGATATGACTACGAAATTTACCTGTATGACGCCGATACCGATCAGACCGTTCAGATCACCAGCAACCGGTACGACGATGTCGCACCGGTCATGTGGGACGGCGTCGTGGTCTGGGAAGGATATCCCGCGGTTGAAGCCGACATTTTCATGTGGAAGGACGGGGAAATCCGCAACATCAGCCAGAACCTGGACGACGATTTATATCCCCGCATCTGGGACGGCCATGTCGTGTGGCAGGGCTTCGACGGTGATGACTTTGAGATCTTCTATTACAATGTGGAGCAGGGCGGTGAAGCCATCAAGTTGACAACGAACACATATGACGACACGAATCCCGACATCCGGGATAACCTCATCATCTGGAGCGGGTATTTCGACAACTGGGACGCCGAGATTTTTGCCATCGACATGAAGTCATCCTCGTTTCCGGACCAGCAGGATTACAACCCCCTCACCGAGAATGAGGAAGACGACCTCTACCCCAAGACCGCCGGCGGCCGCATCATCTGGCAGCATGACCAGGACGGCCAGTACCGGATCATGCTCGCCGAACCCCGCTGATCCGCACCCCCGGCAACGAATCCCGACCTTTTGATCGTCTCAGGAAACGCCCCTCACCCATCCGGTTAGAATTTGGTTAATCGCTCTCCACCCCATTGACCCGTCAACCGGCCCAGTGGACGATCAGGATTTGCGCATCAGGTTTCAGGTCTCAGGTTTCAGGTCTCAGGTTTCTACATGGCTTCCTCAATTACATTTCACCGCGTCTGCAAATCGTTCGGGAACCACCGGGTGGTGGACGGTATCGACCTGACCATTGAGGCAGGAGAACTTTTTTTCCTGCTCGGGCCCAGCGGGTGCGGAAAGACCACTCTTCTCCGCTGCATCGCGGGATTTTACATGCCGGAATCGGGCAGCATTCAAATCGGCAATCGGGATGTCACCCGTCTGCCGCCGGAAGATCGTGACACCGGAATGGTGTTTCAGAGCTATGCCCTGTGGCCCCATCTGTCGGTCCGGGAAAACGTCGCCTTCGGCCTCGAGCTGCGGAAGGTCGCCAGGGCGGAGATCCGGTCCAGGGTGGATGAAGCCCTCGCTGCGGTGCGGATGACGGATCGGGCGGATTACAAACCGAATCAGCTATCGGGCGGGCAGCAGCAGCGGGTGGCACTGGCCCGGGCCCTGGTGGTACGGCCCGCCTGTCTGTTGCTGGATGAGCCCCTTTCCAATCTCGACGCCAAGCTCCGGCTCGAAATGCGGACGGAAATCCGCCGGATCTGCAAACAGGCGGGATTGACTGCGGTCTATGTGACCCACGACCAGAAAGAAGCTCTTTCCATCGCGGACCGGATTGCCGTTCTGGACGGGGGGCGGATCCGGCAGTGCGGAACGCCGGAGGATATATACCGTCGTCCGGCCAGCCGCTTCGTGGCCCATTTCATCGGTGAAACAAACTTCATCGAAGGAACGGTCGCGGAAACCGAACCGGATCGGGTCACCCTCTCCACCCCCCTCGGCCGCATTCAAAGTACCTGCCTGCCCGCTGCGCCCCTGCACCCCGGGGATCAGGTCACTTGTTCCATCCGCCCCGAAGTCATCCACCTCGGAGACCGCCCCCCGGAAGACGCCGGCAACGTGTTCAACGGCGCCGTCCATGACACCCAGTACCTCGGGGAAATGGCCCAGCATGTGGTGAATGTGTTTCTGAGCGGCGAGGAGCACCCGGGGGAAGTCACCCTGAATGTGTTCGACATGAACCCCAAAATCGTGGCCCGCGATGAGGAAGTCCGGACATCCAAGCTTTGGTTCCGCGAACACAACGTCGTCGTGCTGACCTCATGAAGCGCACCGGTCCGATCCTCATTCTGCTCGCGATCGTCATCGCCCTCCCCTTTTTGTTCCGGCAATCCTCAGTCCAGGAGGGATGGCAGGAAGGTGACCCCGTCCTGATCGTAATTTCTCCTCACAACGAAGCGATCCGTCACGAGTTTGCCCGGGGATTTTCCGACTGGCATCGGGCGAACTACGGCACACCGGTGAAGATCGACTGGCGGGTAATCGGCGGAACGTCGGAAATCGCACGCTACCTCGCATCGGAATTCACCGCATCCATGCGGGCCTGGTGGACCGGTGCAGGGCGGAGCTGGCCGGCCGGAGCCACCGAGGTCGTCACCGACCGGCGCTTCGATCCGGAAACACCTCCCGGGGATCCGAATGCGGTATCCGCATGGCGCAAACTCGCCGATATCTATGTGACCTTCCGCGAGGTCGATGACCCGGATGCGGTCAGTGCCGGGATCGACGTTTTTTTCGGAGGCGGGGAATATGATCACAACAAGGCATACCGGCAGGGACTCACGGTTCCCCCGTGGCCGAACCCGGCTGATGCTCCGGCGTTTGAAACCAGCCATGGCATTCCCCTGATTCCCGCGGATATCGCCGGGGAAATCTGGCGGACGGAAACGCTGTTCGGGACCGCAGTCAGCACGTTCGGTATCTGCTACAATATTGACCGGTTGGCCGACCTCAGCGTCACGGTCCCTCCGTCCCGGTGGAGTGATCTTGCCGATCCCGTCTACCGACACCAGCTCGGAGTCGCCGACCCGACGAAAAGCGGCAGTATCGCCAAGGCTTTTGAACTGATGATCCACCAGGCCTGCCGGGATGCAGTCACGAAAGCGGGCTTTTCCGCGGACGAGGTGGATGGGTTCGAGACCCGCATCCGGGCAGCCCGGCTTCCGGACGGCGAACTTCCGCCCGAGATCCCCCCCGCCTACCAGCAGGCAGTCGAAGAAGGATGGCTGGACGGCATCCGCCTCGTTCAGAGGATCGGCGCCAATGCACGGTACTTCACCGACTCGGCCAGCAAGGTACCGATTGATGTCAGCATGGGGAACGCTGCGGCCGGCATCGCCATCGATTTTTACGGCCGGTACCAGGCGCAGACCAGCGCCGGACCTGACGGCCGGGCGCGTATGGGCTTTGTCACCCCGATCGGCGGGTCGGGCGTGAGCTGCGATCCCATCTCCCTGCTGCGCGGCGCCCCCCACCGCGAGCTCGCGGAACGTTTCATCGCCTTCACCCTTCTGCCGGAAGGACAGAGGCTGTGGACCTACCGTCCGGGAACGCCGGGAGGACCTGATACCTATGCCCTGCGCCGGATTCCCATCCGCCGGGACTTTTTCCCTTCGGACGACCCGGCGATTCAGTCCGCACACGAGACCCACGCACAGTATGCGGCTGACGACCTGGCCGATCCGATGATCAACCCCTACGCCCTCGCCGAATCGTTTACCTACCAGGGACGCTGGACCGGACGGCATTTCGGCATTCAACGGGACATTATTCGTGCGATGTGCATGGATGCCGGCCAGGAACTGCGAAGCGCCTGGGATGCGGTGATCGCGAACGGGGGGCCGCAGGCCCAGCCCGAAGCGATGCGCCTGCTGGCCCGGCTCCCCGACCGGCCGGAACCTTTGACCTGGTCCTCGGCCCTGAGCATGGCTCGCCAATACGACCGACTCGACTACATGCGCGAATGGACCCTCTTCTTCCGGAAAAGTTACCGGGAAGCCGAGGCTGCGGTGATTCCGCAGGTGGCAGCAAACGGGAGGACGCCATGAACAACCGGTTGGCATGGAGTCTCTTCGCCGGCGTTTCCGTCCTGTTCGGATTTCTGTTTCTCGCTCCGCTTTGGATGGTTATCAAGGGCGGATTCATCGAGGAGGGAAGCTTCACGCTCCGGTATCTGGTGGGGGTGTTTCGCAACCCGATCTATGCCGAGGGTCTCTTCAACAGCCTGATGCTGGCCATCGGGACGACCACCCTCGTCACCCTGATCGCCCTGCCCCTGGCCTGGTTGACCAACAAGTATGACTATCCCGGCAAGGCATGGATCGGCAGCCTGGTTCTGGTGCCGATGATCCTGCCTCCGTTCGTCGGGGCCATCGGATTCCAACAGATTCTCGGGCAGTACGGCGGCTTGAACGCACTTCTTGGCCTCGGACCCATCGACTGGCTGGGCCGGGCTCAATATGCGGGGGTCGTCATCCTCCAGTCGCTCGCTCTGTATCCCATCATGTACCTCAACGTCAGTGCGGCCCTGGCCAATATCGATCCGGCCATGGATGAAGCAGCCGCCAACCTCGGTTGCCGGGGATTTCGCCGGTTCTTCCGCATCACCCTGCCCCTGATGATGCCGGGGCTGTTTGCCGGCGGGACGCTGGTGTTCATCTGGAGCTTCACCGAGCTGGGCACCCCCCTGATCATGAATTACACCAAGTGTGCTTCGGTCCAGGTGTTCGATGCGCTCAAGGAAATCGGATCCAACCCTTTTCCATACGCCCTGGTGGCGGTCATGCTGGCCTGTAGTGCGTCGCTGTACGCTGTCGGAAAAATTCTGTTCGGCGGCAAAGCCTATGCGATGCAGAGCAAGGCGGCCACCGTATCCGCTTCGACTCGAGTGACCGGGTGGAAGGGTCTGGTGGTTTGCCTTCCCTTCCTCACCGTCATCTTCCTTGCCCTGACGCCTCACATCGGCGTGATCGCCACCAGCTTCGCCGAGCCGGGCAGTTGGTACAAAACCGTGTTCCCCACATCGCTGGTCCCGGACCACTACATCGACGCCCTGAGCCATGACATGACGGTCAGCAGCATCCGCAACAGCCTTTTGTATTCATCCCTCGCCGTGATGTTCAACATGGTACTCGGCATCAGCATCGCCTACGTGGTTGTCCGGTCCACCATGCCGTTTCGCCATGTGCTGGACGGACTGGCCATGCTGCCCCTCGCCGTGCCGGGCCTGGTGATGGCGTTCGGCTACCTGGCCATCAGCTCCCATTTCGGCAATCAGGACTGGGTCAAGAACAGTGCGTTCTGGCAGAGCCTGCTCGATGTCCGAACCAATCCCACCCTGTTCCTGGTAATCGCGTACGCCATCCGGCGTCTACCCTACATGGTGAGGTCGGCGGTGGCGGGTCTCCAACAGACATCGGTGACCCTGGAAGAAGCGGCGGCCAACCTCGGCGCCCGGTGGTGGACCACGATGCGGCGGATCACCCTCCCGTTGATCACCGCCAATCTCGTCGCCGGCGCCCTTCTCGCTTTTGCCTTCAGCATGCTCGAGGTATCCGACAGCCTGATGCTGGCCCAGCGGGCGGATTTTTACCCCATCACCAAGACCATCTACGAGCTGTTCCAACTGATCGGAACCGGCAAATACATCGCCGCCGCCCTCGGCGTCTGGGCCATGGCCTTTCTCGCCGTCACCATTATCGGCGCGGGCCTGGTCCTCGGCCGCAAAATGGGCGCCATCTTCCGGGTGTGAACCAGGCTGCGGG
>JAUIHQ010000120.1 GCA_030432155.1 bacterium | reverse complement strand
ATGTTGTCGGGGTTGGTGACGAAGTACGGGGAGAGGTAGCCCTTGTCGAACTGCATACCTTCCACGACGTCGAGGGTGGTCTCGATGCCCTTGGCTTCCTCGACGGTAATCGTTCCGTCTTTGCCGACCTTGTCCATCGCATCGGCGATGATGTCGCCGATGGTGGTGTCGCCGTTGGCGGAGATGGTCGCGACCTGGGCGATTTCCGACCGGTCCTTGACCTTCTTGCTCTGCTTGGCGAGCTGATCGCATACCGCCTCAACCGCGGTGTCGATGCCGCGCTTCAGGCTCATCGGATTCGCACCCGCGGTCACGTTCTTGAGACCTTCGCGATAAATCGCCTCGGTCAGCACGGTCGCGGTGGTGGTGCCGTCGCCCGCGATATCGCTGGTCTTGCTCGCGACTTCACGCACCATCTGGGCGCCCATGTTCTCGAACGGGTTCTCGAGCTCGATCTCCTTGGCGACCGTGACACCGTCTTTGGTGACCGTGGGGGAGCCGAACTTCTTGTCGAGGACGACATTCCGTCCCCGGGGACCCAGCGTGACCTTGACGGCCCGGCTGAGTTTCTCGACACCCGACAGCACAAGCTGGCGGGCTTCCTGGTCATACTTCAACTGTTTCGCAGCCATAGTTCGTTTATCCTCCGTGTTGGTTTGCGATTGTTTACTTCAAGACGGCGAGGATGTCGTCCTCGCGGAGAATCTGGTACTCCTTGTCGTCGATCTTCACCTCGGTGCCGCCGTACTTGGGCATCAGCACCTTGTCGCCGGCCTTGACGTTGAACGGGATCTTCTTCCCGTCATCATCGATCTTGCCGGTACCCACGGCCACAACCTTGCCCTCCTGGGGCTTCTCTTTGGCCGAGTCGGGAATGATAATCCCGCCCTTTTTCTCTTCGCCATTCTTGACCGGTTCAACGAGGACACGATCTCCAAGGGGTTGAATCTTCATACGTCGTTACTCCTGCTCCTTTGTTACTTGGTTACCTTCGTTGAAAAACAGCCCCGGCTCGCGGCACACGCCGGATCCGGGGCTGTACATCATTGCTTCTTGTCGTCGTCGACCATTTCGTAGTCGGCGTCGATCACATCTCCATCCTTGTCTCCGCCCGACGCATCGTCGGATGCGGAGGCGCCGCCGCCGGCCGGTTCACCCGCACCGGGCTGTCCGGCCTGCTGCTGAGCCGAGGCATAAAGTTCCTGGGAAGCTTCCTGCATCGCTGCCATCAGAGCCTGCATCTCCGACTTCATCCTGTCACCGTCCTCGGACTTGACCGCTTCCTTGACCTTGGCCGCCTGTTCCTCAAGCTTGCTCTTCAGCTCGGGCTTGATCTTGTCGCCGTTGTCGGCCAGGAATTTTTCGGTCTGGTACACCGATGCGTCGGCCTGATTGCGAACCTCGACCTTTTCCCGCTTCTTTTCATCGTCGGTGGCGTGCTGTTCCGCATCCTTGACCATCCGCTGAATTTCATCCTCGGAGAGACCGCTGGACGCGGTGATGGTGATCTTCTGCACCTTCTGGGTGCCGAGATCCTTGGCGCTCACGTTGAGGATGCCGTTGGCGTCGAGGTCGAAGGTCACTTCAACCTGGGGAACGCCGCGGGGCGCGGGGGGGATCCCGTCGAGGTGGAAACGGCCGATGGTCTTGTTGTCCGTCGCCATCTTCCGCTCACCCTGGAGCACGTGAATTTCCACCGTGGGCTGGTTATCGGCCGCGGTGCTGAAAATTTCGCTCTTCTTCGTCGGGATCGTGGTGTTCCGCTCGATCAGCGGGGTAAAGATGCCGCCGAGGGTCTCGATGCCGAGGGTCAGCGGCGTCACGTCGAGCAGCAGCACGTCCTTGACGTCGCCCTTGAGGACGCCGCCCTGGATCGCCGCACCGACCGCAACCACTTCATCGGGGTTCACACCCTTGTGGGGATCTTTCCCGAAGAAGGACTTCACAACCTCCTGCACCTTGGGCATGCGGGTCATACCCCCGACCAGGATCACCTCGTCGATTTCCGACGCCTTTAATCCCGCGTCCTTGAGGCAGGCCTCGACCGGCTTCAGCGAGCGCTTGACGAGATCCTCGACCAGCGACTCAAGCTTGGCCCGGCTCAACGCCATGTTGAGGTGCTTCGGGCCGCTGGCGTCGGCGGTGATGAACGGGAGGTTGATATCGGTGGACTGCGAGCTGGACAGCTCACACTTCGCCTTCTCCGCCGCTTCCTTCAGCCGCTGCAGCGCCATCGGATCCTTGGAAAGATCGACGCCGGATTCTTTTTTGAATTCATCGATCATCCAACTGATGATCTTGTCGTCGAAGTCGTCACCGCCGAGGTGGGTGTCGCCGTTGGTGGCTTTGACCTCGAACACACCGTCGCCGATCTCCAGCACGGAGATGTCGAAGGTACCGCCGCCAAGGTCATACACGGCTATCTTCTCGTCCTTCTTTTTATCCAGGCCGTACGCCAGCGAAGACGCCGTCGGCTCGTTGATGATTCGCTTCACATCGAGACCGGCGATGCGGCCCGCATCCTTGGTGGCCTGGCGCTGGCTGTCATTGAAGTAGGCGGGGACGGTGATGATGGCCTCGGTGATTTTTTCGCCGAGGTACGCCTCGGCATCCGCTTTCAGCTTCTGCAGGATCATCGCCGAGATCTCGGGGGGCGAGTACGTCTTGTCGCCGCCCTTGACGTGAGCATCGTTGTTCGCCGCTTTCACGACTTCATACGGAACACGGGCACGCTCCCCGGATACCTCGTCGTACCGGCGGCCCATGAACCGCTTAATGGAGAAAACCGTATTGTGGGGGTTGGTGACCGCCTGGCGCTTTGCAGACTGACCGACCAATCGCTCCCCGGATTTCGTAAAGGCGACAATCGACGGCGTGGTACGCCCGCCTTCCGCGTTAGGGATCACGACCGGCTCGCCGCCTTCCATGACCGCCATACACGAATTTGTCGTTCCCAAGTCTATTCCTAATACTTTTGACATACGTCCAACCTCAACTTTCTAAAGACATCAATCAGTGCCATCAAAAGAAGCAATGGGTATGCCAAATCACCATCAAGCATGGTCATCAATATCGCAAACGGCTTGAAGTGAGCATGTTACAAAATCCATCCTCCGGGAGTAGCAAGGGACAGGCACCCGCAGGTGTGTCACTGTGTCACAGGTGGGCGGGCATTTGTGTCACATCATGGCTTCTTCGCGGTCAATATGGCGAAGAACCTGAAGGATATGGGGAAGGAGTTGTTTCTTCCGGCTCACGACATCATCCAGCTCGAAAGCGCCGTCATCCCGCAGCGGATAGCCGAAATGTTCGGACACCCGGGCATCCCCGGCAATCATCAGCACGCTGAAGTGGCGGATGATGTCGGTGATGAGAAGGCAGGAGAAATTGTATTTCCCCTTCCGCCAATGTTCGTTGAGGGCCCTGACGAGGTCGTCCCGGTGTTCACCGAACCGGTCGAGGCCGTTCTCCTCGATCTGGGAAATGCTGAACCGCCAGTCGTCTTCTTCGTAGGCTTTGCAGTCCATGGTGACCGCATCCCCCGGCGAATAGGTTTCGAGCACGGAGCCGGCGGAAAAGAAGTCGGACGCAAAGGCCTCGACGTCCAGCTTGCAGGTGCGGGACAGCCAATCGAGCATGTCCCGATCAACCCCGGTGGTGGTCGGGGAGGTGCAGTTCAATGTGTCGGAAATCAGGCCCGCGGCCAGGCACACCCCGATGGCGGGCGCCGGGGAGAGACCGGCTTCCCGGTAAAACCGGGTCACCAGCGTACAGGTGGACCCGACCGGCTCGTTGATGAAACGCATCGGTTCCCGGGACATCAATCCCCCGCCCACCCGGTGATGATCGATCACCTCGAGAATTTTCGACTCATCGGCGCCGTGCACCGCCTGGCCCATCTCGTTATGATCCACCAGCACGAGCCGGACCGGTTCGGGATCGACCAGGTCGGACTTGGAGAACACGCCGACCACCCGCCGTTCGGCATCGACCACCGGGAAGAGAGACTGACTGGTCTGTTGAACCTTCCGGCGGATGTCCGATACCGCGGCGGTTTCGGGGAACATGATGACATCGCGTCGTATGGCGCTGTCGATTCGCTTGGCGCCGCGGATCAGCAGCGTGGTGGTGGCGGTATCCCAGGGGCTGATGATGACCGAGACCTTCTTATCCCGCGCGAGCGATATCAACCCGGCGGACAGTTCGTAGTTCCCGGTCAACACGAGACAACGGACGCCGTACTCGATCGCCGGAAGCTGCACGGTCGGCCGGTCGCCGGACACAATCATGAGCTGCCCCGCCGGGTACCGGTGCATGCGGCTGGTGAAGGCATCGGCGCTCATTGCACCGACCATCTGGATCAGCGTATCCTCGCGGGTCTCATCCACCGCATGCTGGAAGCGCCCGCCGAGTACATGAGCGATGCGCCCGATGCTGGTCTCGACCCGCCGGTTCTCCTCGGGGTCCTGTTCGCCGGGAATCAGCAACTCGAGCAGTCGGAGCAGCGGAGCCATGCCAATCAGACGCTTGTCGTCATCGAGTACGGGAATGCTGCGGAGCTGATGATCCTGCAGACGGCGGTACACGTCGGCCAGCGCCTCGCCCATGGCGGCCGATACCACTTCGCGGCGGCAGATCCGTCCGGTCGAGGGCCGGACATCGTGCATGATCAGCGGGGGCTCGATGCCGGCCTTCTCAAGGGCAAATGCGGTGCGGGCGTGAATATCGCCGCAGCAGGCGGCAACCGCATCCGGATAGCGGCCGGTGACCCGGGCGAAATCGGCATAGCCGATGGCGGAGCAGATGGCGTCGGTATCCGGATTTCGATGGCCGATAACAAAGACTGAACTCATGATCCCCTTTTCTCCCCCTTTGATGCCCGCACGTTGGTCATCCCCGTCGCGTCAAGGCGGCTCCGGGATGGAGAACTCATAATGCAGGACGCTCAAAATGTACAGCGAGGCGGTTTCGCTGCGCATCACAAGGCCGCCCAGCGACACCATCTTCGAGCCGGCGTTCCGGGCCGCGCTTCTCTCCCGTGCGGTCAGGTCGCCTTCCGGTCCGACGAGGACGGTCACCGAGGACGGCCGGTTGACTTTGGCATCCTGAATGGCCCGGTGCAGATTGATCGCATCGGGATCAAGCGAACAGGTCAGAAACAGGTCGGGACGGGGCATCGCATCGAGGTAATCCACCAGCGGACAAACGGGATGCATGGCGGGAAGCCACACACTCCCGCACTGTTTGATGGCATTCACCGCAATCCGGGTCCAGCGATCCTGCTTGGCATCGGCCCTGGACGCGGGGATACGGGCCACCGAATGGTCCGACACCACGGGGACGATGGCATGGATCCCCAGCTCGGTCGCCTTCTGGATCACGTAATCCAATTTCTGTTCCCGGGGAAGGGCCTGAATGAGGGTCAGCCGGGGCCGAAAGGCCTCGTGGACGGTCTGGCGCACGACCCGCAGCACCGCGGAATGACGGTTGAGGGCCTCGACCTCGGTAACCGCCTCCCGCCCGGCGCCGTCGGTTACCATCACCGTATCCCCGACCTTCGCCCGGAGCACGTGAGACAGGTGGTGAACTTCCTCCTCCGGCAGCAGGATGCGGTCGGTCGACCAGTCGGATGGTTCAACAAAGCAACGCATACATCGTTCGAAACCGGATTCCGGTGCGCGGGTCACCCGGGTCCGGTCAAGCCTCCCCGGCGCCCATGATGGTATCGCGGTTCGCGTAAAAGGTATCCGCCATATCCTGGATGGACTTGATCTGGGGGTATTGCTTTTCTCCGCAAAGCTCGCCGAATTCTTCCATCACCTTCTTCTGCTTGCGGTCCAGGTGCTCGGGGACCTCGATGCGAATGCGTACGTGCTGGTCCCCGAGCCGGCCGCCGTGAATACCGGCAATGCCCTTGCCCTTCATGCGAAACACCGTGCCGCTTTTCGTTCCCGACGGAATCTTCAGCTTGGCATATCCCTGCACGGTGGGCACTTCGATCGTACCGCCCAGCGCGGCCACGTGAATCGGCACCGGGTATTCGCAGATGACGTCATCGCCGTGCCGCTGAAAAAACGAGTGGGGCTGGACATGAATCACCACATACAGATCGCCGGAGGCGCCGCCGCGGGCGCCGCCCTCCCCCTTGCCGGCCAGCCGGAGACGCGAACCGGTTTCCACGCCCGGAGGAATGCGAAGCGATAGTGATTTACGGGTCCGGACCCGTCCTTCCCCCCGGCATTCCCGGCAGGGGTTGGTGATGATTTCGCCGGTACCGTTGCAGGCCGGGCAGGTCTGGCGGACCTGGAAGAAACCGCTGCTGCTGATCACCATCCCGTTCCCGCCGCAGCGCCCGCAGACCTCACGTTTACTACCCTCGTCAAGACCGGACCCGCCGCACGTCCCGCACTCGGCGAGCATGGCGAGGGTGATGTCGCGGTGCGACCCGAAGACCGCTTCCTCGAATTCGATTTCCAGGTCATAGCGAAGATCGGCGCCGCGGGTGGTCTGGTCGCGGCCGCCGCCCCGGCCGCCGCCGAAAAAGTCTTCGAAGATACTGCCGGAGCCGCCCATCGCGCCCATAAAGGTGCGGAGGGCTTCCTCGAGATCGATGCCGCCGAATCCTCCGCCGCCATACCCGGCGCCGCCGCCGCGGCCCCCGCCGAATGCCGCATGTCCGAACTGGTCATAGCGCTGGCGTTTCTGGGGATCGCTGAGAACCTCGTAGGCCTCGGTAATGGTCTTGAACGTCTCCTCGGCATCGTGATCACCCGGGTTCTTGTCCGGATGATACTTCACCGCCAGTTTGCGGTACGCTTTTTTGATCTCATCCGGCCCGGCGCTTCGGTCGACCCCGAGAATCTTGTAGAAGTCTTCCTTCCCCGCCATGGTCAGCTCTCCCCGCCTGACCCGGCTGCGGGACCGCTGGAGACCACCACCTGACAAGGCCGAACGAGTTTGTCACCCAGCTTGTAGCCGCGGCGAACCACAGCCACGATGGCATCCGCCTCATACTGGTCGGACGGGATGTGGGACAGAGCCTCGTGTTGATGCGGATCGAAGGCGCCGCCTTCCTCCACATCAACCGGTTCCAGCCCGAACTTGCGGGCCGCGCTGTTGAGTTGATCCAGCACGATGCGGAAGCCTTTCTGCACCGCCTCGTCCGTTTCATGCTCGGCCGCGGTTTTCAGGCCCAGCTCGAAATGATCGATCACCGGAATCAATTCGCCGAGGAGATCCTCATTGGCCATCCGGTACAACTGGTCTCGTTCCCGGAGGGTCCGTTTGCGGAAGTTGTCGAAATCAGCCTGCAGGCGGAGCAAACGGTCCTTGAGCGAGTCGATCTCCCGTGACGCCTCTGCCGCGGCTGGATCGCCGGCGGTTTCCTCCGGTTCGTGCTGCGGTGCGGAGGCATCGGCGTCGGCCGGGGCGTCCTGCGGCTCAAGCGGTTCCGAAGCATCCGTGGAATCTGTTGTTTTCTTGTTCATAGCCATACCCTGGGAATGTCATGGAAATTGCGTCCGATCCCGGAACGGGCGAACGGTCATAGCGCAGGAAGGCGGGGATTACAAGAGTTTCGTCAGGCGCAGGCAGTTGCCGGAGCTGGTCCCGTGCTCGTAATCGACCTCATCGATGAACTTGCGGATGATGTACATTCCGAGCCCGCGCTGCCGGTCATTGTCCACGTAATCGGAAGGGTCGATGATTTTCTGCTCCTCAAAGTCGAACCCCCGCCCGCGGTCGAAAATCTCGATCATGATCCGGTCCTTGCACTGCATCAGATTGATGCGGAGACCGGGGTGGTTCGGGTTGTTGGCGGCGCTGGCTTCCCCGCCGTAGCTGTGTTCGATGACATTGGCACAGGCTTCATCCACCGCCATCTCAAGCTGGGCCGACTTGAATTCCGACATGCCGGAACGGGCGCTCATGTCGATCACCGACTGGCGGATCATCCGGAGATAGCTGTACCGGCACGGCAGGTGCAGGGTTACGAAGCCCTCGATCGAATTGCCGTTTTCCTGTTCCTGTTCCTGAAGTTCTTCGGCCATAGATTATACGTGGGTGAACTTGCTGACCGCGAGCTCGCTGTCGGGGAAAATCTGGAGAATTTTGTCGAACCCGAGCAGTTCGACGATGCTCGAGATTTTCGGCGTCAGCGACGCCAGCTTCAAGTCACCGTCCGACTCCCGGGCCTTGCGGGCAAACCCGATCAAAGCCCCGAGGGACGCACTGTTGATGTAGTCCAGGTTGGAGCAATCGAGAATAATCCGGTTGCGCTGCTTGTCCCGCAACTGGTTCAACGAATGCTCAAGCCGTGGAAACGAATACGCATCCAGCGATCCGTCGAGATGAAGAACATCCACGTTTCCGATCACTTCATGTTTTATCTGGCACTCTCTCATATTGCTTCACGCGCAATTTACTTCAGAACCCTGACCGCAAGCAAGGTCATATCATCATATTGCGGATGTTCGCCAACAAAACGTACCAATCTCTGCCGCACGTTGTTAAGCACAGGTTTTGCCCCTTCCGGCGCACCGACCCGGCAGGCCCGCAGAAACTCATCGAATCCCCACTCCTGGCCCTGCTCATTCATCGCCTCGGTGATGCCGTCGGTGTAGGCGACAAGCACGTCACCCGGATTGATCCGGATGGAGGCGGCATCGAGCACCTGCTCAAACGTTTCGTCGTCGGCCATGCCGATGGCAACCCCCCGCGATTCGATCGTCTTCGTGGACTGGTCCGCGGCGATCAGCACCGGCCGTTCATGGCCGGCGCGGGCGACCGCCAGCTCGTGGGTATCCAGGTCGAGGATCATGTAGAGCATGGTCACAAACATGTCCTCGGAAATATCCTGGCTCATCACCCGGTTGATGGAGCGCAGGACCTCATCGGGCGACAGGTTGCCCGGCGCCTGGGCCCGCAATACGCTTCGGCACACCGACATCAGCATCGCCCCGCCGATACTCTTTCCCGACACATCGGCGATGGCGATTCCCAGGTGGCGATCGTCCACCCGGATCACGTCGTAGTAATCGCCGCCGATCTGTTTGGCGGCCTGGTTGAACGCGGCAATTTCGATCCCGGGAATGTCGGGAATTTCGTCAGGCAGGAGAGAATCCTGTATCTGGCGGGCAAGCTGGAGATCGTGATCGATGCGTTTTTTCTCGTCCAGCATATCGCGGAGTCCGGCGTAGTAGACCGCCGCCGATGCCTGGTCGGCCAGGGATTGCAGCAGATTCAGGTCGGTCTGAACGAACGGCCGGCCGTCGATCCGGTTGACCACCACGAGGACTCCCATGACCCGCTGATGAAACCGCATTGGAACGAGCAGAATGGACTGGATGCGGAGGAAGTCGAGGTCATGGTGCGGCACCCGGGGGTCGCTTTCGGCATCGGACACGAGAATCGGCGTCCCGAGATCGGCCACCGTTCCGATCAATCCCTCCCCGCGGCGAACCGTGCCGGTCCGCACCAGGTTCTCGATATGCTTGGACTTGCTGATGCCCCGGTCGAGTGATTCCTTTACTTCGAGGGTCAACGGGGGAAAGACGCCGGAGATCGCCCGGGCATGAAGCTCATGGTTGTGGGTTTCCTCGAGATAGATCGCGCCGGCGGTGGCCCTCGTCGTCCGGAGGGCGTAGAAGAGCATGCGCTTCAGCATCATCCCCGGCTCGATATCCTCGGATTCGGCAAACACCTCGCCGACATCGTGAACAAACCCGAAGATAACTTCCTTTTCCTGGAGGAGCTGTTCGTGACGGCGGCGCAGCCGCTGCCACCGGAAATACATATAGGCTCCTCCGGCAACGAGGAGAAGCTGGGTCAAAGCTGTGAGGTAGATGAACACGCTTCCGGCTGTAAAACCCGTCCCGCTCATGTAGAATTCTGTTGATCCTCCCGAACCCGCTTCAAATCCTCGCGCAGATAGGTCAGCACGTCCTTGAATCTCGGCAGGTTTTCCGGGTTCATCCGCACAAGCTCCTCGTGGGCATCAAGCATCGTGCGGGTCGTATCCACCCGGGTTTCGTAGGGATTGTCGAGCGGCTGCAACATGCCGCCGGGCGCCGGCTGACCCGACTCCCCTTCCACAACCTCCACAACCTGGTCAAGTCCGAGCGTGGAGAGGAGGGCCCGGGTTTTCCGGGTCAGATGGATCATGTACACACGGCCGCCGTTCTGTTTGCGCATACGCACCGAGAGACCCGCCACCACCCCCATGAAGGTGCTGTCCATGCCGATGCATTCCGACATATCAAGGACGACTTCGTCGATGTCGCGCTGGATGGCCGCCTCGCCGAACTGCTTGAGCGAGGTGCTGACCTTGAACGATCCTCGCCCGATAATGCGGACGAACGCCCGGTTGCCATCCATGGCG
>JAUIHQ010000119.1 GCA_030432155.1 bacterium | reverse complement strand
TTTGTTTGCCCTTCTGATGATGTCTGCGGTGACAATCGGCGGTCGCGCCTACTGCGAAGAGAAGACCTACATCGTAAACGGAAATGCTTGGTCAGAACAGGATCTCCGAAAGCTGTATGATCGGGTGAAAACGCAGTACGCAGTGGATCAGTCGAGTCGTGAAGTCCATCCCAGTGGCGCGAAAGGCGCGCACTGGATGACAGGTACACTCATGGACCGTGCGTCCGATCGCCGAATTATCGTGAAAACAGCCGGGAATCAGGAAGTTGCCGTTCAATGCCGGGAAATGATCGAAGGCGAGCTCGGGGATTCGGTCGGGATGATGGTACGGAGAGGCGGGACCCCGAGGTATTCCTACGAACCATCAACGGATACACGCAGAACACTGGCGCAATTTGTTGATGTGACACTGTATTTCGATGATTTTGTTCATTCCCTGTATCGCGGATATCACTACCCCGGACTACCGGAGCTTGAAACCAAGCCGGGTCGTAAGGGAAGCTTCAGAACCGAGCGCATCAAGGGGAACAAAGTCGAGGATCCCTGACGGTTTCGCGAACTATGCAAGCCGGTCGGCGGCGTCCCGGGCCCGGTTTGTGATCTCAGCAAACTTTTCGTCCCGAATCAAATTGCGCTCGGCAATCCACGAACCGCCGATCGCTGCGACAATCGGCATGGAGAGATAGTCGATGAAGTTCTCCCGGTTCAATCCCCCGAGCGGGATGAATTTGACCCCGGTATGGGCGTAGGGCCCGGCCAGCGCCTTCAGCATGGATGTGCCGCCGGCGACTTCAGCGGGAAAAAATTTCAGCAGCCTGCATCCGAGCTCCAGGGCGCCTTCCACATCCGACGGTGTCATGATGCCAGGGAAGAAGGGCAGCTTCATATCGATGGATGCCTGCACAATCGACCGGTTGAACCCGGGACTGACGGCAAAGGCCGCGCCGGCTTCTTTTGCGCGGATCAACTGATCCGGGGTCAGCACGGTGCCGGCGCCGACAGTCACGTCAGGGAACGAGGCGGCGATGCGGCGGATCGACGCCTCGGCGGCCTCGGTCCTGAATGTCAATTCGATCGCGTTGATTCCACCCTTGAGGAGAGCTTCCGCCAGCGGTTCCGCGTGTTCGGCGGAGTCGATGGTGATGACGGCAATAATGCGACTGGCTTCGATCGATGTCTCTATGCTCATGGCGTCTCCCCTGCGTTGGCGTTCATCTGTATCATGAACGTGCGGTTTGCCAAAGGATGGTTTCGGGATTCTTCAGAGTCGCGGGATGGTCAGCCCTCCGTCGACCATGATGACCTGGCCGGTGGAGTAGGGGAAATTGCCCCGGGCGAGTGCGGCAACGACGTTCCCGGTGTCGGCTGGATCGCCCCATCGCCGTTGCGGGATCAAGCCGTCGGCAATCAGCTTGTCGTATTTCTCCTTCACCCCGGACGTCATATCGGTTGCGGTTACGCCGGGTCTAACTTCGTATACCGGGATGCCGAACTCAGCCAGCCGCACCGCCCAGAGCTGGGTGGCCATGCTGACGCCGGCTTTGGATACACAGTATTCCCCGCGGTTGGGGGACACCACGGTCGCCGAAATCGAGGATACATTGATGATCATGCCGGAGAAACCGGCTATGGCATCCGCCTGTTCGATCATCCATCGTGCCACGGCCTGGGTGAGAAAATACGGTCCCTGCAAATTCGTTTTGAGGACCCACTCAAAACTTTCCTCGGTTGCATCAAGCAGATCGCGCCGCTCTTTCGGCGCTACGCCGGCGTTGTTGACCAGTATGTCCAGGCGGCCGTAGTGACTGCGAATCCGGTCCAGCATCGCAACACGGTCATCCCGCTTTCCGATATCGCAGCGGCAATACAAGACATCCGTTCCGTCAGCTCTCAGATCCGCAAGGGACGGAGCTGCCGCTTGTTCATCCCGCACCCCGCAAACCGCAAGACGGTATCCTTCGGCGGCAAGGGCCCGGGCTATCCCGAACCCGATACCGCGGGTCCCGCCGGTGATGAGTGCGACCGCTTCGCGGCCTTGCGTCCCGGGTTTGGTTTCCGGATCCCGTTCGGTCTTCAAGCGGCGTGGAAGTTGGTTGTTCGGTGTTGGTTGTTCGATGTTCATGCTGGTCATCAGGAAAGATCCCCGACCTCTACCCATGCCTGTTCTTTCCAGCTCTTCATGCCGAGTTCGGCGAGCTGGACACCTTTGGCGCCTTCCATGAGGCTGTAGCGCCAGGGTTCATCGAGCGCCACGTGGCGGAGGAATTCCTCCCATTGGATTTTGAATGCGTTGTCGTACACCATGTTGTTCGGGACCTGCTGCCATCCTTCATAAAAATTGATGGGCTGGGGGATGTCGGGATTCCAGACCGGTTTGGGGGTCTCCGCCGCCGATTGGACAAACACTTCGCGGAGGCCGGCCACGGCCGAGCCTTTCGTGCCATCGACCTGAACCGTCAGGAGGTCATCCCGGCGCACCCGGGTACACCAGGAACTATTGAACTGAACCATCGTCCCGTCCTCAAGCAGGAACATTGCGTAGGCGGAATCGTCGGCGGTGCAGTCGAAGACGCTGCCGTTTTCATGACGGCGCTTCGGGAGGTCGGTGGCGCCGTGGGCAACGAGCTTCCTGACCGGACCGAACACATGGTCGATGACATATCGCCAGTGGCAGAACATGTCGATCATCATGCCGCCTCCGTCCTCCGACCGGTAGTTCCAGCTCGGTCGCTGGGCGGGCTGGTCGTAATCAAGGCCGGTGAAAACCCAGTACCCGAACTCCCCGCGAACGGAGAGGATGTCGCCGAAAAATCCGAGTTCTTTCAGCATCCGCAGTTTCCGGAACCCGGGGAGCCAGAGCTTATCCTGGACGACGCCATTCTTCAGTCCGGCGTCTTCCACGAGCTTCGCCAGCCGGACGGCCTCGGCGGTTTCGGTGGCTGTGGGCTTTTCGCAATAGATGGCCTTTCCTGCGGTGACCGCCATTTCGATGAAGCCCGCCCGCTGCAAGGTTCCCGACGCGTCGAAGAACACATCGTAATTACCATACTTCCCGTCCAGGGCTCCCTGCACGTCCGTTGTGAAGGGGTATGGCTTTCCGGTTGCCTCGATGCCGTATTGCTCGGCGAGAGGTTTGAGTTTGCTTTCGCTCCGCCCGGTCAGAATCGGGTCAGGCATGAGGGTGAGATCATTGTTGATGCGGATCCCTCCCTGCTTGATGATGGCGGTGATGGACCGGTTGAGGTGCTGGTTGGTACCCATGCGTCCGGTGACGCCGTTCATGATGATGCCGATGCGTTGTGTTTTCATCGTTCGTTTCCTTGCATGTGTTCGTCCTTGGCCGGGGCGTCGGTACACTGGGGATACATGGCGCCCGGGGGCAGGGGCGGCACATCCACGCCCGCTTTGGGAAGTGTACCGGCAAGTTCCTGTTTCCAATGATCCACATCGCCCGCGGGGCCGTAGCAGTAGATCATCTTCAAGGGGATGTCGCCCTTGTTGCTGAGCTGGTGGAAAACACCGGGAGGGATTTGAACAATCTGACCCGCCGTCATCTCCTGCACTTCGTCGCCCAGGCACATTTCACCTGTCCCCTCGAGGATGAAATACACCTCTTCCTGTTCCTGATTGTGCCAGGGTACCTGGCCGCCGTTCGGTTCCAACGTGACGAACCCCATGGCGAAGTTATTCGCATGAACGGGCGATGCGCCGCCGACAAGGTTCTGAGTGCGCCGTCGGGCCGGATATCTTCGACCCTGAATAGCGGCGAGATCTCCAATGATCATGATGCAATCCTTTCCGTATGATTCGGTGAGAAGAATGTCAGGTAGGGGTTGTTCTCAGCCATTCGCCGGGTCAGCAGCGCGGCTTCACGGATGTGGTAGTCGCCCCACATGCTGGATTCGCCGCACGGTACGCTTCTTCCCTCAGGGATGTAATCCCATCCATTGGGACGGTGGTACACGGAGTGAAGCAACAGGCCCTGGTGATTGTCGTCCGTACTCAGATACGGCTCATGGAGGAGGGTCTGCAGTATGGTCAGCCCGGCTTGCCGGTAACGGTTCCCGGAACCGGCATCGCGACGATCGAGGAACGTACCGAGGCGGATAAGCCCCTGGGCAGTGATCGCAGCGGCCGTACTGTCCACCGGTTCGTACTCGTTGAACGGGTCGGCCGGACGGTCAAGGTAGTTCCCGAGCCTGGCGAGGCCGGGTGCGCCGGTATCCCAGTAGGGAATCCCGTCGGTCGGCGTGTGCGCAATGTAGAAATCGCCGGTGGCGGTTGCCGCCTTGATGAAAATTTTCTCGATATCCTTGCGGCCTCCGTAGAGGTCCAGGGTGGCATCGTCAAGCGTGGCAAGAAACTCAAGTTCCTCGGCAAACCCGCAGATGATCCAGGCCAGGCCGCGGGTCCAGGTCGAGAAAGGGGAGTAGCCCTGCTGGGAATTCGGGCAGCGGAAGTTGCCGTCGTTCCGGTTGAAGATGGCCTCGTGGGTTGTGCGTCCCCGGAGGTCGTAGGCATCCCGTCCTTCGCCGTAATACACGGTGTAACGGGCGGTGGTTCGGGCATGCTGGATCAGCCGCTCCAGCAGCGATACCGTTCGATCGTTTTCTTCCATCAACACATGACCGAGCTGATAACTGACCGCGAGGGAGCGCAGGGATCGGATCGTATCGGCAAACAGCGAATGCGGGCCGTTGAAGGAATAGATGTAACCCAGGTTCTCGGGCAACGAGGTCCAGCGGCGAGCCTGCACCGCACCGGAACATTTCAGAGCCAACTCGTAAAAGTGCCGTTCCCAGTCATTTTCGGGTATCCGGCCCTCGTGCATCAACCGGAGAAGATTGCCGTAGGTGCTGATGTTGTTGAAGCCGTGGTCGTGCACCCCGACATGTGTCACATGAGGGGCCATGTGCTCGAGGGTGTTCCGGCGGCCGATGTCCAGCATCGTCGTATCACCGGTGGCGTCATATTGCAGAATGGCCGAACCGAATTCAAAACCCTGCGTCCATTCCGTCCATCCGCGGGTGGTATAGGCGCCGCGGACCGTGAACACCGGGGCGCCTCGGGTGTGATCATAGTTCCGGCTGATGGAGTCAATTTTCCGGGCTGAATGTTCCCAGAGACGATTGATGTCATCAACGAGATCGGAAGGCTGAAGGTCTTGGTTGATGGTGATCATGTCAGAACCGCTTCCCCTTGTTGAGGTGGATGATCAGGAGTTCCGTGTTTTCCAGCGACTCATAGGTATGGGTGAGAATGGCGTCAAACTGAACCGCATCGCCGGGACCGAGGATATGGGTTTCATGGGGCAGGGTGATGCAGATTTTGCCTTTGAGCACCCAGCAGATTTCATAATCGTCATGATGCATTTCCGGCCGGGAAACCCTGCCGCCCTT
The DNA here is from genome assembly GCA_030432155.1 of bacterium. GTDB lineage: Bacteria > Verrucomicrobiota > Kiritimatiellia > CAIVKH01 > CAIVKH01 > JAUIHQ01. The sequence goes on along the minus strand of JAUIHQ010000119.1, from coordinate 4,983 downwards.
CGGGGCATACCCATGAAAGCATTGCGCATTGGCATAGCTGATGGTCGAAAAATCGAAATCGCCGGACTTGTACACCTTCGCCTTCGTGCCATGCGCGGTTCGGGATTCAGCCAGACTCAGAAGATCGGTGGTGTTCAAGCCGAATACCCGGCTGATTCGAAAAAGGGTTTCCAGCTCGGCAATCGTCTGATTTCGTTCGAGTTTCGAGATGACAGATATGGAGACGCCGGACTGCTGTGACACATTCTCGATTGTCAGGCCCTTCGCCTTGCGAATCTCCCGAATCACCGAAAAATCGAACATCGCCTGGTTAAGGTTTGGTGCCATGAATATCTCCAACAATAAAAATAATGGTGAAATATACTGCCAGAGAAATATTATGGCAAGAAATACATGCCGATCCGTCCGGTTAAGGTACTATTATGTCAAAAATAATCATTATCTGGCCTTTTGAGTGATTCATGAGTACGCATTGGATATGGAGCTGGTGTATGAAAAGGTGCCGCTGGATGAGTCAAGACCGTACCGCCTTTGGGTTCGGTCCGAGCCGGTGTTTGCGTTTCAATGGCACTATCACCCGGAATACGAACTGACCTGGATCATTCGCGGGCATGGGACAAGGGTGGTGGGTGACCAGGTTGGCGATTTTCAGGATGGTGACCTGGTTCTCCTGGGTCCGCATCTTCCGCATACCTGGAGCAGTCATCCGGCGCCGGCCGGCACGGTGGAGAATGAGGGAGATCATGAAGCCTGGGTGCTGCAATTCTCCAGAACCTTCCCGGGTGATGCCATTTTGAAAAGCATCGAAGGCCGGTCGATGACCGCCCTCCTGGAACGATCATGCCGGGGTGTTCGATTCCGGAATGGACCGGACCCCGATATGAAGAAACGGATGCTGCATGCAGTCCGTCACGAAGGTATGGAGAGGATTCTTACCCTCATCGACATTCTCAACCAGTTGTCGGTTCGGGATGATGTCGACATCCTTGCATCGGAAAGCCCTGCGGAATCAAAGGTCTCCGACGGCACACATCCGATCGATCGGATCTATGCTTACATTCATGAGCATTGCACCGAATCGCTCTCCGTTGACCGGCTTGCCGAGCAGTTTCGCATGTCGGCAAGCACGCTCCATCGTACGTTGAAGAAGGCAACGGGCCGCACACTCACCGAGCTGGTTAATGAACTGAGAATCAACCGTGCTTGCGGCTTGCTGTTGCAGGGTGAAGGGCGGATTTCCGAAGTCTGTTACCAGTGCGGCTTTCAGAATCTATCCTATTTCAATCGCCGGTTCCGGGAGCATCGGGGCATAACCCCGCGGGCGTATCGTGACCGGATGAAGTTGCATCATCGAACGGGAAAGGAGCTGAGACCATGAACGGCCGTGAACGAACGCTGACCTTTTTGCAGGGATCCGACGTGGATCGCCCGCCGCTTCATCCCATTGTGATGCGTTGGGCGGCTGCGTATGCAGGGGTCCGTTACTCGTCCTTTTGTCAGGACTACCGGGCAAAATGCCCGGCGATGCTCCGGTGCGCGGAGGAGTTCGGGTTCGACTGGGTCACGACACTTTCCGATCCCTACGCAGAGGCCTCGGCTTTTGGCATTGAGGTCGAGTATCCGGAGCAGGATCTCCCGGTTGATCGAGGCGGCCATCTCCCCAGTGCGGAAGCTGCCGCCCGGCTTCAGCCCTTTGACCCCATGCACCACGCCCGTACCCGTAATCGCATTCGAGAGATCGAGGAGTTTCGCCGAGTGGCGGGGACCTATTTTATCGTCGGCTGGGTTGAGGGGCCCATAGCAGAGTACGGGGATCTCCGCGGTCTGACGAATGCGTCGATGGATTTCTTCGATGATCCGGATGCCGTGCATGAGGCGCTGGACGTGATCACCGGTTGTGCGATCGACTTCATTACCCGGCAGGTGGAGGCCGGTGCGGACTGTATCGGCATCGGCGATGCGTTCTGTTCCCAGATCGGGCCGGATCTGTACCGAACCTTTGCCTTCGAGCGAGAGAAACGGATGGTCGATCATGTTCACAAGCTGGGGGCCATCGCCAAGCTTCATATTTGCGGCAACACAAACGCCCTGATCCCCGACATGATCCGGACCGGAGCGGACATTGTGGATGTCGACCACCTGGTTCCCAGCATGGAGCCCTATGCCGGACTTCTGGCGCCTCACCAGGTCTTCAGCGGAAAGTGTGATCCGGTTGGTGTCATTCAAAACGGCACGTCGCAAGACATTGAGGCGTGTGTGCGGGAGTCCTGGCGACAGGCCGGTGGTCGTTGCATCGTTTCCGCGGGCTGCGAGATCCCGCCCGGGACGTCCACATCGAATTTGGAGGCCTTTGCAGCGTCGTCTCGCTCGATCCTCCACTCATCCGGCGCCGCGCGTGGTTCGGCGGAATCTGGCCGGGGGTAAGCCGGTCTGCTGGCGAAAGATCTTGGTGAAATAGCTCTGGTCGCTGAAGCCGACATCATACCCGATATCGGTGCAGCTCCTGTTGGTTTCCTCCAGGAGCTTCTTCGCTTCCTTGATCCTCGCCTGATGAATGTGATGAAGAATGCTGTGACCGGTATATTCTTTCATCAGGTGGCTGATGCGAGATTCGCTGCGTCCTGCAGCGGCCGCCACATCCCGGACACGGATGTCATCGCGATAATGCTCGGTAATGTAGTCCATGGCCTTTCGAACACCGTTGTGACCGGGCTGATAGCCGCGGCGATAAATGTTTTCCATAAAATCATCGAGAGACTCCCGCAGCACACCGCTTAGCTCCTCGAAATCCCCGGCCCGGATGATGGCCGCCATCCACTGATGGTTTTTCTCCAGCAGGGGTTCAAGATGCGGGCTGTCTTCCACCGCGGTTCGAACCAGGTACCCCATCATTTCGATCATCAGCGCCCGCACCACCGCCGGATTCGCGGAGCGGAGAAACATGGCCCCTAGCATCCGGTTCAACACCCGCCGTGCCCCTTTGCGGTCACCGGCCCGGATCAGGGAGAGCAGAATGCGTTCCTCTTCAAACGGATAGGCATGATCCCGAGTGGATTTTCGCCGATGGATTTCCTCTGCGATCTGGCGCTGCTGGGCAGCTTGCTCCCGCCGGTGCTGTACCGCATGGGGCTGCCACCCGCTGCGTTCATAAAACATGGACTGCAGCCGGTCCGCCGCTTCCTGTACGCGGGGGAGGGGCCAGACCGGGAGGCGGCGAACCCAGGCCCGCGCCCTGCGGATATCCAGGCCTCCGGTCCGCAGTGTCGCAATGGCTTCCTCACGGTCCTCGGCCTGATCTTCCGCGATTACCACCCCGCCGGAAATGCCGGCCACAAGCTCCTGTCCCTTCACCGCGGGGATCATCCAACTGATCATGCCCGGCCCGAGAAAAAAAACGAATGGCTCACCCCAGCGCAGGCTTTCGTGTATGGCATGACGCCGGGCCTCTCGGAACGCGGGGATGGTATCCGTGCTGTCCGGCTTCGCGGCATGGATCCGCACACCTTCGGTGGTAAACGCCGCCGGGCGTAAGCCGTATGCCCGGTGATAATCCCTCGCCAGTCCGGCCAGGAGTCTGGTTGGCAGTTTCGTCATACTATTTACGCCAGAAATGCTTCATATCATCGAAATAGCACAAATATTACCAATCTGACAGCAGAATCGTTATAAATACGACAGATCAGGTCTATGGATTTCGTGGCGCTTGGTGCAGGATCATGTCCATGGTGGGAACAACATCCATGAAAGGACAATAACATCATGAGCAAAAACGAAGCACTGTTTGAGGCCATCACCAAAGGTAAGCGCAAAGACGTAGCCGACATCGTTCAGAAATTGATCGATGACAAGGGGGATGTGGTTGACCTGTTGAACGAAACGATGATCCCGGCGATGCGTTTCGTAGGCGACAAGTTTTCCCGGAACGAGATTTATGTTCCCGAAATGCTGATCGCGGCCCGGGCGATGCAGACCGGTCTCGACATGATCGAGCCTCTGCTGGCGGATTCGGGACATAAGGCGCGGGCCAAGGTTTGTATCGGTACGGATCTCGGCGTGGATTGCTCGGTTGAGAAATACGAAGCCGCGGTCAACGACGGTGCCCAGGTGGTCTGTCTCAGCGCCCTGCTGACCACCACCATGCCCTACATGAAGAATGTGGTGGAGAAGCTGAAGGATCGCGGTGTGAAAATCGTCATCGGCGGCGCCCCGATTACCGAGGAATACGCACAGGAAATCGGTGCGGACGGATATGGCGACGATGCCAACGATGCGGTCAACGCCGTTGAGAAGTGTCTGGCCATGGCCTGATCGGACATCCGGATGCCTCTCGATCTGTCATCCCCGCTCGGAACCGTCCGTTGCGAACGTCCCGGCGGCAAGCTTCTCTCCGAAGCCGCCGCCGAGGCGGGTCTGCATTTGAACCTGCGCTGTGGCGGCAAGGGGATTTGCGGCGGATGTGCGGCGCGGCTCGATGCCGGCCGTTTCCGGGTGCATGATGAGGAGATCGAGGTGACCCCGGGTCAGTATGAAGTGGTTCTGGCCTGCCGAACAACCGTTCTCAGTGATGAAGCTTCGGTAACGTTTCCGGCGACCTCGGTCATGGAGGAGCGGGCAAAAATTGATGAAGACTTCTCCATGGCGCCGGTTTCCGGAAATCCCACAACCGCACGGATCCGGGTGGCGATCCCGCCGGATACGAAACCCCGGCACATACGCCGGGTGATCCTCGATTCAATCATGGCCGCATTACCCGGTTCTGTCTGCCGCATGGATCACTCCGTTTCCCTTCCTCCCGGGGATGCTGTTGCCCCGGTGGTGACCGCCACGTGTCGGACCGACGGTGAAGAGGTGACCGTGCTTGACCTTGCCGCCGGCGGATTTGATCTGGCCGAAATCGTTGCCGTCTGCCAACGCCAAGAGCCGGTCACAGCTGTAATCGCTTACGGTCCGCATGTTCACGAAGCCAAGTTGCAGCAGGCGCGC
>JAUIHQ010000118.1 GCA_030432155.1 bacterium | reverse complement strand
GTACAGAGCAACAGCACTGTGCCATAGATAAGATAGGATGTTTTATCGGACAACTGCCGCAAGAGGCTGATGCCGGCCCATGCAAACAGGACGAGCGAAAGGGCGGCCGTGGCTTTCATCCCGGCCAACGCTCCGCCGGCGGGACGGCCCAGCATCCCGCTCATCATCCGCCATCCGCTCTGCTGCACCGCGGGAACCGGTTCCCCGGCGACCGAATGTCCCTTTCCGGCCAGTGCCTGTCCGGCGATGGTGAGATTCACATAGGCATCATCCGACGCAAACTCGCCGGACCACGCCCCCTGAAACCGAACAAGGAGGAGCACGGCCAGAATCATGCCGAGAAACCACGGGACGGGGAGCGAACGACTGTCTTGCATGACTAGAAGAGCACCTTTTTTTCGATGGTTTCAATCAGGATCAACGGTTGCTTGACCCCTTCCACCCAGTATTCCTTGCCATGCACCACCAGGGTTTCTCCTTCCAGCGCTTCCAGTTGGGTGGAGTTACCCTTCAGAAAACATATGGTCTCGATCTTGTTTCCATGGCGGCGTACGAGCCGGTAGGGCGCCGGTTTGTCGAAAAACAGCCAGGGACTGCGCTTGATTCGACCCTCCCGCTGAACTGTGCGTCCCTGGCCGGCCAGGGGTATCAGCTCAAGGCCCTCCAGGGGATCCACCGCGATACGGGCGCCTTCTTCGACCACCGGTTCCGGCGGGGGCGGGGTAAAGACCGGAGTCCGCTCCGCCGGTTCACCGGCAGTGGAAGGAGCGGGAGCGGGTATGGGTTCGGCAACGGGCGGCGGCGGTAACGGCTGGGATGGGTAAGTCAACTCCACCAGAGACTTGCTGACCCAGACGGAGGACTGGTCCACCGGAGCGATCTTGATCCACTCGCCGAATGTGCCCCGGCGTTCGATGGAATCACCCCGGGAGAGCATCCCGACTACGTTGTAATTGATACCTGCTCCGGCACGGACATTGAGTTTGCGGGTCGTCACCTTGTCCCCGTCCACAAAATCCCGGTGCACCCAGAATTCCAAACTGTCCGGCGGTACAACCCGGATCCATTCATCCTGTACATCGAGCACGGCCAACGAATCGCCATCCATGACCTGCCCGATTACTTCGGATGTCAGCTCGGGTTTGGCTCGCAGATTCACCCGGTCTCCCACCACGCGGGCGGAGGAAGGCTTTTCGGCCGCCGAGGGATGCGCGAAGGCCAGCATGGATGCCGCAATAATTCCCATTATCATGCAGCATTGTTTCGTGGTATAGATAGACCATTTCATTGGTCCGACCAGCGTAGACAGAGGAATGGCTTTTATCAATGCAAAGGCGAAATGAATTCCCGGGCGGGGAACCTATGACCACTCTGCTGGAACTGCTCCCGGCATGGCAGTCCGGGTGGACCATCGTCCCCCGCCGACAGGGTCCCAGCGGAACGACCGGTACGCTTGTATGTGAAGAGCAACCGGGTCGATTTGTGTGGAACGGCGGCGAAGACTCACTGGCGATCGATTCGATCAACGATCACACGCTGGACTGGAGGCTTTGCGCCTACGGGGCGGTGGCCCTTCAGCGCGGTGAACCGGTTGCCTGCCTTTTCCGTCAGCTCCCCGCCATGCTGCTCATGCAATGGCGCGAGGACCGTTGCCGCGTCCGGATGGACCAACATGGTGAGCCGCCAACCGGCCGGATCGAACACCTGGCGGATCTGCCCGAACAGCAAGCATCCTGGCAGGTAGCCCGCCTCGCCCTGCCCCCGGTCGATTCACGATCTCACACCGGTACCGCAACCCGGACGCTCCCCCTGGAGGCGATTCTCGATCATGCGGAAATCTATACCCCCTGGCTCAAGGGTGACGCAACGGTGTCAGGCCTGGTCGTGCCGACGGAGCAACTCTTCGCCGTATTCAGACCGATGCGGGATCCGGAAGGTGAACGGTGCGAATTGCCACTCGGAGGGGATGGCGTCTACCGGGTGGAATCGCTTCCGCTCCTCGTTGAAGCCCTGCTGCCGATAGCACCGGAAATGGCGCTGGATTTGCTGGAAAGCACGGGCCGGCTGCGCCGTAAGGACGGATTGCTGCCCGCTGCATACAGCGGCCCGGAGGAAACCGGCAGGCCGGCCAGGCCGGTCATGATGGCGTCTCTCCTCGCCGCCTGGCGACACCTGCGGCGGCTGGAATTCATCCGGCGCGAACTGAGCGTCGGCATGTCCATCCTCGAGGCGACGGTTAAGGCCGTCGACCCGGAACGAACGGGGCAACCGTCCCCGCTGATACCGTCGCGGGGACCGGCAACTGAATCATCGGCGGACCCGGCTACGTCCGCGGAGACGGCCGTATTTTTGATTCATGAAATCGACTGTCTGCAACGGATCGTCCAGGAGAGCATGATACCCAAGCCGGCCGGCTTCAAGGAGTGGCTCCATTATCGGGGATTGCTCGCTCGAAATCGGGAGCAGCAATTCTGGCACGATTCGCAGGGTTGTTACCTCGACCGTCTCACCGACGGATCCCCCTCGCCCCGGCATACCCTGTCCGCGATTCTTCCGCTTCTCGACGAGCGGCTGCCCGTGCGTCACCGGGATGCGCTCCTGCGGCATGCGCTTGATGAGCACCTGTATTTCAGCGCCGCCGGCTGGCGTTCCTGGGTCCCGTGGGATTCCGAAGACGATGCCGTGCCCGTCCTCGCTGTCGATCAATACTGGATGATCAAGGCCACCCGGCGGGACGTGTTGAGCGATACTCGTCTGCGTGATGCCGGCAGCATGATCCTCAACGCTCGGCCGGCTGAAAGGAATCCAGCTCCCGTTGATCCGGCCGCATGCGCACTTCAGGCATGGCTGTTCAGCCGCGCAACCGCTTCGGTTCCGACCGCACCGAAACGAATTCCCGTTCTCGCCTCGTGGTGGAGCCGGCACCGGATCCTCGCCCCCTCGCTCAGCGCGGGCGTGGTCGCTGTCCTGGTTCTGGGCGCGTTCCTGTACCTGACTCGTGACACGTTTACGCTGAGTCAATTGGAAACCCAGTCCGCACTGGCCCAGCGGTACTACGAGGAAGGACACTACGCCCAATCGATCGAAGTCTATGAAAAGATCCGGCAGCATGGGGGGAGATTCGCCCCCATGGTCCGAGCGGACTTCGCCATCGGAAAAGCCTACTTTCGCCTGGGGGATTTTGAACGTGCCGCTCTCCACTTTGAACGGGAGATGGAGAAGGATTCACGCATCGCACCCATGGCCATGCTGAACCTCGCGCTTTGCCGGTTCCGGGCCGGGCAGTACAGCGAATCGGAAGCTCTCTATACCCGGTTTCTCCATGAATGGGGCGATGCCCTGCCCCAGTTTGCCGACCGGGCGGCTACCGCCGCCCAGCTCGCCCGGGAACAGTCGGCACGGGAATAAAAAAAGCCGCAGGTAGGAAACCTGCGGCAGCACGGGAAATAGAGAAGGGCGCGGCGCGCCAAGGAGGTCGGGGTGAGGAACCCCATAGGGATAAACGCAACCGCACCCTTCAAGGTAGTCTGACACATGACGTGTCAAAGTGTTCAAAATTTCAAAAAGCATTCAGGTGTGAATCTTGAATTGGTTCCACGACCTTCCTGTGGTTAACTGGTACACCCGAAGAAAGGAACAATCAAATCATAATGAAGATGTTAGCTACTAAATTATGGATAGGGTTTTCCCTGATAGCCGTTCTCGCCGGTTGCTATCGGAACGACACCCGGATCCTGACATTCGACGTGCCCGGATTGAAGTCGGAAGACTGCGCCGCCATTCTCCAGCAGGCCATGGGAAAGATCGAGGGTATTGAGGCTGCCGAAGCCGATATCGGGAACCGGAAACTTACGGTGACATTCAACGGATTGAAACTCGCAACCAAGAATGTGGAGTATGTGATCGCCGGGGCAGGTTTTGACGTCAACGATACAACGGCTCCGCAGCAGGCCCGCAACAATCTCCCCGAAGGCTGTCGGTGACGCCATCAGGAAACGCGTCGATGAAGCCGGCGGACACCTGCATGTCGCTGACGATCCCGGGCGTGACCCACGTCCGGTCCGGCAAGGTTCGCGAGGTGTTCGACACCGGTGATGCATTGCTGGTCGTGGCGACCGACCGGATTTCTGCATTTGATTGCATCATGCCGAACGGCATACCCGGCAAAGGCAAGATCCTCACACAACTTTCCGCGTGGTGGTTCGATCGATTTTCATCGGCGATTCATCACCATGTCATCACCACCGATGCCGGGGCATTCCCCTCATCCCTGGCCGACTGCCGCGACCGGCTTGAAGGACGCTCCATGCTGGTACGCCGGGCCCGGGTCATCCCCGTGGAATGTGTAGCCCGCGGCTACCTGATCGGATCCGGTTGGAAGGACTACCAGGCAACGGGAAGGGTGTGCGGCATCCCCCTGCGCGAGGGATACCGGTTGGCCGATAAGCTTGATGCCCCCCTCTTCACCCCGGCCGCCAAGGCGGATGAAGGCCATGATGAAAACATTTCCTTTGATGAGGTCGTACGGGTCTGCGGCCGCGAGACCGCGCAGCGCCTTCGGGAACTGACCCTCAAACTGTACCGGGAAGCCGCCGAGTATGCGGAGACCCGCGGAATCATCCTCGCCGATACGAAATTCGAATTCGGGATCGATGAAGAAGGAAACCTGATGCTGATCGATGAGATCCTGACGCCCGACAGTTCCCGTTACTGGCCGCGCGATTCGTATCAGCCCGGCACATCCCCTCCCTCGTTCGACAAGCAATTCGTCCGGGATTATCTGGAACGGCTGTCGTGGAACAAAACCCCGCCCGCCCCCGAGCTGCCGCCGGAGATCGTCGACCGTACCCGCGAAAAGTATATCGAGGTTTTTCAGCGGATCACCGGACAGGAACCGGTTCTGTAACGTCCCGTGCAAGCCCTGCTCCAGCAATACCTGGATTTTATATCCCTGGAAAAGGGGCTGAGCCCCAACACCCGCGAATCCTACGGTCACGACCTTCAAAACTTTCTCGACTGGTTGCGGAAACGGCAGATCACCAGCGTCAACGATATCAATCGCAAGCATCTGCTCACGTACCTGATGGACGGCAAAGATGCCGGGCTTTCCCCCACCACGCTGTCGCGCCGGATGGTGTCGGTCCGGATGTTTTTCCGCTATCTTCAGCAGGAAGGCCTGCTCGGCGCCAACATTACCGATGCCATGGATTCGCCCCGGCTCTGGAAACTGCTTCCCGAAACCCTGTCTCCCGATGAAGTGGACCGTCTGCTCAAGGCCCCTCCCCTGACTTCGGCCACCGGACTGCGCGATCGGACCATCCTCGAACTTCTCTACGGGTGCGGGTTGCGGGTATCCGAGTGCGCGAACCTGACCCTGGACCAGTGCGCCCCTGCAAACGGGTATGTCCGGTGTGTCGGCAAGGGCAACAAGGAGCGGATCATCCCATTCGGCCGGCAGGCCGCTCATTATCTCGAACGCTACCTGGATGAATCGAGACCGAGCCTGGACCGGGCCGGAACCTGCACGAAGCTCTTTGTATCCAGGCGAGGCACGCCGATCAGCCGGAAAACCATCTGGCATCATATACGGAGGTACGCCGTCGAAGCGGGGATTGCCAAGACCGTCAAACCTCACATGCTGCGCCACTCCTTCGCCAGTCACATGCTGGCCAACGACGCACCCCTCCGGGTCATCCAGGAGCTGCTGGGCCATGCCGACATCGCAACCACCCAGATCTATACCCACATCGACCAGATCCGGTTGACGTCCATTCACAAAACCTACCATCCCCGTGCCTGACAATGCATAAGCTTGAAAACACCATCGGCTACCGGTTCCGCAACCAGAACCTGCTGGAACAGGCGCTCCGGCATCCCTCGTATGCCAACGAACAGAGTCCCGTCCTGGCCGACAATCAGCGGCTGGAGTTTCTCGGCGATGCCGCCCTTGGGCTGGCCGTGGCCGAGATTCTCTACGACAATCACCCGGATCGAGATGAAGGATTCCTGACCCGGTTCCGGAGTTACATGTCGAACACCCGCTATCTTGCCGATTGCGCGCGAAAAGCCGGGCTGGGCGACTTCATGCTCCTCGGCCGGGGGGAACAGTCGTCCGGCGGCGCCGACCGTGAATCGAACCTTGCCGACACCCTCGAAGCGATCATCGGAGCCGCCTATATCGACGGCGGACTTGAAGCGGTAAAAAACATCGTGCAGGCCGTGATTCTGTGCCCGGTGGACGACCTACCCGACACCTGGTTTGACAACCCCAAGGGATTCCTCCAGGAATGGGCTCAGAGCCGGGGCAAATCATTGCCCTCCTACCACATCGAATCCGAGACCGGCCCCCCCCACGCGAAGTATTTTGTGGTCGAGGTCACGGTCGACGGCGATGTAGCAGGCCGCGGCACCGGGTCGAGCAAGCGGGAGGCGGAAATCGCCGCCGCCGAAGCTGCCCTGCTACGCCTGGTCTGAGACCGGCGGGGAACATTCGGAATGCTCATATCGCCGGCTCAAGTTTTGTGGTTCGGCAGGCCGTACCCTTCTGGTGGTCCTCGTATCGCTGGACAAGGTTCGTTGTCGCCCCCGGGTAGAGCACGCCGGATTCAAGCCGAAGAATGTAAAACCATGGGCTCATAAAACAATATGTCCCTTCGAGGCGCTTCGCTTCCTCAGGGCCATTCGACTCGTCAGGCAGTTGGGGCCGAAGGCCATGAGCGAGGAAGGCGAAACAGGACCGGTTCAGGTTTTTCGCTTGGATAGGGATTTTAGCGCCTTGATATCGCCGGCGGCGAGGGCTTCTTTTTTTGCGCGGGACCATTTCTTAACCTGCGCTTCACGCTTTCTGGCCTCTGAGAACGTTTCGAGTTCTTCCTGGTATTCAAGTTGAACAGGAGGATCAAGTTTTGTGGTTCGGCAGGCCGTACCCTTCTGGTGGTCCTCGTATCTCCGGACAAGGTTCGTTGTCGCTCCCGGGTAGAGCACGCCGGATTCAAGCCGAAGAATGTAAAACCATGCGCTCATAAAACAATATGTCCCTTCGAGGCGCTTCGCTTCCTCAGGGCCATTCGACTCGTCAGGCAGTTGGGGCCGAAGGCCATGAGCGAGGAAGGCGACTGCCTGACGAGTCGAATGGCTCCGGCGGTAGGGCTCGAACCTACAACCTAGTGGTTAACAGCCACCCGCTCTACCATTGAGCTACGCCGGAACGAGGTTGCCCCGGGGAGGGTCCCGGAAGCGGTAACGTCGGCGGGAGAATATCCTGCGCAGGGCCTATGTCAAGAATTCTATCCCCGCCGACGGGTCCGTCCCGGAAAGGGCCGGCCGGAATGCGTTTCCCGTTTCGATGATATCCCCGACCGGGCCGACAACTGCTTCGGTGCCGCGACCCCCTACTCCGTGACCAGCTCCGCGACCTTGAATCCGGCTTCTTCGATCATCGCGAGGTCGTCAAGGTGGCTCTGGCCGGGGGTGGTCAGATAGCCCTCGGTAAACATGGAATTGGCCGCATATAGGGCAAACGGCTGCATGTGGCGCAGGTTGACTTCACGCCCGCCGGCGACCCGGATATCCCGCGACGGATTGACCAGCCGGAACATGCAAAGGGTCAGGATACACTCGCGCGGGCTGAGCCGCGGCACGTCGGCCAGCGGAGTCCCGGGCCGTGGATCGAGAAAATTGACGGGAATGGACTCCACATCGAGATCACGCAGGGCGAACGCCAGATCGATGCGGTCGTCGATCGTCTCTCCCATGCCCACGATGCCGCCGCAACAGGCCTGCATCCCCGCCTTTTTCGCGGCCCGAATGGTCGCCACCCGGTCGTCATACGCATGGGTCTGGCAGATCGAGGGAAAAAACCTCTCGGACGTTTCAAGGTTATGATTGAAACGGTCAACGCCGGCCTCAGCCAACCGCTTCGCCTGGTCATCGTTGAGAAGCCCGAGCGATGTACAGATCTCGATGGGGATCTCCTGCTTGATCCGTTTCACCGCTTCGCAAATGACGTCCATTTCCTTCGCGGACGGTCCGCGGGTCGCGGTGACCATGCAGTACTTGACCGCCTTCATCTCGTGGGCCCGGCGGGCTCCGGCCATGAGCTCATCCACCGTCTGCATCTGGTACCGGTCCACCCCGGTATAGGCGCCGATGGCCTGGGAGCAGAACGCGCAATTCTCACGGCACATCCCGCTCTTGGCATTCTGCAGCACATGAAGTCGAACATCCCAGCCATGAAAACGATGGCGGACGGTAAATGCCGCCTGCAGGACATCCAGAAAAGCCTCTGGCGATGCATGCAGTACCGCGTTCGCTTCTTCTCGGGATGGGGCATCGCCCCGCAATGATTTTTCCGCAATCCGGTTCCAGTTCACAATCTTTTCGCTCCCATGCCAGTGCCTTGATATGCCAGAATGATCCGCTACCAAACAGCAGGACTCAGACCTCCGTCAACCATGAAAGATCACGATACACGACAAGCGCATCTTGCACAACTCGAAGCCGCTCACGCCCTGCGTGTCCTGCAAACCCAGCCCGCCCCGGGCGGTGTTTTCAGCCGGGATGGGCGGCGGATCCTGAATTTTTCGACCAACGATTACCTGAATTTCACCCACCACCCGGCGATTCGCGAGGCGATGGAAACCTCGCTGCATGAACAGGGAACGGGTAGCGGCGCCTCCCGCCTCGTCACCGGCACCCTCCCCTCGCATACTCGACTGGAGACCGCCTTCGCCGAACACAAGGGGTATCCTGCCGCCCTCGCATTCGGAAGCGGCTACATGACCAACCTGGGCGTGGTGGATGCGCTGGCAGGTCGGCACGACACGGTCATCACCGACCAACTGATCCATGCCAGCATTCTGGACGCCGTCCGCATGAGCGGAGCCAGGGTCCTGCGGTACCGGCACAACAACCCCGAAGACCTGGAGACCTTGCTCCTACGATCCGGGGACCGTACCGCACTCGTGGTCACGGAATCGGTGTTCAGCATGGACGGCGATATCGCCCCCCTGTCCGACGTGGCCGCGGTGTGTAGACGCCATGATGTTCCGTTGATGGTGGATGAAGCACATGCCGGGGGCATCTTCGGTCCCCACGGCGCCGGCCTCGTGGCTCTCCACGGCCTTCAGCCGGACGTCACCCTATCTATGGGTACCTTCAGCAAGGCGCTCGGGGGGTACGGCGGAGCTGTCGCATGCTCGTCGGACATGAGGGAATGGCTGATCAACAAGTCCCGTCCCTTTATCTACACCACCGCACCGCCCCCGGCCCTTGCCGCAGGCGCAGTCCGGGCCCTTGAACTCCTTCACGAGCAGCCGGAACTCGGCCGCCGGTTGCTCACTCTTGCCGATACCATGCGGCAGCTCCTGCAGGACGGCGGGGCCGACACCATGGCATCGGACAGCCAGATCATTCCCGTACTGATCGGGGAGAACGAACCCACGGTCCGCATCGACCGGCAATTGCGGGAGGAAGGTATCATTGCCGCAGCCCTCCGTTCTCCCACCGTCCCTCCCGGGAAAGCCCGGTTGCGCCTGTCCGTGACCCTCGCCCACACCGAGGATGATATACGCCATGCCGCAGGCAGAATTCTCACGGTGATGCGTGACGAAGGGGTCCTGTAGTGTCGGCTACGATCTTCATGCGAACCGGCTGGGCCTGTACCGGAGAAGATCTCCTTCCTCTGCAACGGGAACTCGGCACCGCCGTGCAGTGGGTATCCGGCGAGCCGGGCGATGGCACCACAACCGACCCATTTCTGGCCGGATGGTCACTTGGCGGCATGCAGGCGATCCGGTCAGCCGCCCAACATCCGCCCTCCGGCTTGATCCTGATTGCATCATCGCTACGGTTTCCCGACTGCCTTCCGGACGGTTCATCACGTATTGATGCGATTCGGCAGGGACTGGCGCACGACCCGAAGCGGACATTGACCCGGTTCTTTCTTGAATCTGCATATCCGGCGAAACCCGATCGGCGCGAGGTTGCGCAGCGGGTCGAATCCGCGATGGCCATGGGCCGGCAGGAACTCCTGAATGGCCTGGATGAGTTGGCATCCATCAACGCAACCAGGCTGGCTGGCGATCTTGCCTGCCCGGTCCTGATCCTTCACGGTCGGCATGACGCAATCATACCCCCGGAGGAGGCCGGCATCACCGCCCGAGCCTGCCCCCATGCCGACATTGACATCCATCCGGACTCGGGCCATGAGTTACCCGTCCGTGAAGCGGCATGGTGCGCTTCGCGCATCACCGAATTTGTTAACCGGGTGACAGGAGAACGCCATCCATGAGCAGCAACGCAGAAAAACGCATCCGGGCATTGCGCGCCGACATTGAGAAGCACAATCGACTGTACTACCAGGAGGCGGCTCCGGAAATTTCCGACAAGGCATTCGACCAGTTGCTGAAAGAGCTC
>JAUIHQ010000117.1 GCA_030432155.1 bacterium | reverse complement strand
CGGTCCGGATGACGTTTTGCATTACCTACGGTGGCTGGGAGGTCACGGCCTGACACATTTTGTTATGCACCTCTGGCAGTACCGGTTGAACCGGGAAAGCCTGCGGGACTGGCCGCCGTCCACGCCGGTTCACATGAACTGGCGGGAAGCATGGCCCGAACTTGTCCGCAAATTTCGAAAGGAGTATCCGGACCTTTCCCGTCCGGTGCGGGAGGCCGACACCCTGTTGATCAGCCCTCACCGCGCAATCCAGTCCTGGTTCGATCCGGCTGAGTTCCTGCGGGTCGATATTCACAAGGGCGCCCGCTATCCCGATTCGCCCGCCGGGGCGATCAATGACCGGTTTATGGATACCGTCCGTCGACTGCAGGATTCGGGAATCCGCTGGCATGTGACCGATGAGCTCACCTGTGAAGACCATGCCGTGGTCGCCGGAACCGGGCTCAGGATCGGCAGCCGTACATACCGCACTGTTATCGCCTCGCCGGATTGCCGTTGGTATAAGGGTCTGCCCGACGGGACCGATGTTTCTTCCGGCGTTGTTTCCGCACCGGAGGGGGGCGGGTTTCACTCGGGCCCACCTGTCCCTCCGTCCACCGCCGTTTTCTTGCAATCCGGGAACGAGTTTGTTGCGGAACTCGGATCCACTCGAATTGCCGCTGTTAACCGTATACCCCTGGAGGCGGAGTCGGGGTCCGGCGGCGTCCGCGTTGCGTTTCTGGATGTCGACATGCCGCGGCCGTTGTCGGTCGAACATACCGAAGGAATGGAGTACATCGAGGTAAATGGCTTGCGATTGCCGGTGGCGGATATGGAATCCTTGATGCTTGGCCCGGATCTCTGGACGCCGGGACGGAACCGGATCGAATGGAAAGAATCGAAGGATGCATTGACTCCGCTGTTTCTTCGCGGATGGTTCTGTGTACATCCGGCTTCGGGTTGGGAGTCGTGCGGCACAGGGTGGAGGGCCCGTGGGCCGTTTCTCATCTCCGATCGATCCCCTGGGCCGGTGCGTGATGGCGTTCGGCAGGGCTACCCGTTTTGTGCCGGCCCGTTGAGGAGTCGGTGGTCGTGGGTCCATGGTAGTGCCCCGCAGGGGGAGATCTGTGTCCGCGTCCACGCATCCGCCGTGCGCCTCATCGCGGAGGGTCATGAACATATGTGGGGCAGGCGCTGTGAGGATGGATTCGTTTTCGATTGGCCATCCCCATGCGGATCATCCTTCATGCTGGACCTGTACCCATCGATGTTCAATGTCCATGGTCCCCACCATTCCATCCACGGGGATGCGCCGGTAGTCAGTCCCGGTCAGTATGACGGCACGCGGAACTTTGCCGACCCGGATGGCTCACCTCCTCGGACAACGGATCCGTGGTGGCGGTTTGCGGCTTGGGATACGGGCGGGAAGTGTTCACAAAGTGATTCGGTTCGGATCGTTTGCCGATCCTGCTGAATTCTGGTGCTATGGCCGTTATGGATAACGTGGCGATAGACCACCGGACGAAGGCTTACCGGATTGGATCGGCCTACATCACACCGGTCATCGATGGGGATGCACTCCATTCTATCGGTCGTATTTCCATTCACGGCGTGCCGGTGCGCGGCGAATCGGTGAGGTTTCTGCCGTGGTTTGATACCCTGAATGGCGACCTGTTTCATCGCTTCCGCTTGAACCGGATCGAACACAACGATGACCGTCTTGTTTTTCACACCACCGCCATCAGCAATCCGGATGTCATCTTCCGCCGGGAGCGCGATTCCTCCGGCGATGAGGTGTTCCGTAATCATTCGTGGGATACCGAACCGCTCGACATGCGTTTTCGGATCGTGATGGAGAGTGCTCGGGAAACGATTGACGGCGTGGTCTTTGACGGCATTCGCTACTGGTTCGAATTCGAGAGCGATGACATCTCCCTCCACAGGATTCTCGACCGGCAAACCTGGGAGCTTGGCGGGACGGTTGATGATCTTCGCGTCTGTATACGCAACTGGTCCCATGCACCGATGGTAAGGCTCAACAAAGAGACAGCATTCTCGACCGGCGGTCTGGTTGAATCCTTTGCCGTGGCATTTCCCGGCAATCTCTGGGCTCGCTGGTCGATGATGCCGGCGTTCGATTTCCAATACCGCTCTGGGGTGGGGGTGCTGGCGGCATGGTATGATGATGTTTCCCTGATTCGGAACTTGGTGGAGTCTTCCGCGGGCGAGGACGTCCTGCGCTGCATGGACATGCATTTCTTCGAGAAAAACGTTGCGGGGCGGACCAATCCAAAATCGGTTATGTTCGCCCCGAAGGCCGTGGCAAACGACGTCGATGCCGCAAATTTGTGGACCCGGCTGTATGACCGCGAACAGATTCGCTCACGCAAGGCGCTGGGCATACGGCTCGATGAAGACCCGCCCCGCGTCATGCTGAGCGAGAACCACTGGGTCCGGTTTCATCCCGATCATAGTTACGATAAGGCGCTGGAAACGGCGGCTGAATTCGGCGTGGACACACTCTTCATCGATCCGATCTGGGAAAATGAACAGACCGTGCATGAAATGATTCAGGATTGGGTTCCCCCGGCGGAGCGGCACGAGATTGAAAACATGTATATAAGCAACATGTGCGCGACCCTTGATTATCGGATATCCAGGCATCGCGGTGGACCGGATGCATACCGGCGTCTGGTGGATCGTGCCAGGGAGATGAACGTAAATGTCATCACCTGGGGCGCCACGCACATCAGTTCCCGCAGCACGTATTTCACGGCGCGTGATAGCGACCGTCCCGTTCACAACGCATTCGCCCAAAAAGAATCCGGACGGCACCCTGATACCGGGTATCCCGGTGAGTGCTGGCCGGTGAATCTTCATTCGTCGCTGAAAGAGCGGATTCAGCGTGATTTGCATCACGCTCTGGAAGACACGGGACTGCACGGGTTCCTGTGGGATTCCTTCAGCAACCTGGGCTGGTGGCACATCGACTATGCCGATGGGACCTTGCGTCCCCAGTTCAGGGAGATGGCGGATCTCTATGCATCGTTTGTCAACAAGGGGTACTACATCCGTCCCGAGGCCCTGGTCGCCTTCTCCAATCATTCCGGTCTCGGTATGGCCGCCGGAAATCTCTACCCGCCGGGTCTCCTGGCGACGTATTCATACAACACGGAAATATCCCTGTCGTTCGAGGATGAAGCGGATATCATACGTGGCCGGACCTCATGTGATCTACTGTTTCACTGGTTTGCCAATCGTCACCCGCCCTCCATCCACGTTCAGCGCGTTCCGCGAGACGATTGGGACGAGGAGGCCGTCGCGAAACTGAAGCGCTGGATTCATCTTTACAAGGCCTGCCGTGCCGATATGGTCAGGAGGACCATTCTTGACAACTGCACAGGTATCCTCTGGGAGGGCAACGGAAGCGTTCATGTATGGGTGCTGGCGCCCATGTCCTCTCCGGCGGATCATGCCGTCGACCGGGAATCCGGCGAGGAGGCATCGCAGTTGTCGCCGTTCCGGGTGTATGAGTTGAAAGGGTACAGGGGACAATATGCCGGCGAGTACGACAGTTGACGGTCTGATAGCCTGCCGCCGTATCAGGATCGTACAGGATCTGACCTTCGCGGATCCCGCTGCGATGCTGTCCGATGCCGAGGCGATTCCGATGGGCTGCGCATGGGGGGACGCCGGAAGGGATCACAATCTCGGCGCCTGGGTACGCACCGGATGGGAGGATGGCCATCTCTGGGTGTATGCGGTAATGGATGATGCCTGCATATACAACCCGGTGACTTCATTCAACGAACCATCGTTTCAACTTGGGGACGTATTCGAAATGTTCATCCGGCCGGATGGACAGGACGTATACTATGAATTGCACGTGAATCCGAACAATGCCCGTATGCAGCTACGCATCCCCTCCGCGGATGTATTCTATACCCATCGGGAGGAACCGGGTATTCCATCCGACTGGTTTGTGTATGAGTGGCAGTTCGAGAGTCGGGTGGAAGTCGATGCCAATCTCGGCCAATGGCGGGTACTCGCCCGTATCCCGCGTTCGAAGGTCGAGGAATCGGGACCGGTCGATGCCTGGCATGTATCGTTCAGCCGGTATGATTACGCCGCCCCCGGTGCAGTCCCGGTCCTGACGTCGACCTCGGCTCATACTGGCCCGGACTTCCATCATCAGGCGTGCTGGCGCCGACTCGTATTTATTGATTCGTGACAGGAAATCAGGCGCCGAAGATTGTCGCGTCTATGTGATCACTAGGGCGTTGGTTGATCGTTTCCGGGAGGCATGATGTATTCAGGCGCATGAGGGATCCGCACCAGTTGTATTCTACCAATTCCCGGGCGATGGATTTCCTGACCGGGCTTTGCCGCACGACGACCGCGGCATGCCGCGTCGATGCGGGCGGTCTTTTCGCCGCGGGGCAGCCGAATGTCAGCGGCGGTCCGTTGTACCTGCCCGCCGCCCGATCCGGCTACCCGGCCTTCTGGATACGCGATTTTGCCATGGCGGTGGACGGCGCCGGGATTCCCACCCCCGATCTGGCCCACGCCGTGCGGTGGACAGCCCGGCACCAGGCCGAGGCCGCTGCCGACACGCCGCGGGGCGGACACATACCCGCCGGCTCTATCCCTGATCATATCAACGCCGATGGCACTCCGATTTACTTTCCCGGCACCTATGATGCCCACGAACAGGGACCGCCGTGGCGGGAGCTGCCGGCGTTCGACGGGGCCTACTTCTTTGTCGAGATGCTCTGGGCCTGGTTCCGGCGGGAAGGCGCCGGGGTGCTGCGGGAGGAGGTCCATGGCCGGTCGCTGCTGGAGCGCGCCGGATTCGCCTTTCTCATGCCGCCGGTGGCGGATGACGGAAGCGGGCTGGTCGTCTGTCGGGATGGCGGCCGGGGGGTGGGGTTCGGGTTCATGGACAGCGTCGTGCTTACCGGCCAGGTCTTGTTCCCGTCGCTGCTCCGCCAGCGCGCCGCCCGCCGGTTGGCCGACCTGCTGCGGGCGGTTCACGCCGAGGACAAGGCCCGCGACTATGCGGACCAGGCGGATCGGGTGCAGGCCAACCTGGCGAGCTTCATCCATCCCGAAAGCGGATTGCTGAAGGCGGCCTCCGGCATCGGCGGGCAACCCGATGTCTGGGGAAGCGCCTTCGCGGTTTCCGAACACCTGGCCGACGCGGCGTTGCGGGAGCGGCTCGCCCGGGCGCTGCTCGCCTTGTATCGCCGGGGTTCGCTGGTGTGGCGGGGGGCGGTTCGTCATGTCCCGGTCGGGTTCGATGCGTCGGCGACCAGCGCCTGGGAACGGATGGTCGCGCCGGGTTTCGGCGAGCGGAACCGCTATCAGAACGGGGCCTACTGGTTCACGCCGCTCGGCTGGCTGTACGAGGCTCTGCATGCGGTCGATCCCGGCGCCGCCCGGGAGCTGGCCTGCGACTACCTGCGGACCCTGGAGGAGGACGGAGCCGGAGGCGGGGACACCTCCGGTCTCTACGAATGCATGCACCCGGAAGGCGACTACCGGAAACTGCCGTGGTATCTGACCAGCATCGCCTGCCCGCTCGCATCCTTCCGCCGGATTCCCCCCGCATGGTAGGACGGATATGGAAGATTGACTGATTGGGGGATGGGTGGGCTATCGGTCAGCTGGTACCCGAGTCGTCATCATCATACAACGCGACCGACGTTAAAAATTCTTCGTTTCCGCCGCGTAGTGTGATGCGTCGAGACCCCGCTCCCGGGCCAGGGTCTTGCCTTCCGCCGCCCACAGGAAGCCGCGGCGCATCAGCTCCCGGGCCGTCCCGGTCTCGATGACGTTGCGCTGATGGCCGAGGGCGTTGTAGTACACGCGGCCGACCCCCCACTTCTTGGTCCATACCACCGGCATGTCCACATGTCCGTTGGCCGAGTGATACCAACGGGAGATCGGGAAGGGGGTGGTGGCGAGAACTTCGACCGCGGGATCGACATGCAGGTAGTACTGCTCGCTTTTCACGTTGAAGTCCGCCAGCCCTTCGGTGAGCGCACTGGAACGGTTCAGGATGTGGACCGGGTATTCCATGCCGTCGCCGCCGGGGTGAGACACCCAGGTTCCACCGGTGAGAAAGGCCCAGAGAACATCCTCGCGAAAGGCATCGCACATGCCGCCGTGACACCCGGCCAGACCGGTTCCGTTGGCCACCGCCTCACTGATGTTCTCGGTGTGTTTGTGGTCAATCTTGCTCATCGTGATCACGGGAATGATGAGGTCGAGGGTCTTTAGCCGTTCCCCGTCGGCAAACGAATCCATGGTGTCCGAGATTTCCACCTCGAACTGCTCGGCGGTCAGGATGTCGCGGAACAATTCAGAAACTTCTTTTGGCTGGTGGCCGTCCCATCCGCCCCAGACAATCAACGCGCTCTTTTTCATGCAGAATCTCCCGTTTGGTGTTGGATCAATCGAGTTCGCCGTCACGAAGCCCCATCGGCAGCGGCGCCGGCTGGTCGCAGATGCTTTCCACCTCCACGTGCCGTCCGCTCGCCGAGGATTCGTCGAAGGCATGCATGACATCGAGCACGTGATAGGCCAGGGATCCGCTGCAGCGGTGGGGGCGTCCGGTGCGGACCGCCCGGGCCAGATCGGCGGCCCCGACGCTGCGGAAGTTGTCGGTATAGCCGTGGGAAAGCGGGACATCGGCCCACGTCGTCATCCCGGGCCGGAACAGGCTTACCGGTCCCCCGAATCCGTTCGGATCAGGGACGCGAAGACTTCCCTCCGTACCGTGAATTTCGATGGGATGACCGCTGTGCTGCCAGACATCGAAACTGGTGATGATGGTCACGATGGCGCCGGAGTGAAATGCGAGCGTCCCGGCGACGTGGGTATTCACCTCCACCGGCAGGACCTGTCCGTTGGCTTTCTCGCTGGTCGCCAGCCGCTCCCCGTAGGCTTTCCAGCATAGCGCCGCGACGCGCTTCACCGGCCCGAGCAGGTTGATCAGCGCGGTCAGATAGTAGGGGCCCATGTCGAACATCGGCCCGCCACCCCGAAGATAGTAGAACCCGGGATTGGGATGCCAGCTTTCATGGCCATGGCAGCACATGAACGCGGTCCCGGCCACCGGCCGGCCGATCCACCCGTCCTCAATCATCTTGCGGCAGGTTTGATGGCCGCCGCCGAGGAAGGTATCCGGCGCGCTCCCGGTTCGCAGTCCCTTTTCCTCCGCCTTCTCCAGCACCCGCCGGCCGTCCTCCCGGGTCACCGCGAACGGCTTTTCCGTATAAGCATGCTTGTCCGCTTCGAGGATGGCGAGGTTGACCTCGGCATGGGATTGCGGGGTGGTGAGGTTGATGACCAGCTCGATGTTGGAGTCGTGCAGCAGTTCCTCCACCGTACAGGCACGGATTCCGTTTTCGTCCGCCCGGGCCCGGGCGGCCTCCATGTTCAGGTCGGCGCAGGCGGTGATGGTCATATCCTTCAGTTTTGCCGCCGCATGAAAATACGCCGGACTGATGTTTCCGCACCCGATCACACCCGCTTGTACGCGTTTGCTCATGTCTGTTGTCTCCCGGGATCATCGTCCCATCTGTTGAATCTTGTCATCCTACATGATTCGAAAAGCTTGTATATACACACCAATTCCAATATACTTGTATTATTCTGTCACATGCTGTATCCGCGATCCATCAGCCGCAATTACCAGGCCCGGCCCCGGCGCTTTGGCGGGTTCCGGCTCGATGCCATCGGGTATCTGCGGGACAAGCGCAATGAAATCGACCAGGCCTTCGCCACGTTCAATTACTCGCTGATTCTGTCCGGCTCCGGCCGGTACCGCTGCGGCGAGGCGGTGTACGAGGTCCGGGCGCCCTGTGTCATCACCCAGGTTCCGGGGCTTCATGTCCATTACGGGCCGCGGCCCGGGGAAACCTGGGAGGAGCTGTACCTGATTCTGGATGCCGGGATGGCGCCGCGGGCCGCCGCTGAGGGATTGATCGGGCCTTTGCGGTTTCACTGGCCGGTGCTGAATGAGATTCCGGTGCGCCGCCTGGCCCGTTCGTTTCTGGCCGCGGCGGAGAAGGATGCGCATGAACCGGGGGCGGTGGACCGGTTGGACCTGATGGCCCTGAGCCTGGTCCGGGAGACGCTGCTACCCTCGCCGTTTGCTTCGGATCATCAATCGGCGGCGGTGTATGCTCTCGCCGAACGGATGCAGGAGAGTTTTGACCAGGTTCATGATGTGGAGGCCTTTGCCCGGGAGTACGGCCTTTCCCTTTCCACATTCATGCGCCGCTGGCGCGAACGGTTCCCGGTACCGCCGGGCGAATACCTGCTGGCCCTGCGGATCTCCGAAGCGGGCCGCCTGCTGGCCGAAACGAACGATCCGATCCAGGCGGTGGCGGCCCAATGCGGCTTTTATGAGCCGGCCTATTTCAGCCGATTTTTTGCCCGGCGGATCGGGATGTCACCGACCGCTTACCGGGGGATCCACCGGGGGGCCGGGGGCTGACTACAGGCGGGCGAGAAGGGCTTCGCCTTCCGCCATTGAAACACATCCCTCGACCCTTATGAACAGGCCCTCCGGACCCACGGCATCGATGAGCGGAAGGACTTCCTCCGGCTTGACCCCCACCGCCTGCACCCGTTTGCCGCCCTGTTTGATCCGGCGGTAGAGGTCGTACCAGTGCGGCGAACCACCCTGGGGTTGCCCGGCCTGCGGCGTCCACTCGATCGCATCCAGGGGAGCGATCTCAAGCAGGGCATCCACATGTTGCAGCGCGGTGGTCCCGTCGAGGTGATACAGGGAATAATCGAGGAATTCACATTGCCGGGTAAGACCGGGAACCACGAACGTCCGAAAGGCATCGGGGCTGATCATGCAGGACAGATCGCACTGGATTTTGCACGTTTTGCCCGGTGCCCACAGGGTGAAGGCGAAATCATAGCAACCGCCGTCATCGTCCTGCACGAGCTCATACAATGCGTCATAGCAGGCGAACCAGGCCTGCTCGATTTCCTCGAGCCGCCGCCTGACCGAGTCCGGATCGTCCAGGAGATCCAGGAGGACGTGATCGGTGCCGCGGAGCTGGGCGAGGGTGTCGATGTTCTCGATGAGGTCGGGCAGGGCGACCAGCGCCCGTCCACGGGATGCTTCCCGGGCCTGCCGAATGTAGTCCCGGTGTTTCTCCCACCAGAACCCTTCCGGCCGGAAGCCGAGCGGGGGGTGGGTTTCCAAGGCTTCCATGACCGGCCCAAACCAGATGGTTTCCGGTTCAAGGACATGACGGCAGCCGAGCAACAGCCCCAGGCTTCCCGGCCCGAAGTTCGGCGCGAAATGCGGCATCGCCACCCCCCCGAACCAGGTGCGGGACAGGTGATGCAGGTCCCGGGCCACCCGGTAGTCGATGTCCAGCCACTGCTGTTCGAGATCGGCTGGCGGACCGGGGTCGGGCGCCTCAAACACCGGTTCCGGCCGGGACGCATGGATGTAGACCGCAAGCCCCCGGCCCGACCACCAGTCGCGATAGGTTTGGCGGGCTAGCGGCCAATCGGGTTTGAGGGAAAGGTTCATGGTCCTTCAGGCCGCCTCATGCACATTCCGGCCGTCCTTCAGAAACGGCTCCGCCCAGGCCCAGGGGGCGGTGCCTTCCTTGTTCATGATGACATCCGGCGAATACTGGGTCAGGAAGACCCGTCGCGGTGTGGGGGTCGTATTTCGTCCGCTGCGGTGGAAGGTCAGGCTGGAGAACACCGCAATGCTGCCGGCTGGGCAAATCACCGGAATGCCGGGATGATCGCCGAAATAGCCCTGGTAGTCTTTGGTTTCCTCCATCCACTGGTGCTCCACCAGTTTGCCCTTGCCGCCGATGCTGTAGGGCAGGATGTAGATCGTACCGTTTTCCTCGGTGACCGCATCGACCGTCGACCACACCGTGAGATAGGGGGTGTGGGGGTGCCCGACATAACCGGAATCCTGGTGCCAGGCAAAGGCGGTTCCCTTCTCCCCCGCCTTGATGACATATTGTTCATTGAAGAGGTAAGCGGTGTCCCCGATGGTGGCGCGGCATATCTCGGCCATCAGCTCGGAGTAGATGTAGCGTTCCAGCTTCGCGCTGCCCCACACCTTGTGCTTGTTGCCGATGAAGTAGCGAAGACCGGCCTGGTTGATGTCACGGGCATTGCGGTTCGATGCCGCAGCATGTTCCTCGTCGTGCCGCTTCATAAACCGCGCCGCTTCCTCCTTGATGTCATCCATCTGCTGATCCGACATCACGCCCTCGAGGATGAAGTATCCTTCTTCCCGATACTGGCGTTTCTGTTCCTCGGTGATGGTGATGGATTTGTCATATGCCGTGGTCGTCATTGTTTCATCTCCTTGTGGTTTCCGGGATAATCTAGTCGGCGGGCGGTGGAAATGTCTTGTCGTATGGTTACCGGGATGTGTCATAATTTGTCGCATGAAGGAGCGTTTGAGTCTGCCGGCCGGTCTTC
>JAUIHQ010000445.1 GCA_030432155.1 bacterium | reverse complement strand
ATGTGACGAACGGGCTTTTCTGATCAAACGGGATCGCGTTTTTGTTCACCGTGATCAGCGCTTCATCCAGCACGTTGGACGCGTCCTTTCCGGTCATGTCGATGGAGGTGAGATCCACGAGCATGCAGTGGTTATCGGTTCCGCCCGAGCAGATCCGCAGGCCGCTCTCGCTGAGGGCCCCGGCGATGGCCCTGGCATTCTTCACGATCTGCTCCGCATACGTCTTGAATGACGGCTGAAGAGCCTCGTGGAAGCATACCGCCTTGGCGGCGATGATGTGCATCAGCGGCCCGCCCTGAACGCCGGGGAACACCTGTTTGTCGATGTCCTTCGCGTACTGCTCCCGGCACATGATGAGACCTCCACGCGGACCGCGCAGGGTTTTGTGGGTGGTCGTGGTCACAAAGTCGGCATGAGGAACCGGGCTGGGGTGACAACCCCCGGCCACCAGACCGGCAATATGGGCCATGTCCACCATCAGCATCGCGCCGACCGAATCGGCGATCTCGCGCATGCGGGCGAAGTCGATGATTCGCGAATAGGCGCTGGCGCCGGCGGTGATCATCTTCGGTTTGTGCTCCTCGGCCAGCTTCTGCAGCTCGTTATAGTCGATCTGCTCGGTATCCTTGTCCACACCATAGGGGGTCACGTCGAAGAAACGGCCGGAGAAGTTCATGGGATGGCCGTGGGTCAGGTGACCGCCGTGGGCGAGGTTCATGGCGAGAATCCGGTCGCCCGGCTCCAATACGGAAAAATAGACGGCCATGTTCGCGGTGCTTCCGCTGTGGGCCTGCACGTTGACATGTTCGGCCCCGAAAAGTTCCTTCGCCCGTTCGATGGCCAGGCTCTCCGCCTTGTCCACTTCCTCGCATCCCCCGTACCAGCGCTTGCCGGGATAGCCTTCGGCGTATTTGTTGGTCAGAACCGACCCGCAGGCCTGACGAACGGCGCGGCTGGTATAGTTTTCCGACGCGATCAGCTCGATGTTGTACTTCTGGCGGGTCATTTCGCCCTTGATCGCCTCCAGGATGTCGGGATCGGTATCGGCGAGGGCGTCGAGGGATGACCACACCTCGACGTTGGTGTTGATCTTGTTCACGCGGCGCTCGTGGCGGCCACCCTCGAATTCCGCATCCAGCCAGGTGTTGACGATGGATGTGAGGGTCTCGCTATCCTTGCCGCGGCCCGGCAGCACAAGAACGTTGGCGTTGTTGTGCTCACGGGAAAGCCGGGCGGAGTCTTCGTCATGCACAAGGGCGGCCCGGACCCGGGGGAATCGGTTGGCGCTGATGCTCATGCCGATGCCGGTGGTACAGACGAGAATGCCGAGCTCCGCGGCGCCGTCGGAGACTGCCGCCGCCACCGGGAGGGCGAGGTCGGGGTAGTCGACGGAATCGGATGAATGGGTGCCCACGTCGATGACATCAACGCCTCTCTGTTTGAGCAGGTTCACGATGGCTTGCTTGGTTTCCACTCCGCCGTGGTCGGCGCCGATTGCGATGCTCATGCTGGATGATTCCTTCCTGTCTGACTGATGATCCTGTTCAACAAGGGTCAATAAAAGATCGGCCATGGCTCCGTCGATCACGTCCCGCGTGTGCCGGTACACCTGCATCGACTGCCCGATGGGATCGGGGATATCACCGCCGCTTTTTGTTCCGAATGACAACATACCGCGAATCTTGGATTCCGCTTCCGGCATGTGATAAAGAATTTCGCGACGGTGCCGTTCGGTCATGGTGATGACCAGGTCGGCCGATTCGATCAATTCACGGGTCACCGGTTGACTCCGGTGCCCCGATGCGTCCACCCCGATTTCGGCGAGAACATCCACCGCTTCCGGGCTGGCCGGCCCGCCCGCCGGGGCCATGGTACCGGCGGAGGCCGCGGTCCACGGGATATGCCGGCCGGCGCGGCAGCGGAACAGGTATTCCGCCATCGGGCTGCGGCACATATTGCCGG
>JAUIHQ010000116.1 GCA_030432155.1 bacterium | reverse complement strand
ACTGCGTCTGCCCCATCGCTGACCAGGTCAGCTCCACGGTTGGCTAAAGGAGACAATGAATATGAAGCAATTTGACGCATTTGTTCAATCAATGAAGAAGTGTCCGAATCCTGAATGCGGAAAGACATTCTCTCTGTATGTAGATCACATTCCGGCTCAAGATCCCATCAGATATACTACATACTGGAAATGTTCGTGCCCATTCTGCAATGTTGAAGCACATTTTCGAGATGGCGCATTTCGACATGTAACAAGCAAGGAAGATATGCCCGACGATGCCGTTCATGCAACAATAGTTGAACCCGACTAGACGTTGCGTATTGCCAAGAGGTGCCTAAGGAGGCTGTTTTCCGACATGAATATTGACGCCGATGACGAATTCTGACAAAAACACGATGCCTAGTCTAAGCGGTGCGTTATTTGAACGGTGTTTAGCCGTTCCTCCGAAGAGTATTTCGGCTTTCTTTTCCGTGAGAAAGACCGCGCTCTCGCCCGCTCGATCGCGGTCTTTCTCACGGCCGCCCAAAGTAGGCGTGGGGTTATGAGCTCAAATCAAGCACATAACCCCTTTTTTGCAGAGCTACTTGCACGCACTCGACCCCTGTACACGAACAGGCGAATACCACTTGATAACGATGCCCTGGTTGTATTTACCTGCGGCGCTGATGCGTCGACTGTCAGATCAGGGCGAACACAGCTTCTCGCTTATGCGGAGCGGTACTTTAAGCACGGGACGCTGTTTCGCGCGGAAGATGCCTTCCCTATACTTAAACGATCAACTAAACACGACTACTTGAGCATCGAAGAGAGGCTTGCAGATTATTCCGACTGTGTAGTCTTAATAAATGAAAGCGCTGGCACACTTGCTGAGCTCGGTGCATTCGCCAGCAACAATAAGGTGGTGAATAAGCTACTTATTGTGAATGACATACTCCATGTCGGACATAAGTCTTTTATAAATCTTGGGCCGCTCGCAAAAGCTGACAAGAAGTCCAAGTTCAAGAAGACAATACACACCGACATGTCTACAATTAGTAAAACATTCGACGCAATATTGGATCGCATCACTGATGTCGCGTTGAGGCGACGGCGCCTCAGCGTTGACTTCACGACGCCAAGCAGTTGGAGATCCAGCAAGGGCAAGCACAGACTTCTTCTTGTTCAGGACCTCATTAACCTCTTTTCACCGATTACAGAACTGGAGCTTGAGGCCGTTATGAAAGCGCTGTTTACGGCCAAGTATGTACCATTTCACATCGAACTCGGACTGCTATGTGCAACCAAGCACATCTATCAGGAAGATGGTTGCTTTATTGTGTCGAGACGCTCCGTAACCCACAGCTATGACATACCCCACAGCGATTGGCTTTCCCTTCGCAAGCGCATACTTGACTTCTATCGCCAATATGATCCCGCTCGCCTGCCCATTCTCACACGACGGGCGGCTAAATCTTCATGAGCATGTTGTCATCACTGTCTGGTTATCTCGGCCTGCAGGAGGCTGCAATTCTACGCGTCGCCAGCAAAGCCCCAAAGCTTTATCGCAGGTATTTAGTAGATAAGCGGACAGGCGGCAAGCGAGAGATATTTCATCCCGCAAAAGATACCAAAGCCCTCCAGATAGCGGCCATCGACCTACTTTATTCAGACGATTTGCAACACAAAGCCGCAACGGGCTACAGAAGGAATTTAAAGTCGCCTTTAAAGCACAACGCGAACATACATTGCAACAATCAGTTTCTACTTAGACTCGATTTCTTAGACTTCTTTCCCTCTATAACATTTACTGATTTTGAAGCTGCTTGCGTACCACGACTGAAAATACATGGATCGCCTTTGACACCAGCGGACGTGGAGTTGTTAGGCAAGATATTTTTCATTGAATTAAGAGCACGGGGACGATTCCTTGCCATCGGCGCACCCTCTTCGCCATTTATTAGCAATTGGGTCGTGTATGGCCTTGATGTCGCTATAGAGGACATATGTTCCGATTTCGGTTGCGTCTATTCAAGGTACGCTGATGACATATGCCTGTCATCACCCAACAAGGCGAAGTTGATTGAGGTGGAAAACAAGATTCAGAGTCTTGTTAAGACCACAACGCACCCCACGTTGCGCTTCAATTCGAAGAAGCGACGATTGTCATGTCCCTGGACTCGTCGTTGCATAACAGGATTGGTCATAACGCCCACAGGTCACGTCAAGGTACCTCGATCCACTAAACGCTATGTCCGTTCCCTTCTTGATCGCTACCGAAATGGGAAGCTTTCCGCGGATGATGCAAAAATGCTCGCAGGATATCTCAGCTTCATTAATGACTGCGAAACGGAATATATCACAAATCTTGTTATGAAATATGGTGCAGACACTATTCGACGGGCCAGCAGGCGATCATAAATGATGCAGCCAACATTAGCCTCCAGAGGGACGGTGTACCGTTCGTATAGACAGACACGAGGGGGCCATACCTTAAAATTAATTTATCTCGATGCTGAATAGTTCGTAAGCGCCAGGCCAAGGTTAAGGCACGGAACCATATCCTCCTTCACCGACCTGCTTACATGGCAGAGTAAGGTGTTGCTGGCATGCGTGATCTCTGCACCCCCCGATCGTAATCATCATCATGATCGTCATTGTCATCAGTTGCCGCAGATATGCCACTTGCCATCAACCCGGCTCGCGAGCCGCTCGCCCTCCCCCGGGGGGGGCCTCGCCATCCGGCGTGTTTGGGTTCCGTGTCCGTTCCGTGGTTGGAGCCTCCCTTATAGGCCTGTTGACATAAGGCACACATGCGAGTAGCCTTAACCAATGAGTGAATTCGACTGGAGTGACGAGAAGAACGAATGGCTTGAGCAGACGCGGGGTATCTGCTTTGAGGATGTGCTGGTAGCCATCGAAAACGGGCAGACACTGTCAGCGGTCGGTCAAAGTGTACCAGGTCGGGTCGAATCAAAGTGTACCACTTTGCATGAGAGCCATTGGGGTTAGTTTCTCCGGATTAACCGGAGACCGAGCCCATGGCCAACATGTTAAAGATGGAACGAATACACGTAATCAGAGAGCTTTACGACAAGGGATGGACGCAGCGGCGCATTGCGCGTGAGCTGGGTATTCATCGCCAGACCATACGCCGCTACCTGTCGATCGGAAGAGGTCGGGATGATCCAAAGTGTACCATTCCGCCCCCCGGCTCCGGGCTGGGATCGGGTTCAAAGTGTACCATTTCGACCGCCGGGATTTTGAAGCCCGGACGGCCCAGCCAGTGCGAGCCGTGGCGGCAGCAGATTACCGGTTGGCATGAAAAAGGGTTAAGCGCCCAGCGGATTTATCAGGATCTGTGCAGCGAGGTCGGTTTTGCCGGTTCCTACGAGTCGGTGAAGCGCTTCCTGCGCAGGTTGCGAAGGGCCGATCCCCGCCGTTTTGAAAGGGTGGAATGCAGTCCCGGCGAGGAGGTGCAGGTTGATTTCGGTACCGGCGGTTGGATCGTGGGTGAGAAAGGGCGACGGCGCCGCACGCATGTGTTCCGCATGGTGCTGAGTTCTTCCCGCAAGGGTTACAGCGAGGCGGTATTCCGGCAGGATACCGAGACGTTCCTTCGCTGCCTGGAAAATGCTTTCCGGTACTTTGGCGGGACCCCCAGGACGGTGGTGCTCGACAACCTGAAAGCCGCCATTCCCAGGGCGGACTGGTACGATCCGGATGTCCACCCCAAGCTGCAGGACTTTGCCCGGTACTACCACATGGTCATCCTGCCCACCAAGCCCTATCACCCCCATCACAAGGGCAAGGTCGAGCGCGGCATCGGCTACGTCAAAGACAACGCCCTCAAAGGCCGGACTTTCACGTCGCTGGCCCAACTCAACGCCCATCTGCTGTACTGGGAAGAGCACGTGGCCGACCGGCGGATCCACGGCACCACCCGTCAACAGGTGGCGACCTTGTTCGAACAACAGGAACGGCCCGTGCTGCACCCGTTGCCGCCGATGCCGTTTCCTTCCTGCCAGGAGGGAAAACGCAGCGTACATCGGGATGGGTTCGTCGAGGTGCAGAAAGCCTACTACGAGGCGCCGGTGGAATATGTCGGACGCATCCTCCTGGTGCGATGGGACAGCCGGACGGTTCGCCTGTTCAACCACCGGATGGAAGAAGTCGCGGTGCATGCCCGGGTCGAGCCGGGGCAGTTCAGCTATCGCACGCCCGGATCACGGGGCCGGGTCTTTGATGTCCAGCAAAACAGCCGCTGGCTGGTCAAAGAGGCCCAGTCCATCGGTTACTGGACCGGGTTGTGGGCCGAAGGCGTGATCCTGGAGCGCGGACAGCAAGGCCTTCGTACCCTGATGGGCCTGCGGCAACTCACCCGGAAGCATACCGCCAGGCTCATTGATCAGGCCTGTGAACGGGCGCTGACCTACGGGACTTTTCGTTTACGCGATGTGCGGCGTCTGGCGGAAAATCCCCCGCCGGACCAGCCGCAGGAGTTCGAATTTATGACTGAACATCCACTCATCCGCGGCATGGACATCTATCAAGCCGCGGCCCACACCGAAAGGACCCCATGACCCCGACCCTCCACCAACGCCTCAAGGCCCTCCGGCTTTCGGGCCTCTCCCGCAGCCTGTCGGTACGGCTGCAGGAAGCCGCCGCCGGCCGTCTCAGCCACCTGGAGTTCCTCGAACTGATCCTGCAGGACGAGGAGATCGTCCGGCAAAACCGTCAGCGTGAGAGGAGGATCAACGCCGCCGGGTTCCGGGAAACCCGTCGACTGGACGGCTTCGACTGGAGCTTCAACCCCAAGATCAACCGGAAGCTCATCTATGAACTGGCCACCGGCCGTTATCTCGATGATGCCCGTGACGTGCTGTTCGTCGGACCGCCCGGCGTCGGCAAGTCCCACCTGGCCCAGGCGCTGGGTCAGGAAGCCATTTTGCAGGGACGCACCGTGCGGTACCGCTCGATCTTCGATCTGGTGGGTGACCTCAAGGAAGCTGAATCCGTCGAGATCAATCCCAAGACGCTCAACGCCTACCTCAAACCCGACCTGCTCATCATCGATGACATGGGCATCAAACAACTGCCCAAACGTTCAGGGGAATATCTCTTCGAGATCGTCATGCGCCGGTACGAGGTGCGCTCCACCCTGATGACCTCCAACCGGCCCATCCAGGAATGGGGCAAGCTCATCGGCGACGTGCCCGCCGCCGGGGCCATCCTCGACCGGTTCCTCCATCATGCCACCGTCATCGAAATGCCCGGAAGAAGTTACCGCCTCAAGGACCGAGCCCGGGCATGAAAAGGAAAGACCCGATCCGGAGTTACCCACAGCCGCCGCACGACCTCCGACGAGCCGTGCGAGCCCATTCTCGGTCGCAAACGGCGGCTATGGATAACTCCTCGTTGCCAAAGAAACACCTCTATGATAACCAGAAACTGAACCCGCAGGGTGGTACACTTTGAACCGACCATAAGTGGTACATTTTGATCCGACCGGTGACACAGACACTGGATGTTGTCAGGCATCCCAACCGCGGTCGGTATCCCGAGCAGAATATAATCGTTCTCAACATCGAAGATTACATCTGGCTTGTGCCGTACGTGAAATCGAAAGGAATCCGCTTTTTGAAAACCATCATTCCCAGCCGGAAAGCCACCAGGGAGTACCTGCCATGACAAAGAAATCAGATAAGTTGGATAATGAAGAGCAGCAGATTCTCGATGATTTTGAGAAGGGCGAACTCAAAAGGATCGCCAAATTCAAGTCAGAGAAAGAAGCCCTTGAGCAAGGTGCCACGAGCACACTGCAAAAGGATAGGCGTATCAACATCAGGATATCGTCCCGGGATCTGGAGCGCATCCAGATGAAAGCTGCCAGAGAAGGCATGCCCTACCAGACCTACATCTCAAGCTCCCTGCACAAGCTGGTGACAGGAAGATTGAAAGAAAAGGTCTAATAATCAAACCTTAAACTAATTTATCTCGATGCTGACTTGTGTGTAAGCGACAGACCAAGGTAAGGCACGGAACCATATCCTCCTTCACCGACCTGCACAAACGGCAGAGAAGGGGTTGCTGGCATGCGTGATCTCTGCACCCCCCGATCGTAATCATCATCATGATCGTCATCGTAATCGGTTGCCGCAGATATGCCACTTGCCATCAACCCGGCTCGCGAGCCGCTCGCCCTCCCGGGGGTGGGGCTCAAAGCGTAGCGCATGACTCGATGTAGGATATTTGAGTTTCAAGGTTTGGTCCCTATGGCTATTCAGAAGTGCTCGGGCCGCATGACCTCGACACTCTCGAGGTACATGATCCCCGGGTATTCCTCGAAGCACTCCTTCAGGATGCGTTCGGCGATCTGTTCCGCCCGGACCCGGTCCCGGCATACGACCTCGATCTTGATGTTCGCGAAGTCATCGACCAGCGACGCCTTGCTCGACGTGGCGTGGAAGTGGTGAAGACCTTTCCCGCCCGCCGGAACCAGGGTATAGCCGGTCGCCCCGCCGGCATCGATGATGCGGCAAACGTCCCTGCATTTGAAATTCTCGGTGATGATAATCAGTTTGGTGGCTTTGTGAAACATGACGATACTCCTTGGTTGGGTTCATTAGAGGTCGAATACGAGTTTGCCCAGTGCGGTGAACAGCGGGATGCAGACGGCGATCGCGATCGGGGTCCCCACGCTGGTGGAGGCGCCGATGTACGCCGACGGGTTGGCCCACGGGATGCCGGCTCGGATGGTCGGAGGACCGGAGATGTCCGAGTTGGACGCGGCGATCACTGCCAGCAGGATCACCCCGCCCGGGCTGAATCCGACCAGGATATGCGCCAGGTAACCCAGGGCAAACCCAATACTGCCATGCACGATGGGGGCGAGGAAGGCATACAGGCCGAACCAGTGGGCCACGCTCGTGAGCTCCCGCCACCGCGAATAGGCTTCCATGCCCAGCACGAGCATCAGGACCGAAAGCAGGCCCCGGAAAAGTGGTTCGTAGAAGCTTTCCAGCACAGCGTCCGGCTTGGACAGCAGGCCTAGAGCCAGCCCGAGGACCAGCGCGGACAGGGCGGCGCCCTGCAGGCTCTCCTTGACAATGCCCCACACCTGGACCTTGTGACCCTCGCCCTTGTGCTGTTTCGCGTGCTGCAGGTTGGCCAGCACGATCGCCAGCACAAGCGCCGGAATGTCCATGAACGGGTACAGGGCCGGGACCCAGGCCTCAAACGGGATATCCTGCGCGTCCAGCATCACGATGGCGGCGGCCAGGGTCGAGGCGCTTACCGCCCCGAACAGGCCGGCGGTCGCGGCCCCGTCCTCCCGCCGGATCCCCGGAAGTTTGGCGAACAGGAAGTTACCAAGCAACACGATCACGAGGCCGATAGCCACCGTGAACAGGGCCGGCAGCAGCATCTCCGCGAAATTCGCCTCGCGGATCTCGATGCCGCCCTTGATGCCGATCTTCATCAGCAGGACGAACACCACGAACCGGTAGATCGAATCCGGGATATTCAATTTACTGCCCAAGGCCGCCACCAGGGCGCCCCCGATCAGGAAAGACAAGGTCGGCGATTGCAGCTGCCCTGCAAACTGACCCAGAAAGTCCATTACGAGTTCCATGTGATTTCTCCGCTCCTTCCGGACACCGGTCCGGTCTTTTTCATGTTTCCTCAGCCTGCCTTCCCGCAGGCAACGGAGATGGAATATAGGCGGACGCGGTATATATGCATAATAGATTGTATTTATAATAACGTTCGTATAAATAGAACGGTGCCATGAGGATCAACTACAACCATCTCCGGTACTTCTGGTTTGTCGCCCGCGAGGGGAACCTGACCCGGGCAGCGCACGAACTGCGGGTTTCGCAGTCTGCGTTGTCGGTGCAGATCAAGACCCTGGAGGCGCAGCTGGGTTATGATCTGTTCGAGCGGCAGGGACGTCAGTTGCTGCTGACGGAGACCGGCCGGATGGTGCTGGAGTATGCGGATTCGATCTTCCGGACTGGGGAGGAACTGCTGCACCAGCTGGCGCATGGAGGGGACGTCCCTCGGCGGGTGTTCCGGGTGGGGGCCATCACCACGCTAAGCCGGAATTTCCAGGTGGAATTCCTGCAGCCGCTGCTCAAGCGCCGGGACGTGGAGCTTGTGATTTCTTCGGGATCGATCGGCGAACTGCTGCAGCTACTGGAAACGCACCGCATGGATGTGGTGCTGACCGACAATGTTCCGGCGCGGGATGCGGCCACCTCGTGGATCTCGCACCGGATTTCGAGCCAGTCGGTCAGTCTGGTGGGGGATCCGAAGTTCGCCCGCCGGAAACGACGCCTGCACGACCTTCTGTCGTCCGAGCCCCTGGTGCTCCCGAACATCAGCAGCAACATCCGCATCGCCTTTGATGCGATGGTGGAGCGGCTGGGTATCCGGCCGGCCATCGCCGCCGAGATCAACGACATGACCATGCTGCGTCTGATCGCGCGCGAGAAGATCGGTTTGGCTGTGGTCCCGCCCATCGTCATCAAGGACGAGCTGAAGCAGGGCCTCCTGAAGGAGATACACAGGATTCCGGAGATCCAGGAGACCTTCTACGCCGTGACCCTCAAGCGCCGATTCCCGAATCCGCTGCTCAAGAGCCTGCTCTGATCGCCGTTGCTTGGCCATGTACTCCCGCAGTAAGGCTCGGGGACCATACCATAAGTGAAATTTATCTCGATGCTGACTCGTGCGTAAGCGACACGCGAAGGTAAGGCACGGAACCATATCCTCCTTCACCGACCTGCTTATACCAGTCGGAAGAACGTATCGGTATGATTTCAGTCTTCCTCAATAGGTTTCGGGTGTCAGGTTTCAGGCCCTCCTGACACCTGAACACTGAAACCTGAAACCAAATCGTCTGTCGCATGTATACCGATACGTATTTGCGATTGGTATCACATGGCAGAGAAGGTGTTGTTGGTATTCGTGATCTCAGCAGCCCCGATCGTACTCATCGTCATGATCGTCATCGTAATCGGTTGCCGCAGATGTGCCACGTGACATCAACCCGGCTCGCGAGCCGCTCGCCCTCCCGGGGAGGGGCGGGGGGTGACTCTGATGCTTCTCCATTCGTGAAAATTCGTGCGATTCGTGGGCAAGCTCAAAAAAGTCACCAGGCATGATGCTTCCCCTCGGAACGCTTGTTTTCCGTCCATCACCCATCCGTGAAATCCGTGCTATCCGTGGTTGTTTCCTACATCGTTTCATCGCCCGAGTCCGTGATCCCGGCTCGCGGGCCGCTCGCCCTCCCTGGCTATCCTTTCGTGCGGTCGAATACGCTTACAGCAATCGGGAGGGTTGCCGGCCCCGGCAACCGCTTGTCACCGAGCTGCCTGATGCCTAAAAAACAGATTGATAAACCTTATCAATTATGTTGTATTCAGGTTCTTGATGTCGCGATACCTTCTGAATGCTGCGAGATTTACGTATATCCATACCATGGGACGAAACGCCTTGATATACTGGTACTATACCGATATTAGTTGGGCGACCTATCCATCGATGTCATGCGCAAGAAACTCATAACCGGGGAACAACGTCGACTGACACCAGCCGTTTTTGGTTTTCTCCTGCCCAACATCCTCGGCTTTCTTCTTTTTACCCTGTTCCCTGTCGTCCTTTCGTTCGTCATGGCGTTTACCAACTGGTCGCTCAAGCCGGGGGTGGAGCTGGAATGGGTTGCCCTTCGCAATTTCAGCGACCTCATGGGCATGCGCGGGGTCGGTGCGGAATCCAGTCTCGCAATCTGCGTGGCGTATTGCGCCTCAGCCATCGTGCTGGTGGCGGCTCTGGTGTTCTTTCTGTGGGCGAGGTTGACGGAATGGGATGGCGTCCGGCCTGCAGGAAGCCTCCTCCTCGGCGCCGGCGCCGGTGTGGTGGTTCTTTCGCTGATCTCCGGCGCCAATCACGGCTATGTTCTTGCCGGCCTCATTATCATGCTCCTCGGCGTGTCCGGGGCCGCCCATGGGGAACAGGTATGGCGTGCCGGCCGGGCCCTTGTCCCCGCAGTCATTGCCGTCGGGTGCATGGCGCTGCTGTGGCTTCTTCATGATGCGATGTGGAATACATTCGAGCCGCGTGACGTCCGGTTCTGGAAGTTCTTCTACAACACCATCTACCTGATGCTCGGCATTCCTCTCAACATCGCCGGGTCGCTGGGATTGGCGCTGCTTCTGAATGAGGATTTGCCCTCCGGGGCAACGCGGCGGAAAATCATATCCCTCGGACTCTGCCTGCTGTCGGGTGCGGTCACGTTTGTCATTCTGTGGCACTTGAAATCGCCGGACTTCGGCCTTATCGGGTTCCTGCTGTGGGTGGTGGCGGGCCTCGGGCTCGCGTTCAATGTCGTGTCCTTCCGGACGTTGTATTACCTCCCGACCTTCACGTCCGGTGTGGCGGTGATGATTCTCTGGAAGTCGTTGTACAACCCCCAGACCGGGCCGATCAATGTGGGGCTGGCCGGGCTGTTTCCTGTGGATATCGATGCATTGCCGAAATGGCTGTCGAGTTATGTCTGGA
>JAUIHQ010000444.1 GCA_030432155.1 bacterium | reverse complement strand
GCATGGTTCGGGGTGCATAAAAAGTCCAGTCACGTTCCGCCTGATCATCCGTATAGGCGTCGGGAAAAAGGTGGTGGATGGCGAGGACCGAAGCCTGTTTGATCATGCTCATGCCGGATAACTGCGTCGGCGTGAAGAAAATGTATTGCCGTTCCGAGCGGTCGATGGATGCGGGCGGAGTCACGGGAAGGGACAGGTAGGTGTCGTCCTGGGGCAGAATCTTCAGGTCCGGATGGGGTGTAGGGCGAAGGCTTGCCATCCTTCGATCCCATGCGCCGACCTCTTGCTCGGTGATCCCGAGGCTGGTCATCAGCTCCTTCCGCCGTGGGAGGGGTGCGGTGCGGAGAAGGTCTGCCGCCAGCTCCAGTGTCCACGCCGCGGTGAAGTTTGTATAGGCATCGTTGTCAACATGCTCATGGTATTCATCGGGCCCGATCACATCCCGAAGATCAAACCGTTCCCCGGACCAGACCCCTCGGCTCGCCCAGAATCTTGCGCATTCAAGCACCACCGGCGCGGCCTCGCCGTACCAGAGTGCATCGTTGCCGGTTACCCGGCAAACATGGTGGATGCCATAAACAACGGCGGCATTCACATGCAGCTCAATTTCCCCGCACCAGATCCTCACCGCTTCCGGCGTTTTGCGGTCCTTCCACCAGCGCGGACAATTTTCCCCGCCGGCCAGCGGGTCGGCTTCCCATGGATAGAATGCACCTCGGTATCCCATGTCGGCCGCCTTCTTCCGGGCCTGATCAAGTTGACCGATTCGGAACCGGACGAGGCTTTCCGCGGCATCCGGTTGAACGTAGAGATAGAACGGAAGCAGAAAGATATCCATATCCCAGAACGTGTGACCGGCATAGTGCTGGCCGCTGAGAAACTTGGAGCCGATGCCGAGGTCGGCATGGCCGGACCGGTAGGCCTGGAGAAGTTGAAATACATGAAAACGGATGCGCTGCGGGATGTGCGGCGGCCCGTCGATGAAAATATCGGCATCGCGCCACAGGGCGGCCCAGGCCTGTTCCTGCTCGGCGAGCAGGGGTTCGAAACCTTCGGTGATGGCGGTGTTCAGCCACGTAGCGGCCCGCGGCACAACATCATCGTTGTTTTGCGGGTCGTTTGAGCACGTCACGGCGGCGAACAGGTCGATCACGGATCGATTTCCCCGGCCCAGTGAGATTTGTTCCGTGCGTTCGATGCCGTGCCGCCGCGACCGGGGAGCTTCCAGAGCTTGTGGATTCTGGAAGCCTCGCATCAGGCAGACCCGGATTCCGCTTTCCAGGGTGCGGAGCCGCAGACCGACGCCCCGAGGGTGCTCGATGGATTCTTCCTGTTCCAGGTGCCGACGGTCGAGGGTGTCGGGGGTGTGATCGAGAACCAACGCGACGCGGGCTGTTCCTTCCCAGTTATCCGGTTCGAGCTCGAGCCGGGTGCAGGAGAGGTGTGGTCGCATCCGGCTGAGAAAGGAGCGGTAGGTAACACGGGTTGTTCGGCCCCCGGGGGAGGTCCAGAGGAACGTCCGGGTATACAGGGCCCGGCGCATATCCACTTCCATGTGATAGTGCGCGACGGATCCGGAGGCAAGGTCGATACGTTCTCCGGCAAGTTCCAGGACCAGGGACCGTATCGATGGCAGGTTGACCATGGTGTTGCCGGTGACCGGTGACCGATCGAAAACCCGTACGGCATACTGATGAGGGAGTGAGCGGTCGTCTTCATCGAGCGATGCCGGAAGGTCGTCGCGCCCCGGCAATCCTTCCTCCGGGTAGGCGCGGATGCCGAGATACCCGTTGGCCTGGGCGAACAGCGTCTCTCTCGCCCGACCCCGTTCCGGCGCATATCCATCCTCCCGAAACAACCAGCCCTGTGTCCTCATGTAGTATATCATATACTAGATGGACCGGTTGGGTCAATATCCGGGATAGGCCATGTGTTATAGAGCACCGGGCATCGAGAAAGCCTGAAACCTGAAAC
>JAUIHQ010000115.1 GCA_030432155.1 bacterium | reverse complement strand
ATCGCTGTAGGTCCGTCCGATCAGCAGCGCACCGTCCCACTTGTCATCGTCGTCATCGGTGTAGCCGTATCCGTCGGGGTCGTCGTTGGAGTAGGGGGTCATGTCGAGCATAACCGCGCCGTCTTCCTGGTAATAGGCCCGGGCCCAATCGACCTGGATGCCGTTCACCAGCCAGGGGTTGTCGGGGTAGGCGCCGCGCAGCGAGAGCCAGTAGCGCCGTCCGTAGGATGTATAGTCCGACGAGAACCGGTTGATATGGATCGCCCGCACGCCCTCGGCATCCGGATCATCCTGCCGGTACAGCCGGATGACGGAAGGTTCACTTACGACCGCCACATCATCACTGTCCAACCATAGGAGGTGGCGCTTTTCCCGCACCGCGAAATGGGCCTGTCCGGTAAACATATCGGGACCATACTGACCGCTCATCAGCGAGAATCGGTGGCCGTACTGGATCCACTCGGCGTTGATGTCGTCCCCGACATATCCGCCCCCGATGGTATCCCGGCCGGCAGGGCGTTCCGAATCGGTGCGCCAGTAATTCGCATGACGCAATCCGAAGTTGTGTCCGAGCTCATGTGCGGCCGTGCGCAGATTGTACCACGGTGCGATGAGGTGACAGCCCTTGGTCCCGACCCAAGCCATGCCGGCATAGGTGAAGTTGGTGGTGGCGCTGTTGCCGGTGATGAGGATGAAGTGATCATAGTCGGCGGCATCGTATCCTGTCTTGGCTGCGGCCGTTTGCGCATCCTCCAACAGTTCCGCGAATCGCTCGGCGTAATACGCCGTGCTGCGTGGAATCCGTATGGTTTCCCCGGCCACGGTCATGGTCAGTGTGACGTTCCGGTACGATGCATCGTTGTAGTAGCCCGCGACCGAGGCCATGGCGTTCGACACATCGGCGAAGGAGGCCGGATCGCCCGGCACATCGGGGAAGTCGGCAAGCACAACAAGAACGCTTTTTGATCCGGTTGTGGAATCCGCATAAAGTTTTTCCGGAACTTCCGCGGCAAGGTTCACGCGGCCGTCCTCAATCCATACCGAACCGTCGGCGGCCGGACTGGCCATGGTTTCCGTATCCCGGATGCGTTGGCGGAGCGCATCCGCTTCCTCGATCGACGTGAAGGTCACGATCCGTCCATGCACCACGCCCGCAACCGTGGCGGGATCGGTCAGGCCCCGGTCCATGCGCTCGATGGGATCCGTGATCCGTCGAACCGGGTCATCATCGAGAGCCATGATACCATCCAGCGCGATTCCATGGACCGACAGGTGATTCTTGGAGCTGATGCCGGCACGCAGGCCGAAGGTGAACACGTCAAAGCGCTGAGACCCGATATCGGCTATCTTCCATTCCGCCACATGATCATGGTGATGATCATGCTCACCCATTCGGCAGGAGATCGCGGTGCGGAACCGGGCCCGGCCTTCCACCGGTTCTTCCAGCAGGCGGGTAATCTCTGACGGCAGTACCTTCCGCACCGAGTAGGGAACCGCTGCGGCAAGGGCGGCTTCGGGGTCGCTACGGATCAGCTTCACCAGGGCTTCGCGACGCCGGGAAGCCCGTTCGATGCCTTCCGACATCATCCGGTCACGGTCGGCCGGATGTGCTGCAATATAGCGTTCTGCCCACCGCGTAAAAGGCCCGAACGACGGGTCGAGGGGGAGCTCCGGATCCGAATGCACCGTATCATGCGGCCGGCGGGGTGGGGTCGGGGTTGAGGCGGCGGGTGGTGCGGATGCATGAACCGTTTCGGGTAAAGAGGTTAAGGCGTGATCGTTCGCCGCCTGCATCCTCCCGGATGGCTGTACAAAAATGTACACCATTCCGCTGAGGAAGCTGACGGTCAAAAAACCCGCTACCCGTTTCGCCCACGTTGTTTCCACTGTGCACGAAATAGAGCAGATCGCGTACCATCGGTCCGGTTTCGACGCTTTCCCCGGAAATGCCCGGAATCATGCCGGAGATTTTCTCAAATCGGCAAAAATCAGCCGGATCGGCAGCGGGAATCGCGCGGCGTCAATCTGTTGATGGAACAGGCTGTGATGGATGATTGCACGCTTGACTTGAGCGGGACGACTACCATAGGGTCTCGCGTTTATGTCCGGCCCGGATCGCAGGTGTTTTATCCGGTTCCGGCATGAGGGTGTGTGATCGGAAGTATCCCCGCATCATCGGGTTGAAACGGCCCCGCTCGGGACCGGTTTTCTCCGGCAGATGAGGCTGGGTTGTATTCTGCCCGATGGTGTAATGGCAGCACACGGCCCTTTGGAGGCCAGAGTCTAGGTTCGAGTCCTAGTCGGGCAACCACATAACGTTTTTTGAATCGTACCATGTCGCATTCATTTAAAATTCTGGCGGGCACGGCCCATCCGACGCTGGCAAAGCGGATTGCGGACTATGTTGATGTCCCGATTGCCGGGGTGGACATAAGCCGTTTCCCCGATGGTGAGATTTTCATCAAAATCGTGGAGAATATCCGCGGCCAGGACCTTTTCATCGTTCAGCCGACCTGCTACCCGCCGAATGAAAACCTGATGGAGCTGTTGATCATGATCGACGCGGCGAAGAGGGCTTCGGCCGCCCGCATCACCGCGGTGCTTCCCTTTTACGGGTACGGCCGCCAGGACCGCAAGGATCAGCCCCGGGTGCCGATCACCGCCAAGCTCGTCGCCAACCTGCTCGTGGCGGCCGGCGCGGATCGCCTGTTGACCATGGATATGCATGCCCAACAGATCCAGGGCTTCTTCGACATTCCGGTGGATCACCTGTTTGCTGCACCGGTTATCGTCAAGCACCTGCGTGAGCGCGGGCTGTGCGGTGAGGACCTGGTTGTCGTCTCGCCGGATCCCGGCGGGCTGAAAATGGCGTATGCCTATTCCACCATGTTGAAGACCGGGCTGGCCATCGTGGCCAAGCAGCGCAAGAGCGCCACCGAGGTGGAAGCCATCAACGTGGTGGGCGATGTCCGTG
Organism: bacterium; assembly: GCA_030432155.1. Classification (GTDB taxonomy): domain Bacteria; phylum Verrucomicrobiota; class Kiritimatiellia; order CAIVKH01; family CAIVKH01; genus JAUIHQ01. The sequence goes on along the minus strand of JAUIHQ010000115.1, from coordinate 7,720 downwards.
GCAAAAACGTGCTGCTGGTCGATGACCTTACGACAACCGCCGGCACCCTCAGCGCGGCGGCGAAAATCCTCCGGGAAGCGGGCGCCGGATCGGTGTTTGCCGCGGTGTCCCATTGCCTGGTCAGTGAGCTCGGTCACAAGCGGCTCAAGGAGTCGCCGATCGAGGAACTGATTACCACCGACAGCGTTCCCCAGACGGACATCGACGGCTTGCGGCTGACCGTCCTGTCTGTGGCGGAGCTGCTGGGGGAAGCGATTTTGAGAGTCCATAACAACCAGTCCGTCACCTCGTTGTTCCGGGTGTGACAGGCTGACGATAGAGAGACATCGGAGATACGAACATGGCGGAAGTAAAAGTGGCGGCCCAGCCGCGTGATACAAAAGGGACGAAGGCGTCGCGGCGTCTTCGCCGTGAAGGATTGTTCCCGGGCATCATCTACGGCGCCGACAGCGGCACGGTGATGGTCCAGGTGAACGAGCACGATTTTCACCAGAGCCTGCATGGCCACGCATCGGAGCATATCATGCTCGATCTGGATATCGGGGGCGAGGTGCGCAAGGTGTTGTTGCAGGATGTGCAGCATGATCCCTTGACCGGCGGGATCATCCATGCCGATTTTCACGAGGTATCGCTGACCGAGAAGCTCACGGTGACCGTGGTGGTGGAGCTGGCCGGAGAACCGGTGGGCGTCACCCGCGACGGCGGCATCCTCGAGCATACCCTTCGCGAAATCGAAATCGAGTGCCTGCCTGCGGACATCCCCGAGATGATCGAGGTGGATGTCAGCGGCCTCGAGATCGGCGATTCCCTGACCGTGGAAGATATCAAGGTTGATACATCGAAGATCGAGGTGCTGACCGACGCCGATGTGGCGGTTGCATCCGTGGCCGCGCCGAAGATCGAAGAGGAGCCGGAAGCGGGCGAAGGGGAAGCGGGCGAAGGAACCGCGGAACCGGAAGTGATCGGCGAGAAGAAGGACGACGAGGACGAAGACTCGGAAGAGAAGTAATCCTTCTGATCTGAACCGGGGAACCGGACATGAAAATGGTTGTGGGCCTGGGAAACCCCGGGCGGACATACGACCATACGCCTCACAACGCAGGGTTTGACGTGGTCGACCTGCTGGCCGACGGCCGGGGGGCGGGATGGAAAAAAAGTTGGCGTTTTCCCGCCAAACTTGCGGAATGCAGGATTGGTGAGGAAACAGTGTTGCTGGTCAAGCCGCAGACGTTTATGAATCGTAGCGGCGACGCCGTCGGACCGCTGGCGCGGAAGAAGGGCATTCGCCCCGAAGACGTGCTGGTGGTGGTGGACGATGCCGATATCGATCTCGGGCGTCTCCGCATGAGGCCTTCGGGCGGTGCGGGTGGACACAATGGACTGAAGTCCCTGATTGAACGGCTGGGCGGGGATGGATTTCCCCGCTTGCGAGTCGGGATCGGCCGCGGTTCGCCGGATCGTGACATGACCGCGTTTGTTCTCGGGCGGATGCCCGCGGAGGATCGCGAGAAGCTGGACGAGGCGTGCCGGCGTGCGGCGGATGCCGCGGAGCAATGGGTGAATGAAGGCGTGGTTTCGGCCATGAACCGGTACAATGGATGATGAGAGAGCAAGGCGTGCGGCAGAAGCCGCGGGCCGGGAGGAATACAGTGAACAAGTATGAGGCAATGATCATCTTTCCCGATGATCACAAAGAAGAGCAGATCGAAAACGCGCTGGACGTGATCAGCCGTGAAGTGGAAAAACTCAAGGGTACGGTCGAAGGCGCGACCCGACTCGGACGCAAGCCGTTCGCCCGTGAGATCAAAAAGGAAACCAACGGCCAGTATGCGGTGATCCGGTTCGAGATGGACGGCAGCTCCGTTGCGTCGCTTCGCAACGCACTGAAGTTCAGCGAAGACATCTTTCGCATCGAAATCTACCGCGCGGTGGAAGCCGCTCCGGCCGCTGCGGCCGCGGATGCGGAGTGACGGAGCTGACGCATGGCATCGTTTAACAAAGTGATCCTGATGGGCAATCTGACCCGTGATCCCGAGGTTCGGTACACATCGGGCGGCACCGCGGTGACCGATCTCCGGCTCGCCGTGAACCGCACGTACCGCTCCGCGTCCGGCGAGGATAAGGAAGAAACGGTTTTCGTAAGTTGTGATGTATGGGGCCGGCAGGCTGAAACCAGCGGTGAATACCTTTCCAAGGGTTCCCAGGTGCTGGTGGAAGGCCGGTTGAAGCTCGATGAGTGGGAAAAGGACGGGCAAAAGTTCAGCCGACTCGGCGTGACCGCCGAGCGCGTGCAGTTCCTCGGATCGCCCCGGCGGTCCAGTGCGCCCGGCGATGCCCCGCCCGATGCGGGCTCGGGACCCCGCCCCCCGTCCGGTGGACGGGGACAGGATTTTTCAGGTGAGGAAGAAGACGATATTCCGTTTTGACCGGAAGAAAGACGAGGGTTGAAGCATGGCTATGACAGGACGCAACAAACGGAGTTCCGACCTTGGACCCGCGCTCAAAAAGGGCGCCCGGTATCTCGAGGGCGTGACCGATGTTGATTACAAGGACAGTGAGCTGCTCAAGAAGTTCATGACCGAGCGGGGCAAGATCATGCCTCAGCGGGTCATCGGCACCAGCGCCAAGCAGCAGCGGCAAATCAAACGCGCGATCCGCCGCGCACGGGTCATGGGTCTGGTACCCTGAACGCGGATACGCAATCAAACAGGTGAAGTATGTCTCAGGAAGTTATTCTCGTTGAAGATGTCCCCGGTCTCGGGGAGCAGGGCAACGTGGTCAAGGTTGCGGACGGCTACGCCCGCAATTTTCTCCTACCCCGCAAGCTGGCCACGCCGGTAACCCCGTCCACGCTGCGTCAGCTCGAAAAGAAGCAGGCGGAATACGAAGAGCACCGCCGTCAGCTTCGGGAAGACGCAAAGAATCTCGCGGCGAAGATCGCCGATATCACGATCACCATTCCGGCCAAGGCCGGCGCCGAAGGCAAGATCTTCGGTTCGGTGACCGCGGCCAATGTGATCGAAGCCCTCGAGAAGGAAGGCGTCTCCCTCGGCAAGCACCAGGTCGTGTTGGAGAATCCGATCAAGGAGCTCGGGGAGTTCTCGATCCCGGTCAAGCTGACGTCGGAAATTCACGCCACCATCAAGCTGGCGGTTGTGGGGGAGTAGATCGATGGCAACACCGGCCGCCCAGGAACGAGTCAGCCGGATCGATCGAACTCCACCTCACAGCGTAGAAGCCGAACAAGGCGTACTCGGGTCCATTCTGCTCAATGCGGAACGGGTCATCGATCTGGCCGTGGAAAATCAACTGCGGTCGGAGTCGTTCTATGTGCCCGCCCACCGGGACATATTCGAGGTTTGCGTCGATCTGCAGAACAACAAGAAACCCGCGGACCTGATCAATGTGATTCAGGCCCTGCGGGACAAGCGTCTCCTTGCCCAGATCGGCGGCGATGACTATCTCCAGAAAATCCTTCTCGCCACACCCACCGATGCACATGCCGAGTATTACATCGACATCGTACGGCAGAAGTATGTCCTCCGGCAGGTGATTGACCGGGCGCGACAGGCCATCGATTCCTGCTTTGTTCAGGAGATGGAGGCGGACTCCATTCTCGATACCGTCGAACAGTCGTTCTACGATATCGCGGAAAACCAGCGCCAGACCATGGTGCCCTGGCCCCAGGCGGTCAAGGAGACCATGGTTGTCATCGAGAAGATCATTCAGGAAAAAAGGGAAATCACCGGTATTCCCACCGGCTACATCGACCTTGACCGGATGACCAAGGGCTTTCAGCCGGGCGATATGATCATCATCGCCGCCCGCCCCTCCATGGGAAAGACGTCGCTCGCGATGAACATGGCCGAGCACATCGCCACCGGCAATACCCAGGACCGGGAGAAACGGGCGGTGGCGGTATTCAGCCTGGAAATGTCCACCGATGCCCTGGTCAAGCGCATGCTCTGCAGCCGGGCCGGCGTTCCCTATCACAAGCTGACCGGCGGATTCGTGTCGAAAGATCATCACTCGCGGCTGATCTCCGCCGCCGATGCCCTGAGCCGGTCCGAGATTTACGTGGATGATACCCCGGGACTCGAGCCGACCGAGCTCCGCGCCCGGGCCCGACGTTTGAAGCGGAACAAGGGCATCCAGGTTATCGTCGTGGACTATCTCCAGATGATGAATTTCAGCAAACTGGCCCGCGATGGCCGCCAGCGCGAAGTTGCCGCCATATCCGGCTCGCTGAAAGCGATGGCCAAGGAGCTGAAAGTTCCGGTCATCGTACTGAGTCAGCTCAGCCGTGCGCCGGAATCGCGTGATAAAACCGCCAAGCCCAAACTGTCCGACCTGCGGGATTCGGGTTCGATCGAACAGGATGCTGACGTGGTGTGCCTGCTCCGCCGTCCCTGCCGGTATCCCGATGATCCCGAGTCCGGGGATACAACCCTGGCCATCGTGGATGTCGCCAAGCACCGTAACGGTCCCACCGGCGAAGTGCGGTTGAACTTCATTGATGAGCTGACGCGATTCGAGAATCGGGCACACGGCGTGGACGAACCCCGTGAGGAGCCGCCGCAGCCATGAAACCCGTTTCCCTGTCCGCCTGTATCGCCATCGCCGCATGCTGGTTGCTCTCCGCTGCCGGGGCCGGCGCGGTTTCGGTGGATGAAATCCGCATGGCCCGCAAGGACGGGGGACAGGTGGATGCACGCCTGGTCGAGGCCTATACCCAGATTCGCCTCGGCGATGACATCAGCCGCGAAGCCATCGCCCGCGACGTCAAGTCGCTCGAGCAGTCCGGACGGTTTTCCTATGTCGCGACCCGGGTCGAACAACTCGACGGCGGCGGGCTCTCCATCACCTACGTGGTGGAGCCGAAGTTGCGTATCCGGCGCTTGACCATCACGGGAGCGGATGAATTCGGGAACCGGAAGATCCGCGACCTTCTCGATATCGGGGTGGGGGATATCATCGATGATGCAACGCTTGCGGTCAAAGCCCTCGCGGTGAAAGAGGAGTACCAGAAGAAACAGTACCCCTTTGCCGAGATTACGTGGGAGATCGAGGAACAGACCGCGAACGGCACCGCTCATGTGACGGTCCGGGTGAAAGAAGGAGCCCGGGCCAAGATCAAGACGATCGGGTTTGCCGGCAATGAACATCTGTCGGAGAAGGAATTGAAGGGCGCGATGCGCCAGCGGGAGCGCCACCTCTTCTCCTGGCTCACCGGTTCCGGCGTGTACAACCCCGATGAACTGGCCATGGACCTGGTTGCCCTCCGTGAAGCCTACCTGGATGAAGGGTATCTCGACGTTCAGATTGGCGAGCCGGTGATTGAGCCCGTGTCTTCATCGTTCGTATCCCTTACCGTACCGGTTCAGGAAGGTCCCCGGTACCGTCTCGGCACGATCCGGATCGAAGGGATCAGCCTGTTCCCGGAATCCCAGGTCCGGTCCATGATCACCAACCGTGTGTCCGATGTAGCATCGATCGGCGCACTGAATCAGACCCGGCAGAGTCTCAATGATTTCTACGGCAGCCGCGGGTATGTCAGTACCCGTGTCGCCTACCGCCTGAATCCGGAATACAGCCGGGATGAACAGGGCAATCCGGTGGTGGATGTGGAATACACGATTCGCGAGGGCGAGCTGGCCTATATTCGCGACATCCTCATTCAGGGCAACAGCCGGACCCGCGACAAGGTGATCCGTCGGGAACTGACCGTATACCCCGGCCAGGTCATGAACGAGGTGAAAATCCGCACCAGCGAGGCGCGTTTGCGGAACCTCGGATATTTTTCCTACGTCAATCACACCTCGGTGGATACCAGCGAGCCGGAGGAATACGACCTTGTCTTTGATGTCGAGGAACAGAAAACCGGGCAGTTCCTGATCGGTGCGGGATTTTCCAGCGTGGATGACCTCATAGGGTTTGCCGAGTTGTCGCAGGGGAATTTCGACATATCGCGATGGCCGCCGACCGGGGGCGGTCAAAAGCTCCGGTTGCGGGGCACGGTGGGCACCAAGCGGCAGGACATCGAACTGGATTTCACCGAACCCTGGTTCCTCGACCGGAAGCTCTCCCTCGGGGTGGGGCTCTTCATGCGGGACCGGCAGTTCCTCAGCGATGACTACGAGCAGGAAAATATCGGGATGAACCTTTCCCTTGGCAAACCCCTCGGCCGGTTCACCCGGTTGAACCTGATTTACGGGCTGGAGCAGATCCGGGTGTTCAATGTCGATGAAGAAGCCTCGGACATCATCAAGGAAGAAGAGGGAACCCGGCTCAAGAGCTCGATCACCTCGCAGATCATTTATGACACCCGCGACAACTACTTTGTGCCGACCCGCGGCACCCGTTTGACCACCGCGGCGATGGTGGCGGGGGGACCGTTGCTGGGTGATACCGATATCTACGGGTTTGACGGCCGGATTTCCCAGTACTTCCCGGTGTGGTACGACCATGTGCTCAGCCTCCGCGGCTGGTTGTCGGTCGTCGATTACTACGGCAGCTCGGACCGGGTGCCGATTTTCGACCGCCTGTTCCTCGGCGGCGCCCGGACCATGCGCGGATTCGAATACCGGGATGTCGGGCCCAAGGACGAAAACGGGGAGCCGGTCGGCGGTTTGTCTGCCTGGTATGCATCCATCGAATACACGATCCCGCTGGCCAAAATGGTGCGCTCGGCGGTGTTCTACGATATCGGCATGGTGGATGATGAAGCGTATACATTTGATTTCGGCGACTTTAACTCGGATATTGGTGTCGGAATTCGGTTTGATATTCCCGGCTTCCCGCTGCGCTTCGATTACGCGTGGCCGCTGGAGGCGGATGAATTCAACGACCGCGATAACGGCCGCTTTCAGTTTTCCATTGGTTATTCATTGTAATCCGTTCCCGGCGTGGCAAGGTTGCGTGGTCCAGGAAACGGAAAAGAGGAGTACAGGAACATGAGCAAACGTATACTTGGTTGGGCGGCAGCCATCTGCCTGATCTGCACGGTGTCATCCGTGCAGGCGCAAATGGGGAGCATGAATTTCGCTTTTGTCGATCTCGATACCGTCTTTACGAATTTTTACAAAACCAAACTCGCGAACAATCAGATCCAGGAACAGGTGGAAGAGTTCGTGGATGAACGCACGGAGCTGGTAACCACCTACGAGTCCATGCAGGCGGACTACAAGGACATGCGTGACAAAGCGCTGAACACCGCCTTGTCGGAAGAAGTGCGCGCGGAAATGCGCCGCGATGCTGAAGAAAAATTGATCGAAATGCGCGACCAGGAAAGCAAGATCCGCCGGTTCAACGAGAGTACGTCCCGCAAGATCGAGGAACAGAAATTCCGCATGCGGACCCGCATCGTTGAGGAGATCCAGGAGAAACTCCAGGAATACTCGAAGAGTCAGGGCTATATGTTCGTACTCGATACATCCGGGGTGAACATGAACGGCGTCTCCAGCGTGATCTACTACGACGAGCGATATGACATTACCGAGGATGTCATCACGCTGCTGAACAAGTAACCGGCGCCGGAAAGGGAAACCGCTCGTGACCCGCGAAAGTTTAACTCTGTCCGTCGCCGAACTGGCGGAGAAACTGGGTGCGGAAACCGTGGGAGACGGGAGCGTCAAGATTCACGGGGTGGCCGGGATTCGTGCCGCCGCCGAAGGCGAGTTGTCGTTCGTGTCCCAGTCGCGGTATGCCGCCGATGCCCGGG
>JAUIHQ010000443.1 GCA_030432155.1 bacterium | reverse complement strand
CGATGCCTTCTACATTCTCCGTCATGCACATCATCATTCACCTATGCCGTTTCGCCATCCTCCCAGCCCTTGTACTGTGCCTCATGCTTCCCTCGGGCTGTCGCTCGGTTCCGCTGGGCAAGAAAACCCTCAAGGTCGGCATCAACCCCGATTACCCTCCCCTCGCCATGAAGGCCCCGGCGGATACGTCGGGCCGGCGTGACCGGATCGCCGGTCTCGAGGTGGAGCTGGCGATGAAGGTTTCGCAACGGCTGGAGCGCGAACTCGAGCTGGTCGAGCTGCAATGGGACGAGCTCGTGCCGGCGCTACTTCAGGGCGAAATCGATGTGATCATGTCGGGCATGACGATTACCCGGAAACGGCAGATCCAGGTCGCCTTCACCGATCCGTACCTCGAAACCGGTCTCGCCGCTCTGTACAGGGCGAATGAGGCCGAGCGATACGATGAACAGCAGGAGCTTCTCGACACTCCGGCCCGGGTCGGGGTCAAGTCGGGGACCGTGGCGGATATCTTTGTGACCCGCGACCTCGGGAATGCCCAGATCATCCGTTACAACAGCGCCATCGACGCCGCAATCGACCTCACCCGCAACCGCGTGGACCTGTATATTGATGACAGCCCCGCCGCGGCCTGGCTGGCGGCAAAACATGATGCCAAACTGGGCGCACGCCTGATCCCCAATACCGAGCGTCTGATGGCCTGGGCGGTGCGCCGCGACCGGGTCGACCTGCTCAAGGACCTGAACGACGCCATCCGCGAATGGAAGAAGGACGGCACAATCCGTCGAGAAGCTGAATTCTGGATGCCCCCGATCCGGGTCGAGTAAGCGGCGTCGGCCTCGGGTGATGACGGCGTGGAGGAAATGGACGACATCCGGCGGGTATTGATTGCGGGCAGCGGGTATGTGGGCCGGGCCGTGGCCGGGCTTCTGGCGCAGCGCGGCGTCGAAACCCTTCAGGTCAGCCGGACGTCATCTCCGGTTCAGGCCGACCTCTCGAACCGCTCCAGCCTTGATGGGATACCCGGGGACTTCGATGCTGTCGTGTTCGCTGCCGGCATCAAGGGCGGCGATGCCGATGCGTACGCCTCCCTGTTCGTTGCCGGGATGCGCAACCTGCTGAGCCGGCTCCAGGCCGGACACCGGCCTCCCCGCATCATGATCATGGTATCCACGACCGGGGTGTACCATGTAACCGATGGATCGTGGGTGGATGAGGACCGGCCGGCGGATCCGGCCCGCACCGGGCCGGTTTATTATCGGAAAGCCGAAGACCTGATGTGGAGTGCGCCGTGGCCCACCTCCGCGATCCGCATGTCCGGGATCTACGGCCCGGGGCGCGACCGTCTGATTCGGCGGGTGCGGGACGGACAGGAGCACCTCGATCCGGGACCGGTACGCTACGTGAACCATATCCATGTCGAGGATGCCGCCGCGGCCATTCTTCATGTGATGTCGCTCCCCTCCCCTGCCAGCATTTATATCGGTTCCGACCGCGAGCCGGCGGATCGTAATGAGGTTCTGCGTTTCATCGCAGACCGGCTGGGCCTCTCCCCGCCCCCGATTGCTGAATCCCCTCTGCCCCCGGGTCGAGGCGGGAACAAGCGCTGTCGGCCCGGCCGGCTCGAGGCGGGCGGCTTCACCTTCCGCTATCCCTCCTACCGGGAAGGCTATGCCGCGTTGATGGAAGCAACCACCTAAACAAACACCTTCATCGGCAGTCCAAGGACCCGTTTTCGGCACAACCTGCCCGACAAGCGCGAAGAAAATCGGTCCTCATCCTTCATCCATCCCCAACTCAGTGTTCCGGCGCTTCATCTATATTGAGGGCGGGGCCGACGCCTTCGGGTTCACGGACGGCATCGATCATGTCCTGGATCTTGGCGCCCGGTTTTTCGCAGAACGGCGTGAGGCCGAGGGTGACGATAAAGTTCAGGAGCATGCCGAAAACACCGAAACCCTGGGGGTTGATGCCGTGTTCAAACACACCGAACGTCCAG
>JAUIHQ010000114.1 GCA_030432155.1 bacterium | reverse complement strand
TTCTTGAAAGCATCACCTTTCCCGAACCGGTCATCTCGATGGCCATTGAGCCCAAGACCCAGGCCGATAAAGAGAAAATGATGGATACGCTCGGCATTCTCGCCGATGAAGATCCCACGTTCCGGGTCTCAATGAATGAAGATACCGGACAGACCCTGATCAGCGGTATGGGCGAGCTTCACCTGGAAATTATCAAGGACCGCATGTTTCGCGAATTCAACGTCAAGGCCAACGCGGGCCGGCCCACCGTTGCCTACAGGGAAACCATTACCTCCGCCGGCAAAGGCGAGCATGTTTTTGACCGGGAAATCGGGGGAAGCCGCCAGTTTGCCTCCGTCGGCCTGACCGTGGAACCGTTACCGCGGGGGGAGGGGAAACGGGTAGAATTCAAGGTTTCTGCGGACCGGATCCCGACCGAATTCCGCGAGGCGATCACCGAAGGAATTGATTCAGGATTAATTACCGGAATTTTAGCAAATTATCCGTTGATCGACATGAAGGTTTGTGTTACAAACGGCGCTTTTCGTCCCGAAGACTCTACGGAGACGGCCTTTAGGAGCGCCGCCATCATGGCGCTGCGAGAGGCGGTTCGGGATGCTGATCCGGTTCTGCTGGAACCGATTATGAAGGTTGAGATCATCGTGCCTGACGAACATCTCGGCGATGTAATCGGGGACATGAACGGACGGCGGGGACGGATCAGGGAAATGGCGGCACAGGACGACGCCCAGATCGTCCACGCCGACGTTCCGTTGGCGGAATTATTTGGATATGCGACCGGGTTGCGGTCGATTACGCGCGGCCGTGCGAGTTACAGCATGGAGCCGAGTCAGTTTGATGTTGTGCCAGAGACCATACAAAAAGAGATATTGAGTCGATAATTATGAACGGCCAGAAAATAAGAATTCGGTTAAAAGCGTATGATCATCGCGTGCTTGACCAGTCCGCCGGTGACATCGTCGAGACCGCCAAGCGTACCGGTGCACGGGTTGCGGGTCCGATTCCGCTCCCCACCCGCATCGAAAAGTACAGCGTGAATCGCGGGCCTCACGTCGACAAGAAGTCGATGGAGCAGTTTGAAATTCGGACGCACAAGCGTCTGCTGGATATCATCGAGCCCACCATCAAGACGGTTGACGAGCTGAAGAAGCTCAATCTGCCGGCGGGTGTGGACATCACGATCAAAATCTGAGTGAGACTATGCAGGGCATCATTGGTAGAAAAATTGGTATGACCCAGGTGTTCGACGACGAAGGACGCCAGGTGCCGGTCACGGTACTGGAAGTGGGTCCCTGTGTCGTCGTGCAACGGAAACGCCAGGCCACCGACGGCTACGAAGCGGTTCAGGTCGGATTCATCGACCAAAAGAAACAGCGTCTGAGCAAGGCTGCGCTGACCCGCTTTGAGAAAGCCGGCGTGGCGCCGAAGCGTGAGTTGCATGAGTTCGTCGTCGATGCGTCAAGCGAGCTGAAAGAAGGCGATGAGGTGAAGGCCGACTTTTTCGACGGCACCGAGTTCGTGGACGTCTCCGGCGTTACCAAGGGCCGCGGTTTTCAGGGCGTTGTCCGCCGCTACCGGATGGGCGGCGGTCTGTCCACGCACGGTAGCATGTCCCACCGGCGTATCGGTTCGATCGGGCAAAACACCAGCCCGGCCCGCGTTTTCAAGGGAAAGAAGCTTCCCGGACAGATGGGCAACGTCAACCGCACGCAGCTCAATCTCAAAGTTATCCAGGTTCGGGCGGACGACAACGCGATCCTCGTACGGGGCGCGGTTCCCGGCCCCAACGGCGGGCTTGTCGTGGTCCGCAAATCGGTGAAGAAAGCGGCGAAAGCATCATGAGTACCATTCCCGTAACCAACGTGGACGGCAAGTCGGTCGGCGAGATCGAGCTTTCCGAGATTCTAACCGTCAAGGCCCGTAACGGTCAGCCGGTTCGCGATGCGGTGGTCCGTTATCTCGGCAACCAGCGTTCGGGCAATGCCTCGACCAAGACCAAGGGCGAGGTCAACGGTTCCGGCGCCAAGCCGTGGCGTCAAAAAGGCACCGGCAACGCCCGTGCCGGTTACAAGCGGTCACCGGTATGGCGCGGCGGCGGTGTGGTCTTCGGGCCCAAGCCCCGTTCCTTTCGCACCTCGATCAACCGTAAGGCAGCCCGCCTGGCCCTTCGTACCGCGCTGGCGGAAAAGATTGAAGCCGGCTCGGTCCGGGTACTCGACCAGATCCAGGTGGCCGAGCCCAAAACGCGCCTGGTGACCGATCTTCTCAAGAAGCTTGGGGTGACCGGTCCTGCTGTTCTCGTGACCGCCGGTCTGGACCGTGATCTTGTTCGGGCAGCCCGGAACATACCCGGGGTTGAAATCACAACTGCGGCCGAACTCAACATTTATCAGGTATCGCGCTATCCGGCGATTCTGGTCGCCCGCGACGCGTTCGAGCGCCTACAGGAGCGGCTCGCCGGCGGAGCGCCCTCGAAGGAGAATGCAGCGTGAAAGCATCCCAGGACATCATTCGCAACATGAGCCTTACCGAGAAGGGCACCCGCCTGACCGAAGAGGCCAACCAGTACCTGTTTCATGTCCGGCTCGATGCCAACAAGATTGAAATCAAGCGGGCGATCGAGGAGCTGTTCAAGGTGAAGGTCGACAAGGTCAACACGATGAACCGGCCCGGCAAGCTCAAGCGTGACCGCCGTTTTCAATATGGCCGGACATCCGCCTTCAAGCGCGCGATCGTCACCCTCAAACAGGGCGAAACCATCGATTTGACGTGAGGATGATTCAACCATGCCAGTAAAACGACATAAACCGACCACGGCCTCGCAGCGCTTCACCGAGCTGTCGAACTTTACCGAGGTGACCAAGGACAGCCCGGAAAAGTCCCTGACCGCCAAGCTTACCAAGAATGCAGGCCGTAACGGCTACGGCCGGATCACGGTCCGCCATCGCGGCGGGGGTCACAAGCGCCGGTACCGCAAGATTGATTTTGCCCGGGACAAGGTGGGAATTCCCGCCAAGGTTGCGGCGATCGAGTACGATCCCAACCGGTCGGCCCGTATCGCTCTCCTGCACTACGCGGATGGCGAGAAACGTTACATTCTGGCACCGGCCGGACTCACCATCGGCGAGACCCTGACGTCAGGTCCGGAGGCCGAACCCAAGGTCGGCAATGCACTTCCGCTTTCACGGATTCCCCTCAGTCTTCCCGTGCATAATATCGAGCTGATTCCCGGCCGCGGCGGGAAACTGGTGCGCGGGGCGGGCAATGCAGCCCAGATCATGGCCCGCGAAGGCGGCTTCGCCCAGATCAAGCTGCCGTCCGGTGAGGTCCGGATGATCAACGAGAATTGTGTCGCCACGGTCGGCCAGATCGGGAATACCGACCACGACAACGTTTCCCTCGGGAAAGCCGGCCGCAAACGCTGGCTCGGTATTCGTCCGACCGTGCGCGGTGTGGCCATGAACCCGGTGGATCACGTGATGGGCGGCGGCGAAGGCCGCACCTCGGGCGGCGGTCAGCCGCGTTCGCCGTGGGGTCAGCTCGCCAAGGGCAAGAAGACCCGGAAGAAGCGGAAAACCACGTCCAAATTCATTTTGCAGCGGAGAAAATAATCGATGGCACGTTCGATCAAAAAAGGTCCGTACGTCGCGGATCATCTTATCAAGAAAGTTGAAAGGATGGACCAGACCGGCCAGAAGCGGCCGATCAAGACCTGGGCTCGCAGTTCGATGATACTGCCCGAGTTCGTGGGACACACCTTTTCCATTCATACCGGGAAGACGTTCCAGTCGGTCTTTGTGACCGAGAACATGGTGGGACATCGGCTCGGGGAATTTGCGCCTACGCGCACATTCCGGCGACATGGATCAGCGACGGACAAGACCGTCTCGCTGAAGTAGCAGGACACTTCGGCGTATTGCGCATGGCTCGAGAAAGGGCAGGGGTGCTGATGACCGGCATCGCCTGTGTTCTCTGCGGGATGCATGCGGCCTGTGCGGAGCAACCGCAACCGGCGGATGATGAATCCGTGCTGGTGGTGGAATCGCTGCGCCAGGAGAATAAAGATCTTCGACGATTCGTCGGGGAGCTGGGTGAGCAGGTGGATCTGCTGACCCGGTTGCTGGCGGATGCAAAGGTCGAGATCGATCTCCTCCGCTCACACGCACCGGAAGCGTGGTATGCCTCCGGTACGGATCGGGTTCTCGAACGGGAACGCATGGACCGGCTGCGGGTGATTGCGGCGGAGCAAACGTTGGGTTTGGTAGCGCTGGACGGCGGTTCGTCGGACGGGCTGCCGGTAGGAATACGGTTTTCCGTGGTCCGGGGCGATCGGGTGATCGCCGCGGTACGAGTAGTGGATGTGCGCGACCGGATCAGCGGCGCGGTGGTCGAGGAGGGCTGGCAGGCATGGCCCGAACCCGGCGACCGGCTGGTGGCGGGGGTCGCGGAAGAGAAGTAGAGGAACAGACATGGATGTGCAGGCCATAAACAAGGATGTGCGGATCTCGCCGACGAAAATCCGGGATCTCGCCCGGGCTATCCAGGGGCGTCCGGTTCCGGAAGCGCTCCGCGAGATGGAGTTCTGTGAACGCAAGGGCGCGTTCCATCTCGCGAAAACGCTGAAGTCCGCGATCGCCAATGCCGAGAACAACCATGACCTTTCGGTCGACGAATTGGTCGTGAAATCCGCGATTGTTGACCAGGGGCACATGATGAAGCGCTGGCAGCCCAAAGCCCGGGGCAGTGCGGGTCCGATACAGAAACGTTCAAGTCATATCAGGATTGTATTGACGGATTCGAAATCCGGCAGAGAATAACGGGCTTTTTGGCGCTCGAAAGGAGTCAATTTTGGGACAGAAAATAAATCCAAACGGTTTCAGGGTCGCGGTTACAAAGAACTGGCGGTCCCGCTGGTTTGCCGACAAGGCGGAATTCGGCGACCTGCTGCATGAAGACATCCGGATCCGCAACATGATCAAGAAGCGTCTCAAGGATGCCGCGGTGCCCGATATCACGATCGAGCGGTACGCCAACCGGGCGCGGATCACCATTTTCACCGCGCGTCCCGGCATCGTCATCGGCCGCAAGGGGCAGGAGCTGGAGCGGGTCCGCGAAGAAATCGCCAAGATGACCGGCAAGGAAATCTACATCGAGATCAAGGAAGTCAAGAATCCCGATGTGACCGCACAGCTCGTTGCGGAAAATATCGCGGTACAGCTTGAACGCCGCGTGTCTTTCCGCCGTGCGATGAAGCGGGCGGTCCAGCTCGCGATCGATCTCGGAGCCGATGGCATCCGGGTTCAGGTGTCCGGCCGTCTCGGCGGAGCGGAACTGTCCCGTACCGAGCAGTACATGAACGGAAAAGTTCCGCTGCACACCCTCCGGGCGCCGGTTCAGTACGGTTTTACCGAGGCACGAACCATGGCCGGCACCATCGGGGTGAAGGTGTGGATCTGCCGCCAGGAAGAGACGTCGGAAGGAAAGGAGCAACCTCATGCCGCTTATGCCTAAACGCGTCAAGTACCGCAAGGTACAGCGCGGTTCCATGAAGGGAAATGCATCGTCCGGCAACCAGCTTGCCTTCGGCGAGTACGGCATTCAGTCGATGGGCCGGGATTGGGTGACCAACATCCAGATCGAAGCCTGCCGCGTTGCGGTCAGCCGTTCCATGAAACGTAAAGGGAAACTCTGGATCCGGATCTTCCCCGACAAGCCGTACACCAAGAAGCCTCTCGAAGTCCGGCAGGGCAAGGGCAAGGGCCCGGTCGAGGGGTGGGTCGCGGTCGTGCGTCCGGGTACGATGTTGTTTGAACTGGACGGCGTGCCCGAGTCGGTGGCCCGCGAGGCGTTTCGCCTCGCCGCCAGCAAGCTGCCGATCGCCACGCGGTTCGTGAGCCGGGGATCGTAATCGATGAAAGCAAAAGATTTGCGTGAAATGACGGATGCGGAATTGCAGCAGCAGCTTGGCGATGCCAAGCAGGAGTTGTTCAACCTCCGCATGCAGCGGGCCACCGGCCAGCTCGAGCGCCCTTCGCGGCTCCGGGATGTGCGGCGCAACGTGGCGCGGGTGCAGACGGTATTGAATCAGAAAGAGAAAGGCCAGGAGTCGGCATGAGTAGCGAATCATCAAAGCGCGGTGTGCGCAAGCAGCGGACCGGCGTGGTTGTCACCGACACCATGAACAAGACCATCGCGGTCGAGGTGACCCAGCGGTACCGGCACCCCCTGTACGGGAAAGTAGTCAACCGCAAGCGGCGCTACCAGGTTCATGACGAGGAGAACAAGGGCCGCGTCGGGGATACCGTGCGGATTGCGGAAACCCGTCCGATCAGCAAAACCAAGCGGTGGCGCCTGGTCGAGGTGATCCGTCAAAGCAAGCTCCCGGCGTAAGGAAACACAACCATGATTACGACCGAATCAAGACTGGAAGTTGCGGATAACTCGGGGGCTCGTTCCCTGATGTGCATCCATGTTCTCGGCCAGCGCAAGACCTATGCCCACGTCGGCGACATCATCCGCGTGACGGTGAAGGACGCGATTCCCACCGGGATGGTCAAGAAGGGCGAAGTGCACAAGGCCCTGATCGTGCGCACCCGGCACGCCATCCGGCGGCCCGACGGATCCAAACTGAAGTTCGATCACAACGCCGCGGTGATCGTCGATGACGATGGCAACCCGCGCGGTACCCGTATTTTCGGGCCGGTTGCCCGTGAACTCCGGGAAAAGAACTTCATGAAAGTTATTTCCCTGGCTCCCGAGGTTCTGTGATGAAGACAGGCATACGTAAACCCAAGGTTCATATCCGTCGTGACGATATCGTGTCCGTCATCAGCGGCGACGAAGCCGCCGGGGGCAAGACCGGCAAAGTGCTGAAAGTCGATCCGGTCAAGGGCTACGCAATTGTCGAGGGGTTGAACTTCATCAAGAAGCACATGCGGAAAACCCAGGACAACCCCGAGGGCGGGATCATTGAAAAAGAAGGGCCGATTGCCATTTCCAACCTCAAGGTTGTGGAACGGGCGCAGCGCAAATCCGAAAAAAGCAAGTGATGAAGCTGCCGGCGCCGGGGGCGACGGCCAACGTGGAAGAATAAAGTGATGAAAACGGCAAGATTAGCGGACAAATACCGGAACGAGGTGCACGGCACGCTCGTGAAGGAGCTGGGCTGCGAGAACGTCATGGAAGTTCCCGCGATCAAGAAAATCGTGGTGAACATGAGCACCGACACCTCGGTGGACAAGGACCAGTTCAAGCAGATGACCGATGAACTCGCGCTGATCACCGGCCAGAAACCGGTGATCACCAAGGCGCGGAAGAGCGTCTCGAACTTCAAACTGCGCGAAGGCATGCCGATCGGC
The DNA here is from genome assembly GCA_030432155.1 of bacterium. Classification (GTDB taxonomy): domain Bacteria; phylum Verrucomicrobiota; class Kiritimatiellia; order CAIVKH01; family CAIVKH01; genus JAUIHQ01. The sequence continues at coordinate 3,452 of JAUIHQ010000114.1, read as the reverse complement.
GCCAAGGTCACCCTGCGCGGCCGTTCCATGTATGAATTTCTCGACCGCCTGCTGTACGTCGCGCTGCCCCGTATCCGCGACTTCCGGGGTATTTCCCGCAAGGCGTTTGACGGTCGAGGCAACTACAATCTCGGTCTGAATGAACAGTCCTACTTCCCGGAGATCGATCCCGACCGGATCAAGCGGAACCAGGGAATGGACATCACCATTGTCACGTCGGCCAAAACCGACGCGGATGCCCTCGCGCTGCTGAAGCATATGGGCTTCCCGTTTGAAAATTGATCCAGGAGGCAACCAGTGGCTAAAACCTCGTTAATTGTAAAAGCAAGCCGGCCGCCGAAGTATTCGGCCCGGAAGTACAATCGCTGCCGGAATTGCGGTCGTCCCCGGGCGTACATGCGCAAGTTTCAGCTTTGCCGTATCTGTTTCCGTGAACTTGCCTCGGAAGGCAAGATTCCCGGCGTAGTCAAGTCCAGTTGGTAAGGAGTGGACGAAAGATGACGTTATCTGATCCCATCGCCGATATGTTGACCCGGATCCGCAACGCGGGCGCCGCCGGTCTTCCTGATGTCAAAATCCCGCATTCCCGCCTGAAAGAGGAAATGGCCCGGATTCTCAAGAGTGAAGGCTTCGTGCGCGATTTTCGCGTGGACCGTGAGGGCAGCTTCCCGGTGATTGTCCTGACCCTGAAATACAAGGCCAACGAGGAGCCCGTGATCCAGGGACTCGAACGGGTCAGCCGTCCCGGTCTTCGCCAGTATACCAAGGCCGATGAGGTGCCGCGGGTGCTGGGCGGAATCGGGATTGCGATCCTGAGCACATCGAAAGGAATTGTAACCGACAAAGAGGCCCGCCAGGCCAAGCTGGGCGGGGAGATTCTCTGTCACGTCTGGTAAGAGGTTCGTTATGTCGAGAATTGGTAAATTACCGGTGGTCGTACCGGATGGCGTTCAGTTGAGCCTGAACGGAAACACCGTGCAGGTCAAAGGCGCCAAGGGCGAGTTGACCTACGCAGTCCCGTCCGTGGTGAAGATTGCCATGGAAAACGGCAAGGTGCAGGTCAGTCCCGCCGATGGGTCCAAGCAGGCGAAAGCAATGCACGGGACGGTGCGGAGCCTGATCCAGAACATGATCGAAGGCGTGAGCAAGGGCTACAGCCGTGCGCTCGAAATCCAGGGTGTCGGCTTCCGCGCCCAGGCCCAGGGCCAGAAGCTTACCCTGAGCCTCGGGTACTCCCACCCGATTGACTACGAACTTCCGGCGTCGATCCAGGTCAAGGTGCAGGACGGAACGCAGATTGAGATCAGCGGGCCTGACAAGCAGTTGGTCGGACAGGTCAGCGCACGGATCCGGTCCTTCTACCCGGCCGAACCCTACAAGGGCAAAGGCGTCCGGTACAAAGATGAATATGTCCGGCGGAAAGCCGGTAAGGCGGTGGCATAATGAGACCTCGTACGAAAACCGAATTCCGGCGGCGGCGGCACTTCCGCGTTCGCCGCAAAATCACCGGCACAGCGGATCGTCCGCGCATGAGCGTGTTCGTGTCGAACCAGCACATGTACGTCCAGTTTATCGACGACGTGGCCGGTGTTACCCTGGCCGCCGTTTCGACCCTGGGCGGGGGCGAAGCCCGTAAGAACGATGTCGAAACCGCAAAATCCCTCGGCAAGGCCGCAGCCGACGCGTTGAAGGGCAAAGGCATCGAAACCGTGGTGTTCGACCGCGGCGGATTCAGTTACAGCGGCCGGGTCAAGGCGCTGGCCGACGCCGCACGCGAAGCCGGACTTTCGTTCTGAGCCGATGAAAGGAACACAAGCTGTGAATGACGAAACGACCAAAGAGAATAAGATTGAAATAGAAGAGCGTGTGATCCACGTCAACCGCTGCGCGAAAGTGGTCAAGGGCGGACGCCGGTTCAGCTTCAGCGCCCTGGTGGTGGCCGGCGACCGGAATGGCCGGGTCGGATTTGCCATCGGCAAGGCTAATGAAGTCGCCGACGCGATCCGTAAAGCCACGGAAAATGCCAAGCGCAACATGGTCGACATTACCATGAAGGGCAAAACGATCCCTCACGAGATCGAGGGCAAGTTTGACGGAGGCCGCGTGTTCATGCGTCCCGCATCCGAAGGTACCGGCGTGATCGCCGGCGGCGGCATGCGCGCGGTGCTGGAGCTCGCGGGAATCCGCGATGTGCTCGCCAAGTCCATGGGCAGCACGAATCCCCTGAATGTGATCCGGGCCACGGTGAAGGCGCTTCAGAATTTGAAATCCCGAGATGAAATGGTCGAGTCCCGCAACGCGGCGTGACCCGGCGGTAAGGAAGCAAGATGGAACTGCACAGTATAACGAATGTCAAAGGCGCGGTCCGGCGGAAGAAACGCCTGGGCTGCGGTGAATCCTCCGGCCATGGTAAGACCAGCGGCAAGGGCAACAAGGGTCAGATGGCCCGTTCCGGCCACAAGCGGAAGCCCATGTTCGAAGGCGGCCAGATGAAGATGATCCGCCGGATCCCGAAGCGCGGCTTCAACAATCCGGTCAAAGTCATGTATGCACCGGTGAACCTGTCCCGCCTGGAAGGGTTTGCCGACGGTGCGGATATCGGCGGTGAGGAGCTTTTCGCCGCCGGCCTGATCCGAAAGCCGGATGCGCCGGTCAAGATTCTCGGCCAGGGAGACCTTTCGAAGAAATTAACCGTCAAGGCGCACAAGTTCAGCGAATCCGCCCGCAGCAAGATTGAAGCGGCCGGCGGATCGTGCGTCATCGTCAACTGAGGACGCACGCCGTATGTTTTCCGCCTTTGCGAACAGCCTGAGAGTTCCCGAACTTCGCCAGCGGATCCTCTTTACCTGCGGTCTGATTTTTATCTGCCGACTGATTGCTGCGGTGCCCACGCCGGGCGTGGATGCAGTGGCGCTTCGTGCCTTCATTGATAATATCCAGTCGTCCGCCGGCGGATCGTTTGTCGGTCTGTTCAACCTGTTCAGCGGTGGAGCGCTCCAGAACGCGGCGGTCGGCGCCCTGGGCATCATGCCCTACATCAGCGCTTCCATTATCCTTCAGCTCATGACTGCGGTGGTGCCTGCGCTCGAGCGGTTGGCCCGGGAAGGCGATGCCGGACGCCAGAAGATCACGCAATACACCCGGTACCTCACGGTGTTTCTCTGCATTGTCCAGGGCTACTTCATGGCGCTGACCCTCGAGAATCCCCAGACCTTCGGGGTGAACGCCCAGATCGTACTGATTCCGGGGTGGGGCTTCCGGCTCCTTGCCGTGATCACCATGACCACCGGTACGCTGCTCCTGATGTGGCTCGGTGAACAGATCACCGACCGGGGTATCGGCAACGGGATCTCCCTGATCATCACCATCGGTATCGTGGCATCGCTGCCCGCCGCGATCGGGGCGACGGTTCAGATGTTCAATCCGGTCGATGGCATTCAGCAGTTTGGCGT
>JAUIHQ010000113.1 GCA_030432155.1 bacterium | reverse complement strand
CAGCTTGAGCCTCGAGTTGCCTCCGAATCAAGTAGGTGCATACGTTGAGAAGTGAGAGGGCGCCGTTGGCTGCACACGTTGCTGGAAAATCGGGGGTTGCTGTAGGCTGAGCACGAGCCATTTCATCAGCAACCCACTGACGAAAATCCTTTATGGTACTGCACTGCAGTGATTTAAATCGGACAAGCGCCGGATGGTCAGGCGGCCATAAGGGCAGATCTCGGTGTTGAAGAAATTTCCGGTAGTCCCGGTCCAATTCCAGAAGACTGCCTCGGGCGATGCCGGTAAGCTTTATCTCCGTCTTTTTTGACGTGGCGGAATCAACACTACCTTCCAGAAGATTCTGACATCCGCTTCGAGCGGCTTGAACCATCTGGTCATGCGTGCGGCTTCGCTTATCCACAAACTTTTCACAGAAACGTACCGTGACATCATAAATCAGATCAGCAAGCTGCCAGGTCCTTGTGTTTTGGTAGCCCCCATGCCGAGTCAATAGCTGTCCATCTCTTCTCATGGCGGAACCTTGCCCGCTAAAACGTTTCGACGAAAGCCCAAAAAACAGAATCCCCCGTGGCCGTCTGTGGCCGTCCGTGCCGGTCCGTGTCCCCTTGTCCTCCCGCACCGACTACACATTATACGCCGACGACGCCGTGCTTCCTCCGCGGCCGGTCCAGTTGGTATGGAAGAATTCGCCGCGGGGTTTGTCGGTCCTCTCGTAGGTATGGGCGCCGAAGTAGTCGCGCTGGGCCTGGAGAAGGTTGGCGGGGAGTCGGGCGCTGCGGTAGCCGTCGTAATAGGCAAGGGCGCTGCTGATCGCGGGCATGGGAATGCCCAGCTTGGCCGAGGTTGCCACTACCTTGCGCCACGATGCCTGGGATTTCCGGACCGCACGGGTGAAGAACGGGTCCATCAGCAGGTTGACGAGGTCATGATTCTTGTCGAAGGCTTTCTTGATCCGGCCGAGGAAGACCGAGCGGATGATGCAGCCGCCGCGCCACATCAGGGCGATCCCGCCGTAGTTCAGGTTCCACCCGTACTCCGCCGCCGCGGCCCGCATGAGCTGGTAGCCCTGCGCGTAGGAAACGATCTTGGATGCGTAGAGGGCCAGCCGAAGGTTTTTCAGAAACGGCTCCCGCTTCCCCTTGAACGCCGCCGCTTTGGGGCCGGGAAGGACATCCGCCGCGGCCACCCGTTCGTCTTTGAGTGCGGACAAGCAGCGGGCAAAGACCGCCTCGCCGATCAGGGTGAGGGGCTGACCGGTGTCCAGGGCGGAATTCACCGTCCATTTGCCGGTGCCTTTCTGGCCGGCCTTGTCGAGGATCATATCCACCACCTCGTTGCCGTCTTCATCACGATAGGCAAGGATGTCCCGGGTGATTTCAATCAGGTAGGAATCCAGCTCGCCCTCGTTCCATTCGGCGAACACCTTGTGCATCTCCCCGTTGGTCATGCCGAGACCGTCCCGCATCATCTGATAGGTTTCACAGATGAGCTGCATGTCGCCGTACTCGATGCCGTTGTGGACCATCTTGACGAAATGGCCGGCGCCGCCGTCGCCGACCCAGTCGCAGCACGGCTCCCCTTTGTCGGTCTTGGCCGCAATATCCTGGAAGATCGCCTTGACGTGGGGCCACGCGTCTTTCGAGCCGCCGGGCATGATACTCGGTCCGAGCAGGGCCCCTTCCTCGCCACCGCTGACCCCGGTTCCGATATACAGGAAACCCCTGGCTTCCACCTCGCGAACCCGGCGCTCGGTATCGGGAAAGTGGGAGTTGCCGCCGTCGATGATGATATCGCCCGGCTCGAGCAGGGGAAGAAGCTGTTCGATCACCGCATCCACCGCCTTGCCCGCCTTGACCATCATCATGACCCGCCGCGGCCGCTTGAGTTTGGATACCATGTCTTCCAGGCTGTGGGCGCCGAGGATGCTCTTGCCCGAGGCGCGCCCGCCGAGGAAGTCGTCAACCTTGGAGGTCGTACGGTTGTACGCAACCACGGTGTGGCCGTGATTGGCCATGTTCAAAATGAGGTTCTCACCCATCACCGCCAGTCCGATGACGGCAATATCTCCCTGTTGTGATGTCATAGTGTTCGTTCCTTTTTGATTATCGTTGAATGCGGGCGGAGCCCCCGGAGGCAAATGCTTTCACATCCTCGACCGTGGCCATTGTCGTATCGCCGGGGAAGGTCGTCAACAGTGCGCCGTGGGACCATCCCAAACGAACCGCATCTTCGGCGGTTCCGCCGCTGAGTAAACCGTAGATAAAGCCGGATGCGAATCCGTCGCCGCCGCCCACCCGGTCAATGACCGTCAGTTCGGCGGTCGGCGCCACATGTGTTTCCCCGCCGACCCAGGCGACCGCACTCCAGCTATGTCGGTTCGTGGAGTGCACCTCGCGCATGGTGGTGGCGACTGCTTTGACATGGGGCAGAACCTCGACCACCTTGTCCATCATCGCGAGAAAGGTCGCGGGGTCGAGTTTCGATGCCGCCTCGACATCCGGGCCGGGAATCCCGAGGCCTTTCTGCAGGTCCTCTTCGTTGCCGATCAGTACGTCCACATGCTCCACGATACGGCGGAGGGTATCGACCGCGCGTTCCTCGCCGCCGGAGATTTTCCAGAGCTTGGCCCGGAAGTTCAGGTCGAAGGATGTGACGGCGCCCGCAGCCTTGGCCGCCTTCATGGCTTCGATAATCAGTTCCGCGGTGGTTTCGGACAGCGCGGCGAAAATGCCGCCGCTGTGAAACCAGCGGATTCCGCCGGCGAAGATCTCGCTCCAGTTGAAGTCGCCCGGCTTGAGCAGGGCCGCTGCCTCGTTGCACCGGTTGTAGAACACCACCGGCGGGCGAACGCCGTGCCCCTGGTCGCTGTATACGGTGGCGATGTTCGGCCCGTTCACCCCGTTATGCTCGAATCGCCTGTAGAATCCCTTCACCCCCATCGCCCGCACCCGCTCCGCGACGAGGTTGCCGACGGGATAATCGACCATCGCGGTGGCGATGCCGGTATGGAGCCGGAAGCAGTCGGATAAATTCGCGGCCACGTTGAATTCGCCTCCGCTGACGTGAATGGCGCACATCGTGGCCTTGCGGAAGGGTATGATGCCGGGGTCGAGTCGATGGACGAGGGCGCCGAGGGATACGAAGTCGAGGGCGCCGGCGGTGGGGATGGTGAGTGTATGGGTCATGCTGATGTCTCCTTGGCTGGAAGGTTGGGGAACTGAAAATAACGTTCGGCGTTGTGATAGCAGATGTCGCGGATTGTCTTCCCGATGAACGGAAGATCTCGCGGGAGCAGACCGTGATCGATGTCCCGGGCGAAGACGCTGCACAGCACGCGCCGGAAATATTCATGCCGGCTGAAGGATAAAAACGAACGGGAATCGGTAAGCATGCCGATGAAATGGCTGACCAGCCCGAGGTTGGACAAAACCTCGAGCTGCTGTTCGATGCCGTCTTTCTGGTCGAGAAACCACCAGCCGCTGCCGAGCTGAATCTTGCCGGGGGTCACTCCGTCCTGGAAGCAACCGAGCAGCGATGCAAAGGCCGCGTTGTCCGCGGGATTCAGGTTGTAGAGAATGGTGCGGGGCAGGGATCCGCTCTGTTCCAGCCGGTCGAGCAATCGCGCAATCCCCTCCACCTGGGGCCAGTCGCCGATCATGTCGCCCCCCACATCTCGACCGAGCGATCGGAGGAGCCGGCTGTTCACATTCCGGAGTGCGCCGACATGAAACTGCTGGGTCCAGTTCCGCGCATGATACAGGCGTCCGAGCTCGGTCAGGATACACGCGGCCAGCCCGGCGGCCTCGGCAGGCGGAACCGGGTGTCCGTCCCGAAGGGTCTTGATGATCCGGGATGCATCGGCCTCGCCGATGGCATGAACCGGTACATACGACAGGCCGTGATCGGCCAGCCGGCATCCGTGGTTATGGAAATAATCGCAGCGGGCGGACAGGGCCGATATGAGGGACGCGAAATCGCCGACTTCCTGGTTGGCCGCTTCCCCGAGGGCCTCGATGTACTTGTTCCAGGCCGGGACATCCTCCACCGCCATGACCCGGTCGGGACGGAAGGCCGGGATCATGACGCATGCGGGATGATCGTCGGCATGGGCCCGGTGGTGGCGAAGATCATCCATGGGATCGTCGGTGGTGCAGACCAGTCTCACATCCCAATGCTCCAGCAACCCGCGAGTGGAAAAAGCGGGCTGGGCCAGCTTTGCCCGGGTTTCCTCCCAGATGGAGTCCGCGGTGTCGGGGCCCAGCAGCCGGTCATGGATGCCGAAGGGGTTCTGGAGCTCCATGTGGGTCCAGTGATAGAGGGGATTGCGTATGGTCCGGGGGACCGTCCGGGCCCACGCATCGAACTTCTCCCGGGCGGTGGCATCCCCGGTGATGTAGCGTTCGTCGACGCCGGCCGTCCTCATCGCCCGCCACTTGTAGTGATCCCCGGCCAGCCAGATGTCGGTCATGGTCTCGAACGTTCGATTCGACGCAATATCCGCCGGGGGGAGGTGGTTATGGTAATCGAGGATCGGCATCGAGGCGGCATACTCGAAGTACAGCGTCTCGGCGGTTGGCGAGGAGAGGAGGAAGTTGCGTGCGGGGAATGTCATGGGTCATGCCTCCTTCGGGGCGGGGCCGGTGCTTTCACGGACCATTAGCTTGACCGGCATGCGGACCCGTGTCCGGAAGGTCCGAAGCTTGCCCGCCATTTCCACCGCCACCCGGGCCATGTCGTTGATCGGCTGGCGCAATGTGGTCAGGGCGGGGGAGTAAACGCCGGCCATCGGGAGGTCGTCGAATCCGGTGACCGAAACGCGGCCCGGGACATCCAGGCCTGCCTCGGCAAATGTTTTCATCACGCCGAATGCCACGGCATCGCTGGAACAGATCACCGCCCCGGGGACATCGCCGTCGTCCATCATGCGTCGTGCACCTTCCCGGCCCGCCTCAATGCCCGACGCGTGTGCGAGGACGATCCGGTCCAACCGGAACCCGTTGCGGTCGTTCTCCAGGATCCGGCTCACCATGGATTGACGGTTTCGGTGAACATCGAGGTCCGCGCCGATGAATCCGGCCCGACGATGGCCAAGGGTTGAAAGATGCTCCAGCAGCTCGCGAAATCCCTGTTCCTCATCCGGTTCGTACTGCGCGACGGCGTCCGGCGCCGGCCCGCTCCCGATGCGGATGATCGGAATATGACGGCGGATCACCGGCTCGATCCACCCCATGGGGCCGCTGCCGACCACGATAAGCGCGGCAAGATCCTGCTTCAGGAGAACATCCACATCCCGCTGATCCACATTGCGGCGTTCGAATCCGGTCAGGGTCAACGCATAGTGATGCTCGTGGCTGCATCGAATGATTTCGGCGAGGACGTTGCCGAAAAAGGGATCTTCCATGTCCGCGGCGGCGATACCGAGTACCGGGTCGCCCGTACCCTTGAGCTGGGTGGCGGCCGCGCTGGGGACGTACCCCATGTCCCGGGCCGTCTGTTCAATGCGGGCGATGGTTTCGGGAAGCACGCCGATATCGCCGGCCCGTCCGGCAAGCGCCCGCGAGACCAGCGAGGGCGAGAGTCCGAGTTTCGTGGCGATGGATTTCTGGGTGACCCGGGACATGGCTACACACCCGCGTAGGCCGAGAAGCCGCCGTCCACCGGGATGACGGTCCCGGTAACAAATGACGCCGAAGGGGACACCAGCCAGATCAGCGTACTGATCAGATCCTCCGGTGCGCCGAAACGGCCGGCCGGGGTGTGGTCGATGATCTGTTGTCCCCGCTGCGACAAGGCGCCGGTCGCTTCCTCGCGCAGAAGGAACCGGTTCTGGTCGGTTTCAAAAAAACCGGGGGCGATGGCGTTTACCCGGATCAAGGGATCGCACTGCGTCGCCATGTAGACCGCAAGCCACTGGGTGAAGTTGTTGACGGCCGCCTTCGCCGCGGAATAACCGATCACGCGGGTCAGGGGGCGGTACGCGCTCATTGATGAGATATTTACGATCACGCCTTCCTTCCGGCGAGCCATGATGCGCCCGAATTCCTGGCTGGGGATGATCGAGCCGAGAAGGTTGACATCCAGCACCCCGAGGAGAGCCTCCTCCGGCAGGTCGAAGAAGGACAGATCCCCGAACGCGGTGGCGTCTTTACGATTGCCGCCTGCTCCGTTGATCAGAATATCGACCTGTCCCCAGGCCTGCAACACCTCATCGGCCGCGCGCTTGATGCCGGCCCGGTCGGTAACGTCCATCTGAACACTCATCGCCTCGCCGCCCTCGTCCCGGATGGATTCGACCACCGGGCAGGCGCTTTCCTCGCTGCGGGTTCCGATGACCACCCGGACGCCCCGGCGGCCCAACTCACGCGCCATCGCGCTCATCAACACGCCGCCTCCGCCGGTAACCACCGCTACCCGGCCCCGGATATCGAACAGGGAGTCTTTTTTGCTTTCCTTCATGGTCGGGCATCCTCGGCAGGCGCCGGCGGAAAGTCAAGCTCAATCGATTGAGAAGGCGAATTTCGTTGACATGGGGCGGTTTTTCTCCATGATACGCCCCATGAATCAGGAGCACAGGATCCGCGCCGCCTGCGACGATTTCCGTCGTCATATCGACCCGTCCGGCAAGCGAATCCTGCTGGTGGTTCCGGACCGGACCCGTACCTGTCCCCTGGCCGCGGTCTTTCACGAACTTGTTCCGGCGCTACTCGAAGAAGCTGCCGCGGTGGACGTGATGATCGCGCTGGGTACCCACACCGCCCTGTCGGAGAAATCGATCCTCGAGCATCTCGGCATCACCGGGGAGGAGAGGGCGGGGATGTTCCGGGATGTGAAGCTGCTGAATCACCGCTGGGATGATCCGGACCATCTGACGACCATTGGACGCATCACGGCGGAGGAACTAGGCGGGCTGACCGAGGGCCGGTTCCGCATGGATCTTGGTGTCCAGGTCAACCGGGTTGTTGAAGCCTACGATCACCTCGCGGTGATCGGTCCGGTGTTTCCGCACGAGGTGGTCGGTTTCTCCGGCGGGAACAAATATTTCTTTCCGGGGATCAGCGGGCCGGATGTTTTGAATTTTTTCCATTGGCTGGGAGCGGTGATCACGAATCCCCGTATCATTGGCGTGAAGCATACCCCGGTGCGGGCGGTGATCGACCGCGCGGCCTCGATGATTCCCGCCGAACGTTCGGCGCTTTGCATGGTGGTCACACGGGACGGGCTTGATGCCGCCTTCGCCGGTCCGGTGGAGGAGGCATGGTCGAAGGCGGCCGACCGTTCAGCGGAGGTGCATGTACAGCGACCCGACCGGTTGTTTGACACGGTCGTCTCGTGCTGCCCGCCGATGTACGACGAATTGTGGACCGCGGGAAAATGCATGTACAAGGTGGAGCCGGTGGTGGCGGCCGGCGGCCGGGTGATCATCTACGCTCCGCATCTCCAGGAAGTGTCGGTGGCCCATGGGAAAAAGGTATTTGAGATCGGTTACCACACCCGCGATTACTTTCTCAAGCAATGGAGCCGGTTCCGGGATGAACCGTGGGGGGTGCTCGCACACTCAACCCACGTGAAGGGGATCGGTACGTTCGAGGACGGGGTGGAGAGCCCGCGGGTCGAGGTGATCCTCGCCTCCCGGATCTCCCCCGACGATTGCCGGCGCCTGAACCTGGGCTACATGGATCCTTCGTCCATCGATCCCGATGCCTTCCGGAACGGGGAGGACGAAGGCATACTGGTGATTCCCAAAGCCGGGGAGGTCCTGTATCGCGCCGCCTGCGCCCCGCCGGAGCTTGGCGGGTAGGAGCGGTCCAGCCATCTTCCTCCGAAGTGGGATGTATGAATGTGGAAGGATGAAGGGCCGGGTGCGCTTCGTGCGTCGAAAAGCGGCTGTTCCGACAGATCTCGATGTTTCCAGGCATTGGAAAAAATCTATCGCGACATTCCAATGATTGGAAATGGCGGAAAAGCAATGGGAGATGCGATGATTGCTCACCACATCTCCCATCACCTCCCTGGCGCGAGTGGTTTTTCAACCAGCATCGTTCAAATCGTCAGGTGGCCGAGCCAATGTCCTCAATCCCGACCGAATTAGTAGATATTAAATTTCGCATATATTTGCAAGTAGAAAAGGCGAGAATATGCGTACCGGTACAGGCGGTCGCACATCATCGTTTGTCGTGCACCCGGGAGGGCTTGCCGGTTAGGGCGGTTTAAATAAATCCGTATGCTTTACATTGGCGGCTTCGATCTTACTCGTACACCTACTTATCACACGGATCGGGGGATCGCGTGTACGAGTATGTGCACGAGTACGAGATGAGCGGCTACGACATTTTTGAAGCCGCTCTAATACTTGGGCAGGGATGGGTCGACGTGATCGGACCAGGCGAGGGTGCCGCCGGCGAGGTTCCGGACCTTGGGGAAGCCCTGATTCATGAGAAATTGTACGGCCTTGGCGCTTCGCCCGCCGGACCGGCAGTAGACCACAGTGTCGCGGTCGCGCGGGAGTTCGGCGAAACGTTCGGGAAGCTGGCCGAGGGGAATCTCGACGGCGTCAGGCAGTTTGCCGATCTGAATCTCGTGCGGTTCGCGGACGTCGAGCAGCAGCAGGTCGCGTCCTTCATTCATTTCTTTTTTCAAGTCGACGGGATGTATGTTTTCCATGGTGTCCTCGTGGCCGGTTTCGCTTCGGCCGGTTGTGCAAGTTTGCATCTCAATAGGTTCCAGCCGGGTGATCGTCGGGTGTTCGCCGCAGACCGGGCAGGCCGGGTCGCGGGTCAATGTCATCTCCCGGAACCGCATCGTCAAGGCATCATACAGCAGGACCCGGCCGGAGAGGGTCACGCCGATCCCTGCGGCGATCTTGATCGCCTCGGTAGCCTGGATCGTTCCGATTACCCCGGGCAGCACCCCGAGGACGCCGCCGGTGGCGCAGTCGGGTACGGCATCGGCCGCGGGCGGCGATGGATACAGGCAGCGGTAACACGGTCCGTCATGAAGGTGGAAGACCGACGCCACGCCCTCGAACCGGAAGATGCTGCCGTGCACCAGCGGCTTGTTGAGCAGGACGCAGGCATCGTTCACCAGGTACCGGGTCACGAAGTTGTCCGAGCCGTCGAGAATGATGTCGTAGTTCTTGAGCAGGTCGAGGGCGTTTGATGCATCCACGGCCTCCCGGTGTTCGACGATCTCGATACCGGGGTTGAGCGCCCGCAGCCGCTTTGCCGCGGAATCGATTTTCGGGGCGCCGGCATGACCGGTGTCGTGAAGGATCTGCCGCTGCAGGTTGGACACATCGACCACGTCGGGGTCGGCCATGCCGAGTGTGCCGACGCCCGCGGCCGCGAGATAGAGGGCGGCGGGGGAGCCCAGCCCGCCGGCTCCGATGATCAGCATCCGCCCGGCTTTCAGGCGGGCCTGGCCTTCCGCGCCGAAGCCGGGCAGTGTGAGGTGCCGGCTGTAGCGCGCCGCTTCTTCCCGGCTCAGCGGTTGGGTCGTTCCTGTGCTCATGATCCGATACCCGGTCGGCGGGGACGAATCGAGAGGGTGAACGTCAGCTCGTCGTGGTCGCCCGCCTCGGTTTCCCACCCCTTAAGATAGCGTATGTTTTCGCCGTTGAGAAATGCGGTCACGAATGTCCGGGGTTGCCCGTCTCCATCTACAAGATCGGGAGCGATCGCAGGGTAGGACCGGGTAAGGGCCCGCAGAATTGCGCGGATGCTTCCCGGGGGTTGCTCCAGCGGGCCGGTGAACCCTCCTTCTTCCCGCAGGACGCCGGGAAGATGAACGGTCACGCTCATCAGGGCGCAGGGATGAAGAGGACCTGCCCGACCTGCAGCACATTCGGATTCTGCAGGTTGTTGGCCTGGATGATATCCGAGCTGCGTGCATTGTAGGCCGAAGCGATCGCGGAGAGGGTTTCACCCGGTTGGACGGTGTGCTCATAGCCTTCGCTGCTGATCGGCCGGCTCGATCGAGTGGTCGCCGGCGCGGCTCGGGTCATCATGCCTGCGATCTTCCCGCTGAGACTTTCCACGATTTCCTTGCGATCCTGGATGCGGGCCTGGTCGACGGTCTGGATGCGGCGGTTCAGGTCGTCGAGCGTGGCGTTGATGCCCTTCATTTGCGACTGCATAACCTGGTTCTGGTCGGTTGATACACGCTGAAGATCAGCGTTCATCATGTCCATCTGCCGTTCCAGTTCCTCCAGCCGGCTTTTCATCCGGCGGATATCTTCTTCGAACATCAGCATGTCTTCGCGCCGCCGCTGGGCCTCGACCCGTTCGGCCTGGGGGTCCGGGAGACAGCCCGATGTCATCAATCCTCCCGCGACGAAGATGATTCCCATCCAGATTTTTCCATTCATGCTAAGCAGATCCTGTGTTGTGGTCGTAGGTTTGACGCTATACAAGCTACCCGAGCTCGTGACAGAATACAAAAGGAAACCGGAGGCCGCCAGCACACATGGGGAACGAGGATATCATTATTACCAATGGACGGGTGTGGATTTCACCCGACCACGACATCATCGAAAACGGCTCGGTGCTGATCCGTAATGGCCGGATAGCCCGGGTCGGGCGGTTCAGCGCCCGCGCGGGCACGAAAATTGATGCTGACGGTTGCCTCGTCATGCCGGGCTTGATCCAGGGTCACATCCATCAGTTCGCCAAAATCCACAGCCAGTAGTATGCGTTCGAGAAGCTTCATGATAGACCTCCGTATGTGGCTGGGACACCGCCGTAGGTGGCGACCGTCGTCCGAACCGGCGGGTTGGCGCCGAAACGTCCCTTGAAAACCTCGTTCATCCCCTTGTAGTCCGCCAGATCCGCCAGGTAGAC
>JAUIHQ010000112.1 GCA_030432155.1 bacterium | reverse complement strand
GGTTTCCCACCACCGATATCGGCGAGCTGCACGGCATGGCGGAGCTGCAGGCGGACAAGTTTTCACCGTTTCCGGTGGATCAGATGTACACCTCCCTCGAACGATTCGAGACCGCCGAGGATCAGTCCAGTGTTCTCGTTGCGGCCGTCCACCATGAGCAGGTGGATCACCTGGGCGACCTGTTCGCGGGGGCCGGACTTCAGCCCGCCCACGTTGATGTCGAGGTCATGGGCTGGTGGCACCTGCTTGAGCGCGAGGGACGGGTCGAGCGGTCGGGACAGGAAATGTTCATCATCATCGATGACCATTGCATGGAAGTGATCATCACCCGGCTCGGGATCCCCTATGTCTTTTGTTCTCTGGATGCCACCCTCGATCCCGCGGGCAAGGAAGGTTCCGCCGAAATTGCCGAGGAAATCGAATTTGCTCTCACCACGATGGAAGGGCAGTGGGGTCCGGCCGAAACGTCCCATGTCCATATCTGGAGCCGGCAGGAAACGCCTTCGAACCTGGCGGACGCGATGCAGAATGTCTGCCCGGCCGCATCGGTGGAGGGTCACCAGCTCCGTGAGCTGCCGCCGCTGAGCGAGGGACTGGCCGACCGGATGGCGGCCACGGACTATGAACCCCGGGTCGACCTCGCTCCTCCGGGCTGGACATCGACCATCGAATCGAAGAAGCACCAGAAGACCGCGCTGGTGGCCGGCGGGATCATGCTTGGGATCTGGCTGGCGGTTATCGGAACCCTTGGTTTTCTCTCCAGCCGGCAACGTTCCCTTCTCGCCGATGCCGAGGCTTCCTTCAGCCAGCTTCAGACCGAAGTCGATGAGGTTCGGGAGCTTCAGCGCAAGGTTGAATCCCTTGAGCGTTACGGCAGCCGGGACTATTCAAGCCTGGAATGTCTGCGTGAAATATCCGCCCAGCTCCCCAACGGCGTGGATCTAAGCCAGTTTAATTACCGGAAAGACGAGGAAGTCCGTATCCGGGGTGAAGCCGGCACCAGCGAGCCGATCTACACCTTCTTCTCCAGTCTGGAGAAAGCCACCAACCTGTTTGCCGAGATCCGGCCCGATGCGGTCAGTCAACGGGTCAGCGGGGGCCGCCCTCGTTCGACCTTCTCGGTGACTGCGGTCCTCAGCACCCGGCCGGCGGAACCCCAGCCCGGGGGGGATGAGTCATGATCTTTACCTCCCGTGACCGCAACGCACTTCTGCTGATCGTCCTCGTCCTGATTGTCGGTCTGAGCTACCTGTTCGGCATGCCGATGATTTCCAAGTGGCGCGAGGCGGTCACGGCTCGCGAGCGGCTGGAGCGGGATATGAATTTCGCCCGCAAGAACCTGGCCAAGCGCCCGGAGTACCAGGAGCGCCTGGGCACTCTCATGAACGAATTGCCGTCGTACGGCACCGACGAGGCGGTGACCGCCGAGCTGCTTCGGCGTATCGAGCGGCTGGCCCGGGACAACCGTGTGGCCCTGACCCGTAACGAGGCCGGGAATGAAGAGGTTATCGGCGACCTGCATGAAGTCGCCATCAATTGCGCATGGGAATCAGAGCTGGAACCGCTGGTGCGGATGCTCTATGCGGTCCAGATCCAGGGCGCGACCCTGGATATGCGGCAGCTCAGCATCAACCCGGTGTCCGGTTCCCAGCGCCTGAAAGGTACGTTTACCATTTATTTTGCTTTCACCCGCGGGACCGTGGACGAAACGGGCTCGGAAGGGTAGAACGGATGTGAGGAAGGAGCCAGAGGCATGATGATGCAATCGAAATGGATTCGGCGGATCGCGCGGCCGATGTCGCTGTTGACCGCCCTGATATTCCTGGGCGGCAGTACGGTATCCGCCCAGCTTCCCTCCCTGCCGGTGCCGCCGTCACCGTCCGGTACGCCCCGTCCTTCCGCGCCTCCGTCGCCATCCGCGTCGGATACCCGGGGCGGTGAGCGCCTCATTCTGCTCAATTTCCGGGATTCCCCGCTGGACCAGGTCCTTGAATTTGTTGCCGATCTCCGCGGCCGCACCCTGATCAAAGCGCCGGGCGTCAATGCCACCGTCACCCTGAAGAGCCAGACCCGCCTGACTTCCAGCGAGGCGTTGGAAGCAATCGAGGCCGTGCTGGCGATGAACAACATCGCCCTTGTGCCGATGGGCGACAAGTTCCTCAAGGTTGTCCAGATTGCCCAGGCCCGCCAGGAAGGTATGGAAATCTCCTTCTCACGCGATCCCGATGCGCCGTTTCGCGATTCCGATCAACTGATCTCTCAGATCTTCACCCTGAAATATATCGAGCTGGCCGAAGTGCAGGCCATCATTCAGGGCTTCCTCCATGGGTATGGAAAGATCCAGCCTCTCGAGCGGGCCAACAGCATGCTGATCACCGACACCGAGGCCAATCTTGCCCGGGTGACGGAAATCCTCGACTTCATCGACCAACCGGTGGAATCGAAAATTGAAACCCGCATCTACGAAATTCGCTACGCCAAGGCTTCGGAGATTGCCGGCCGGCTCAATGAGTTGATCGCGGATTCCCAGGCCGAAGAGGATAAGCCCCAGATTGCGCCGGCCACGCCGGTACAGTCCAACATCCCCACGCCTCCGGGCGTGATCCGGGCTCGCCAGGCCCAGGCTGCCCAGCAGCAGGCGGGGAGCGAGATCGACTCCGCCCTCGCCCTGGCCGAGCGGGGCATCATCCAGGGCAAGGTCCGGATCATCGCGGATGAACGGACCAACATCCTGTTCGTGATTTCGCGCGCCGAAAATTTCGCCTTTTTCGATAAGATCGTGGCCGTACTCGATCGTCCGGTGGAGCCGGAGATTTCCGTGCGGGTGGTGGCGCTTGAATATGCCAAGGCCGAGGACATCGCCGGCATCCTGAATGAATTCATCGGTGCGGCGTCGGAGGAAAGCGATACCGGTGCGCCGGCCGGAGCCGCCGCGGGCGATACCGAAGAGGCCGGGGATCCCCGCAGCCAGGCCCTGCGCGATTTCATTCGCGCCCGGACCCAGCAGCGTACCGTTGAATCCGCTACGGATGAAAAGGCAACCATCGGGCGACTCTCGCCGAACACCAAGATTCTTGCCGACAGCCGGACCAACTCCCTGCTCCTGATGGGCCGTTTGTCCGACCTCAACGCGCTGGAGGATATCATTTTGAATCTTGATATCATGCTGGCCCAGGTCGTGATCGAGGCGGTGATTGTCGAGGTCAGCCTCAGCGATGACATTCAGTCCGGTGTGGACTGGCTTCAGCGTTCGCTGGTTGCCTATAACGAGTCGACCCGCGGCCCGGCCGGCGGGTTGACGATCCGCGAACCGGTCGCTGCGTTCGGCGGCGGTACCGGCAACACCGGCACCCAGCCGATCGACGCCGAGAACGTCGGCGAGAACTTCGGGCTGGCCAGCGGCCTCACCTACTACTTCACGTTCTTTGACCTGAACCTCGATGCCGTGGTACGGCTGGTGCAGAACTCCCGGAACTCCCGCGTGCTCTCCACCCCGGTGATCGTCACCACCGACAATACCGAGGCCCAGATCACCGCCAGCACCCAGCGCCCGGTGGTGACCACCACCAGTACCACCGACGGCGGGTCCATCCGGTCGAGTTACGAGTACCGTGACATCGGCATCAACCTCACCGTGACGCCGCGGATCAATCCCCAGCGTTTCGTGGTCATGGAGATCAAACAGACCGCGGATGACGTGGCGGGCGAGGTCCTGATTGACGGGAATCGTGTACCCGAAATCACCAAGCGCGAGCTCAGCGCCCAGATCGCGGTGCAGGACCGGGAAACCATCGTCCTTGGCGGTCTCGTGCTGAACCGTAACCAGAAATCCTCCACCCAGGTCCCGTTCCTCGGCGATATCCCGGTGCTGGGGAATCTGTTCCGATTCAAGTCCAACACCGAGGAGCGCACCGAGCTGGTTGTTCTCATCACCCCATACGTGTTGATGACCCCGGCCGAAGCCCGGGCCGAGTCGAAGCGTCTGTTCAGTTCCGGCAATGCCCGGCAGCGCGACTGGCCTACCGGTTGGTCGGACAGCGAATTCAGCCGCATGACCGATACGGAGAAGCGCCGGTACATCGCCAATTGGGAGGAAAACCGGCCCAAGCCGTTTGTCCGCGATCTGTCTGTCGATCTCATCGGCAATGGCCCGGACAGTATGGATATCCGAATGCCGGACAATGCAGTGAATCCTGAAGCGGAAGACGGCACTCGTTCCATCGAACTTTTCCAGGTCCCGGGCGAAGAGGATGTGTATGTACCGGAGGAACCGGAAGACGCAGGGCCCATGCCGGAACCGATTGCCCTGCCGCCGCCGGCCATGCAGTTGGAAGAAAATGTGCAGACGGAAGTCGCGCTGCCCGGGCCGGAAGAAGGTCCTGTACCCGTGTCGGCTGATGATGTCGATTACAGCGCACCAATCCCGGCGCGTTGACACCCGCGGCTCGATGCCGCCGAGTAAACAGGAAGGAAAGGGAATGCCCAAACGCATGACCTCGACAATCCGATGGGCCGCCATGTGTGTTGTCTCATGTATGGTGGCGAAGCTCGAGGCGACCCCTGTGCGGGTCCTTCTGGCGGAAGACAACCTGGCCTTCGCCGAAACCGCTCCCTTTACCGGCGGACCTTACCATTACCGCCGCCAGGTGAACCTGCTGACCGCCCGCTTGGCCGAAGCCGGCGTGGAGGCCGCCGTACAGTCCATTCCCCTGTTTGAATTTCGACTCTCCGATCTGGATGGGGCAAATAGCGTCATCCTGTTGAATACCTTCGCCATCATGCCGGAAACACGGGAGGTGCTGGATGCGTTTGTCAAGAGGGGCGGCCAGCTTGTGGGGATTCACGAAGTCGGACGGTATGCCGGCCAATGGGAACGGGTCTGGCCGTTCGCCGCCATGTTCGGCCTCCAGCCCCTTTCCATCGATCCCTACGGCACGGCGGTCAGCCATGCCGGCGACGATCTGTTCCGGTTTGCCGAGATTGAATCCGGCCGACCGTCCTTTGCCGGGATCACCAACCGGATCGATTTCGGTCCGGGCTCGGATTCCGCGTGGATCACTGAGCCGGCAGGCGCCCGGGTGGTTGCCTCGTACGACCGGTATGTGGTCAGGCCATCCGATACCGCAACCGCCACCGTGGTGACCGGCCGGGTGGCCGCTTTGACCGTTCATGACTACGGAGAAGGCAGCGCATGGTTTGTGGCAACGCTACCCGGCTTTCTGGATACGGCGGATGATCTTCAACCGGCAGGACACACGCTTGACCTGTTACAGGGTATTCTCGATGAAGCCGGAGATCCGTTGGCGTTTGAACCGGCGGACGATCGCGAGGTGTTTACCGGGTACAATCGAATCGGTTCTCCGGTGGGAGAGCGGGTTGAGGTTGTGTTCCGTCTTTATCCTGCATCTGCAACAATCGAACCGATGCATGTCGCGTATGGTGCTCAAGGCCGGACCGATACAATTTCGCCCGGTACATCCGTGTTGTGGCACAGTTCGTGGTTCGAATGGAACGGGCCGGAGGCTGAAGCGGAAGGAGTGTTTGTTGCCGAGGCAACGCTCGGGTATCCGGCATGGGAAGAGAACCTTCGGATTCCCGTGGCGGATGATGTCCTGACCGGGGCTGTCCTTCCATCCCAGCTCAATTTTTTCCGGCACATGCGGTGCGGTGAAACCTGTCACCTGCAGGATCCGGTTCGCGGAGGATATCATGATGCATCGGGTGATTACGCAGTCCGTATGTGGTCGATGCCGCATGTGTTGTGGTGCATAAGCCGGGTGGTGGAGGCATTCCCGGAGAATACGGATTGGCGGGCGGAATGGGCGTGGGCCGTGGACTGGTGCCTGGCGGTCCAGAAGCCGGATGGAACGGTCTATGCCTCGGTGCGCCCGGCCGATGAATCATCCGGTGTGATCTCGCCGATCGAGCTGCGCCCCTCCGAAGATCCGTTGCCCCGGGCACTGGAAGACCGGTTCTCGTTTGAGTACCTGGCGACCTACGCCGCGGCCATGGCCCGGTCGGCACAGACCGCAGCATCAATCGGTGAAACCGTGCAGGCGCGTGCGCACCGTGCATCCGCCCTTTCCGCATTCGCGACGATCGCCGATCTGCCGGTGACCCGTTCCGCCGACCTGGGCAACCGCGCCTGGGCCGCCCTTGAAATCTATCGATTTGATCCCGACCCCGACCTGCTTCGGCGGGCCCGCACCGACATCGAAGTCCTGCTGAAGCGTCAGCTTCCGGCCGGCCGGGTGAACGGCGGGCGTGTATACGGCGATTTCTTTGCGGATGAGTCCGAGACAACCTTCTCCCCCCAGCAGTACAAGGTGTTTCATGCCATCGGCATGTATCTCGCACCGATCCTGCTGCTGCAGGAGCTGGACGAGGACGATCCTCTGGCGGGACCGTTGCGCCAGGCCCTGGCCGCCTTTCGTGATGGCTACCTGGTCGGGATGTCCTCGATGTCACCCTACGGTCAGTTTGCTTGCGGCCTGGAACCCGCGGGTGAGGGAAGGTTTGACGTCGTACCCTTCAGCCATCGCGGCGCCTGGGTGCGGGACCATGGCCTGAATGCCGACCTGATGGCGCTGGCCGTGGTCACGGAAGAGTTGAACCGGGTGATGCCCGATGATCGTCTGCCCGCCATTGCCCGCCGCCAGTTCGACTGGATTGCCGGCAACAACCCGTTTGGGTATTGCATGATTGACGGTCTCGGCCGGGATCACCCCCCCGGCGTCGCGCCTGATCTCGGTACCGGCCGTTTTACCGGAGGCATTCCCAACGGCATCATCGGACGAGGCCCGGATCACCTCCCGTATTGGGGGCATTCCTGGGACAGTCGTGAGTACTGGCTGCCCCAGAATGCATATCTCAGCGCGTGGATTGCCCTTGCCGACAACGCGAAGCCGTAGTCGGAGACTAGGGAGTGCCGAACGTGATCCGGTACTTGTATTGGAAGGTGTCAGGTGTCGGGTTTCAGGGTTCAGGCTTCAGACTTGTCTCATCCCGCGACGACCCCATCTCCAGTCTCATAGAAATCCTGAATCCTGAAACCTGAAACCCGACACCCGAAACCTCATAAACAGGTTTCAGCCACCATTCGACTCAACCCAATAAACCCCACCGTCCCGCATTGCACAAGTTTTGCCCTTTCGGGTATAATCATGAATGGAAGGAGATTTGTGTTGTGAATGAGCAGGCCGACATTTCAAGTGAGATCAATCCTTCGGATATCATTTTCGAGTGCCCTGAATGCGGCAAGAGCCTTGCCATTGATGAGCGGGGGGCCGGCTACATCATCACCTGTCCTGACTGCAAAAGTGAGATCCAGGTGCCGGGGTTGGAAGACATCGAGCAGCACAGTGATATCGACGGAAGCGAGAGCCGCGTTGAGTTGAGTGAAACGCTTCGCGCCTTCAACGAACGCATCCAGGAGCTGCAGCGGGTGGTTGAGCATGATCGTCAAAAGTTCAAACGCATCAGCGCCGACGTCGTTTTGATCCAGGCCGCCCTTGACCGGATCATGGGCGAAGTTGAAGAAGATGTCTGATCAGGCGACCCCCTTCGGTCAGGTCGCGCGCAGCTTCCTGCAGGCGAGGATCCATGCCAGCGTACCCGAACCGACATTTCCGATGAACATGGCCGCGAAGACCCCGGGAATGCCCGCAAGGTAGGAGCCGAGAAGCGCAAGCGGTACCGTAAACACGAACAATCGCGATAGAAACAGCCATACCGAATATTTCGGCCGGTTCGCGGCATTGAAGGTGGCCGCCACCTGCAGCATGAATCCGAATCCGCTGTAACTCAGCGGCACCATGAGGAGGAACGGTCGGATGATATCCACGATCACCGGGTCGTCGGTGAACAACCCGGCGATTGGACGTGAACCGATGGCGAGGATGACCCATAGAACCGTGCTGACGGCCAGGCAATAGCGGAAACTGAAGCGTATGCTTTCCCAGACCCGGTCCCGTCGACCGGCCCCGAAGTTCTGCCCGGCAAACGGAGCAATCGCGGTGGACAGAGCGAAACTTCCGACCATGGTCAGGGATTCGATTCTCACCCCGACACCGAATGCCGCCACCGCGTCCGGACCGTAGCCCGCCATGATGCGGGTGATGATGCCGTTGGCGAGGGGTACCAGCAGGTTTGTACCCACCGCGGGCAGCCCGATGTAGAGAATCCGCCTCCAGGCATCGAGCAGTTCCTTGACCGCGGGGATCTCGAACAGGATCAGCTTCTCCCGCCGGATCAGGATCCACGCGCCGGCGACAAAGGTCACGGAATAGGAAAGAATGGTGGCGATGGCCGCTCCCTGCAGCTCGAGACGCGGAAAAGGTCCGAGCCCGAAGATGAGCAATGGGTCGAGAATGACATTGACGACGCCGGCCAGGACCATGATCAGGCTTGGTGTGAACGTATCGCCGGTGGCCCGGATGGCGCTGTTCCCGACCATGGGAATAACCAGGAGGATGATCCCGCAGAACCACGGAATCATATAGGACCGGATCAACGGGATCAGTTCCTCGGAAGCGCCGAGCAGGCGGAAAAGTGTATCGTGCAGGACGAGGCCCGCTGTCACGAACCCCAGCACGATCAACGCGGTCAGAAGCAGGCCCCGGCTGGTCAGTTCCGCAACATTCCGGTGACGGCCCTCACCCACGGCCCGGGAAACCACCGACGACATCCCGATGCCCATCCCCATGGCGGTCCCGGTAACCAGGAACACCACCGGAAACGTGAAGCCGATGGCGGCCAGCGGGGTGGGGCCGAGGCGGCCGATAAAATAGGTATCCACCACCGAGAAAAGCATCGTGGTCAGGATGCCCCAGATCATCGGGATGGTGAGCCGGATCAGCCTCCGGCCGACGGGTCCCTCGGTCAATGATGTGCGGATCGACGGCATGGCCCGCCACTATGGCCGGAAACCTTTCCATTGTCTAATGTTCCGTTTTCGGTATCGTGTGCGGCCACATGTCAAAGCAGGAACTACAGAACGAGATCAAGCGCCGCCGGACGTTTGCCATCATTTCCCATCCGGATGCGGGGAAAACCACCCTGACCGAAAAGCTGTTGCTCTACGGTGGGGCGATTCACCTCGCCGGCTCGGTGCGGACTCGCAAGAACCAGCGTGCGGCGACCTCGGACTGGATGGAGCTGGAGAAGGAGCGCGGGATATCCATTTCCTCCACCGTGCTCCAATTCGACTACCGGGACCATTGCATCAACCTTCTGGATACCCCCGGCCACAAGGATTTCTCCGAAGACACCTACCGGGTGCTCACCGCAGTCGACAGCGTGGTCATGGTGATCGATGCGGCCAAGGGCATCGAGGACCGGACCCGCAAGCTGTTCGAAATCTGCCGCCTTCGCAACATTCCCATTTTCACCTTCATCAACAAAATGGACCGGCCGTCCCAGGAACCCCTGATGCTGCTGGACGAACTGGAAAAGGTGCTGGGCATCGGCGCGTTTCCCGTGACCTGGCCGCTGGGCAGCGGGAAAGACTTTCGAGGTGGGTACGACCGGCTCCAGCAGAAGCTTTTCCGGTTTCAGCGTACCGAGCACGGGAGCCACAAGGCTCCGGTTACGGTGTCGGGTATCGACGATGAGACGTTGAAGGATCAGCTTCCGCCGGGCCACTACGAAGAATGGCGCCAGGAAGTGGAAATGCTTTCGGTGGCCGGAGAGGATTTCGATACCGAATCGGTGGCGGCCGGGAAGAGCACGCCGGTGTTTTTCGGCAGCGCCATCACCAATTTCGGGGTCCAGCTCCTTCTCGATTACTTCGTGACCTACGGCTCCGAACCCAAGGCCCGCTCGACCGCGGGGGGACAGATCCCGCCGGACCGGGAGACCTTTTCGTCGTTCGTGTTCAAGGTGCAGGCCAACATGAATCCCAAGCACCGGGATACCATGGCGTTCATCCGGGTCTGTTCGGGCGTGTTTGAAAAGGACATGCAGGTCGCCGATCCGGAAAACGGCAAACCGATCCGCTTGTCCTATCCCCAGAAACTCTTTGCCCAGGGCCGGGAAACGGTGGAAAAAGCGTATCCCGGCGACATTGTCGGGCTGGTCGCCCACCGTTCCTTCCGTATCGGCGACACCCTCAGCGCCGATCCTGCGATCCGGTACCATGAAATTCCGCGGTTTCCGCCGGAAGTGTTTGCCACCATACGCAATCCCAATCCCGGTAAATACAAACAGTACCGCGCCGGCCTTGAACAGCTTCTCAACGAGGGCGTCATCCAGGTATTTCACCTCGTGAATGCGGCAACCAACGATCCCCTGCTCGGCGCGGTAGGACAGCTTCAGTTCGAAGTGGTCACCTACCGGATGGAAACCGAATACGGTGCTTCGGTCCGGCTTGAACCATCGCCGTTCAGCCTGATCCGCTGGTTCGATGCCGGGAAGTCGGAAAAGGATTTCGGCGATGCCTACCTCGGATCGGGCGTGAAGCTGGCCAGGGATATCGAGGGTGAGCTGGTCGCCCTGTTCGATACCCAGTGGAATCTCGACTACTTCGTGCAGAAACACGAAGGGATCAGGCTCCACACCGTGTCGCCGTCGTCCAACCCGGTGCATGTATACGAACAGGCCAACGGTATTTGACGAAGCAGACCGCGCCGCCGGTTGCTTCCTCCTGCATTGACACCTGAATCCCGGGCATGCCATGGTGAATCTTCATGGCAAACAACGAGGGCAGGTTATCTCCGTGAGCCGAATTTCCTTACTTATTCTGACGACTGTCCTCCTGTGTTCCGGCTGCATACGGATCCGTCAGGATCTGTTTCTTCGCGAAGATGGTTCCGGCACCCTCCGGCTTCAGTACGGCATTCGTGAAGAGCAGTATCTCTCGATGAAGGAAGCCGCCCGCCAGTTTGAAGTCC